>CAMNFV010000017.1 GCA_946537515.1 uncultured Ruminococcus sp. | reverse complement strand
GTATGTGGCCCGGCGGTGGCGGCGGTCTCTTCTCCTACGGCGGTGAAAATGTCTCAATCGTTGATTTTATGATCAAGCGAAATGAGGTCGTTCGCGGCGCAATCCACTAAAACGCAAAATACAGCGCTCACGTTTTGTGGGCGCTGTATATTTTCTGTTACATATCATGCAGCTCTGTTGCGGGAATTTCCTTTTGCAGTGTAATAACCGGCAGTTCGCCGGGTTCCGGAAGATCATCCGCAGTTTTTTCGTGCCGTTTATAATATTGGACAGTCTGATCGGGGAGCGGCTGCTTTTGGGCATCTGCTCGTCTGGAATGCTTTGACATAGAATCACCTCCTGCATCAGTATTTGCAGGATGACAGGATATATGCAAAAACGGCGCGAATCCGTCATTTTGACTGTTGACAAATCGAACAGAATCCTGTAAAATGATTACAGATTGCAAATACGATGCACAATGCATTGAAATCAGGAGATGTGCTATGGCAAATATGTTGGATTATCTGGACTGGCGCGGTGATATCACGTTTGAGAAAGATGCGTTTCATTCTGTGGATGCATTGATTCTTGCACAGCTGAGCTATCTTCCCTGTGATCAGGTCGTTCCGAATTCCTTTTCAGAATCTGTGACGATCGAAGAGGCTGCTGCTGCGTTTGATCCGGAGCATGTTGACGAAAAACAGATCAGCTTTTGTTATGAACAGGATCAGGAACTGCTGAAGAAGCTTTCCGCATCAGAGCGATTCCGTGATATCCGTTTGACCGGATATGTCAGCAGAACAAGTGATACGGACGATTCACAGTTTTCCGCGATCACATGCCTGCTGCCGGACGGCAGGAGCTTTATCTCATTTCGCGGGACAGACGGCAGCATTGTCGGCTGGAAAGAGGATTTCAATTTCAGCTATATGGCGGAGACGCCGGGGCAGCGATTTGCTGTGGAATATGTCAATGCATATGGCTTGATCTCCGAATCGGAAATGCTCCTGGGCGGTCATTCCAAAGGCGGCAATTTCGCTGTCTATGCATCGGTCTTCTGTGAGAAAGCCTATCAATCCCGCATCAGCAGAATCTTTGATTTTGACGGTCCGGGTTTCCGGGATGAGATTGCGGCGATGCCGGAATATACTGCAATGATCCCGAAAATCAGCAGCATCATTCCGCAGTCATCGCTTGTCGGACAGCTTCTGACCAGTAATACCGAGCATCAGATCGTGACCAGTAAAGCCTACGGCGTCGGACAGCATCTCGCGTATTCATGGGAGATTATGCGGCATGACTTTATCTATGCAGATGAGCTTTCTAAATTCGGCACATTTATTAACAAAACCATGAACAGCTGGCTCAAAGAGCTGGATGATGAAACCAGACGGACGCTGACTGATGCGATTTTTGATGTGATCCAGGCTTCTGATCAGGAGACATTTTATGAGATGCATCAACACAAACTGCGTTCCGTTCGTGCCATTCTCAAAGCTATGCGGCAGCTTGAACCCGAACAGCAGGCAGTTCTCAAACAGGCGATTGCAAAGCTAGCTGCCCAAAGCAAGGAAGCGCTCTTCCCGGAAAAATCATCTGAAAAGAAACAAAAACAAATCGCAGAGCAATCGACAACAGAACAAGAGCAGTAAGATTCTTTCTTCTGAAAAACAAAAGACGGACAGATGTATCCGGAATGACACATCTGTCCGTTTTTTATCAGAAACTTATTTGCAGCGCCAGATATGGCAGCTCAGCGGTTCGAGCAGACTGCCGCCGCCGAAATCATGCGTGCCGCCGGTGACGAGATCATCTGCAAGGCCGTAGCCCGCATCGAAATGCGCAGTATAGGGCTGATCAGACGCATTGACCGCGATAAATACGCGCTGTCCCTCAAAATCTCTCTGAATGATGCATTGCTGATTTGTCAGGACAGGCACTTTCAGATCGCCGTAGCAGAGCGCTTTGCATTCGCGATGAGCATGTGCAAGACGCCGGATCAGCGCTGTCAGTTCATTTTCTTCCGGCTGCTCAAAGCATGGCCGCAGCGCTGGGTCGCCCTGTTCTTTGCGTGCCTGTGTACCCCATTCGCTGCCGTAATAAATGCACGGGATGCCCGGCATACCGAACAGAATCGTATATACCAGCGGCAGGTGCGCCGGATTGTTCAGAATGCTTGCGATACGGGTGACATCATGATTATCCGCGAAGCAAAGCAGATGCATGCCGCGATACTGACACCATTGCTCCGGACCGAACCGGTTTTTGAGCGAATGGCAGATCTCAAACATATTCATAGAGTTGAAACTGGAATACAATCCCTTGTAGCATTCGTAATTCGTCGCAGAATGGAGCATTTCCGGATTGACCCAGCGGGAATAATCGCCGTGAAGCAGCTCGCCAATCAGGAAGAAATCCGGCTTGAGACTGTCCGTAAAGCGGCGCAGCGCCTTGAGAAAATCAAAATCAAGCGAATATGCAACATCCAGACGGATGCCGTCAATGCCGAAGTACTCGATCCAGTAGCGGACTGCATCGAAGATGTGGTCGGTAACAGCAGGATTCCGGAGATTGAGCTTCACCAGATCAAAATGGCCTTCCCAGCCTTCATACCAGAGCCCGTCATTGTAATTGCTGTTGCCGTCGAAGTTGATATGGAACCAGTCCTTGAACGGAGAGTCCCATTTCTTCTCGCAGACATCGCGGAACTGCGGGAAGCCTCTGCCAACGTGATTAAAGACGCCGTCGAGTACCACGCGGATGCCTTTCTCGTGCAGCGTATCGCAAACGAGCTTAAAGTCCTCGTTCGTACCGAGCCGCGTATCAATCTTTTTGAAATCTCTGGTGTTGTAGCCATGTGTATCCGATTCAAATACCGGCGAGAAGTAGACCGCATTGCAGCCAAGTGACGCAATGTGATCGGCCCAGTCCAGCACTTTCAGGATCCGGTGTTCCGGTACGCCGTCATTCTCAAACGGTGCGCCGCAGAATCCGAGCGGGTATATCTGATAGAATACCGCTTCATAGCCCCAGTTTTGATTATTGTCCATGTAAATCGTCATCCTTTCGGGTTTCAGAATATGTATCTATTATACCATATGTTTATGAATTTTTCTATTGCTAATTGTGATAATCTTGCGGGAAAATGTTGGAATAACTCACAAAAAATATTTGCGAAGCTTGACTTTTCTGACAAAATAGTGTATAATACGAATGGCTTTGTATATATACTTGTATTTGTTTATGTATCATGAGATCAATGATCTGCAAAGGAGAATGCTATGAAGATTTTGTTTGCACCGGTTTCAAAAGAAGTCAATGCATCGGAACTGACCTCGATTCAGGATATTTGTGTGCTGCATTTGCCCAATCAGATTCGTCTGTTTTTGCCGGAAGGTCTGGATTTAGTGAATCTGTCGGATGCGGATAAGGCAGTTCTCGAAGCGCTGAATTCTGCGTATGATATTGCAATTACTGATTATAATCCGGATAATCCCGGAGAAGCAGCCGAATATCTGAAGCAAATGCGCAGCGACCTGCCGGATGCTGAGATTCTGGTGAATACGCTGGGCGGTTCTGCTGAATTGCAAGCAGAGATCCTCAAACTGGCATCGGATGAAAGCCTGCGCCTGATTCTGACTGACGGTGCTGCAATTTCTGAGACGGAGGCATCCGTATCTGAGGATTCTGTGATTGAATCGACGGATGATGCAACTGCCGTAGCTGCGGAAGAACCGGTTTCTGATGCGGAATCCGCTGAACCGGAGACTGCACAGCCGGATCCGGAAGCGATCAAGAAGGACGCTGTCACTGAATTCGGCAAGGCAATGCTCTCCGAAATGATCGCATCCTATGATTATCACGGTGCGCTGCTGCTCAGCAAAAAGCTCGGTGATGCAATTCCGGAGATTGTTCCGTTCCTGCTGGAAGCAGCCGATATGCGCTCCGACGGCAGATTTGCCGATGCAAATCAGATGTTCCGCCGCTGCGGGCTGGAAGGCATTATGACCGGACAGCAGTCGATTGTTGAATATTATCTGCTGCTTGAACTTTATATCAAGCAGGAGCGCTATACGGACTATCTGCGTGCTGTCAAACCGTTCCTGCTGGAGATCATGATTGCAGCAATCCGCAAGGAATTCAATATGGATATCACACGCTATATGATCTATGGTTCGCGCCGCTGGGATGAGAATAAGCTTGTCCTGGAGCAGATGACCGGTAAATTCAATGAGACATTTACCTATCATACCAAGCCGAAGCCCTGCAAGGCCGGCGGCTATGTCACAACGGCACATCTTTCCAATCTCATGGAGAATCTCTCTGTTCAGCGGCAGCATGCGACGATGATTCTCGATACGCTCAAGCTGCGTCTCAATGAAGAGGAGCGGGTCAAGACGCTTGCATTCTATAATCTGCAAGGTGTTACCGCGCAGGATATTGAGAAGGTTTGCGCCTGCCGTCCGGAAGATCTGCTGACGATGCTGCTGAATTATATCCGGAATTACACGGATATTACCGTCACGGACGAAATGCTGCACTCGTACCAGCAGATGAACGAGATGATCGAATCCTATCTTTGATGCAAATACAGCCGGTGGTTGAGACCCGCCGGCTGTTTCTGTATTTTTGATGATTTGTACTGTCTGATTACCTTGCTGAATGGTACATCTTTCGTCACTATAAACATAAAAATATTAAGAAATGTCGAATTTCATTGACTTTTCTGTACGTTTCTGCTATAATAATAATAACCGCTCTGGTGAATGCAAAGAAATAAGGATGTAACTGCAAAAACATCATCATTCTAAGGAGGGTAACATTATGAAAGCAACAAAATTACTCGGACTATTCAGTGCAGCAATTCTGGCAATTTCATCATTGCCGCAGATGCCCGTCAGTGCCGCAGAAGATTACCAGTTAAGAGACGTCAAAGACGGCTATAACTGGGAACTCTGGAACCAATACGGACAGGGCAGTGCGCAGATGCAGGTCGGTGATGCAGGCACATACACCTGTACCTGGAGCGGCATTCACAATGTCCTTTTCCGAAGCGGAAAGAAATTTGAAAATAATCCGCAATGGAAAACACTTGACAGTATTAAACTCGATTATGAAGCATCCGTCTATCAGCCGAAGGGTAATTCCTATCTCTGTGTTTACGGCTGGACCAAGAGCCCGCTGGTCGAATATTACATCGTCGAAAATTATGGCAGCTGGAGACCGCCCGGAACCAGTGACAAAATGAGCAAAGTCGGTACGATCGAAGTTGACGGCGGAACTTACGAAGTCTATAAGGGTACCCATGACGGCCCGTCGATTGAACCCGGTGTCACGCATTTTAACCAGTATTGGAGTGTTCGCGTGGACGGTCAGCTCCGCAATAAAGGTCAGATCGACATTGCAAAGCATTTTGAAGCATGGGAGAATAAATACAATATGCAGATGGGCGGCCTCTATGAGGTTGCGCTCAACGTGGAAGGCTGGCAGAGCTCCGGCACCGCGACAATCTCCAAGAACAATCTGGATCTGAAGGGCGAAACGGTGATTGAAGAACCGCAGGACGGTCCGCTGACGCTTCCGGAGCCTGATGTAGCATATACGGCACCTTCCGGCAAGGGTACTTCTGTGACAGATGATTTTGAAGGCAGCGGCACGCTTTGGGCATCACGCGGCGAGCCTGTCAAATATGGCTTTACAAAGGATTTTGTCCACGGCGGAAAGCAATCGCTGTATGTCACCGGGCGTGAAGACTCATGGCAGGGTGTGAGCGTTGCATCTGATGAGTTGAAAGCAGGCGAGACATACGACTTTTCTTCCTATGTCGGCTATCAGAATGACAATTACACTTCTCTGAAATATGAGCTTGGAATTCAGTATAAGCTGAATGATAAAACCAATTATGACAACCTTGCAAGTACAGAGGTGAGCAACGGCAAATGGTCAGAGCTTGCCGCGAAAATCGAAGTACCGGAAGGCGCAACCGATATCTCACTCTATGTTCAGAGCGAATATACGGAAAGTCCGACCAAAAAGGATATGGTTAGTTTCTTCCTGGATGATGTGAAGCTGACATCCAAATCGGTTCAGACGACGCCTTCGACAACGGAAACCACAACAACCTCTTTTACAACCTCCTCTTCTGTGACATCGAGTACAACCGTCACTTCGACAACAGTTACGACAAGTGAATCGAAGACGACACAGACGACCGGCGTGAAGGCAACGATGAAGGGCGATGTCAACTGCGACGAAAAAGTGGATGTTTCCGATGCGGTTCTTCTTGCACGGTTTGTCGCTGAGGATGCCGAAGCGAATGTTACCGAAGTCGGCAAGAAAAATGCTGAAACGGACGGCAATGCCGGTATTACCGGCGATGACGTGATTATGATTCTGCGAGTCATCGCAAAACTTGCGACATTCTGAATATGAAAAACAGGACATGGATTATTCCGTGTCCTGTTTTTATTATTTCCATGTTGATTTTTGCTTGCCGCATTGTTCGGCATACTCGCAAAGGTATTTGTTTTTTGCATTCATAGGACCAAAGGTCTGGTTAGAACAGATTACGGTTTCACATGTTTTGATCATTCGGACGGCTTGCTGACAGGCATCATCAGAGATCGGTTCAAATGGTTTCTCTGATATGACTTTTACCGCAAGTGCTGAGCAGACCGGATAATCCAGGTCATTTTCATGTATCACACCGGCTGCAAACGGGATCCCGGCACGATACAGCGCACGGTACAGCGGGATGCCGCTTCCGCCGCCGCCGATGACAAAGACTTTCGGCTCACCGCTGACAGCGATTGGTTCCGCGGAACCGAAGAGCGGATTATAGGAGCCGCTTTGTATCGCAAAGATTTCCGAGATGCGGTCTCCCTGAAAGATTTCTTCCGGTGTGCCGGCTTCAACTGTATGATGTCCGTTGATACACAGAATCAGATCGGAAAACTTCTGCGCAAGGTCAAGCTCATGAAGCGATTGGATCACAGCGATCTGATGCTCTTTCACGTAACTGCGAAGAAATGTCAGGATATCAAGCTTTCTTCCGATATCGAGATAGGAAGTCGGCTCATCCAGCAACAGCAAATCCGGCTGCTGTGCAAGGGCTCTTGCGAGCATGATGCTCTGCCGCTGACCGTCGCTGATTTTCCGGAAATCACGATCTGCAAGCGACAGCATCCCGACCGCCTGCAATGCATCGCGAACGATTGCACGATCTGTTTCCGAAAGCAGTCCGAGTAACCCGGTATACGGATAGCGTCCGGCAGCTGCTACGTCAAAGCAAGTCATGCGCTCTGTTGAGATTCGTTCCGTAAAGAGAACAGCAATTTGCTTTGCAATTTCGGATGCAGTCAGAGAAAGGATCTGTTTGCCGTGCAGCAAAATCTCTCCGGAAAGACAGGGGAGTTCCGAGGTAATTGTTTTTAATATGGTGGATTTGCCGGCGCCGTTGGGGCCGATCAGCGTCAGGATTTCACCCTGATGCAGTTGGAACGAGATATCAGATACGACAGCTTTATTCAGATATCCGACTGTGAGCGCTCGGGTTTCCAGGATGATTTGTCCGCTCATGTTGCGCTCCTTTCCTGATTTCTGCGCAGCATCACAAAAATCACGACCGGCGCACCGAATACAGCCGTAACGGTACTGACGCTCAATTCCTGCGGTGCAAACAGCATTCGCGCCAGCAAATCAGATACCATGCAGAATACGCTGCCGCCGATAAACGCAGCCGGGATAATGATGATCGGTTTGGCAGTCCGGAACAGCGCTTTGACCAGATGCGGAACTGCAATTCCGACAAAAGAGACCGGTCCGGCAAATGCGGTGACACATGCAGCAAGCAGCGTAGAAAGTGCGATCAATAAGACACGGAACCGGAATATAGATACACCCATGCTGCGTGCATATCCTTCGCCGAGCAGATATGCGCTGATCGGCTTTGACAGCAGAAATGCGCCAGCCATAGCCGGGATAATGATGATCGTCATATCGCGGACATCCGTCCAGTTTGCACCGGAAAAGCTGCCGCGTGACCAGTTATGCAGATTGACAATATTCGCATCATCTGCAAATGTAACGATAAAATCCGTCAGGGCATTGCAGATATATCCGATCATGACACCGCTGATAATCAGCTGTGCCATATGGCGGACTTTTCCTGTAAAGAGCAGGATCGTCAGCATACAGAGCAGCGCACCGGCAAATGCAGCGGCGATCATGACCGCGGAATGCAGCATGATCCCGTGCTGCAAGGCGAGAATCATCACGAGCGCGACACAAAGCTTTGAGCCGGATGAGATACCGAGGACAAACGGCCCGGCAATCGGATTCCGGAAAAAACTTTGCAGCAGATATCCGGCCACAGAGAGCGCTCCGCCTAAAATCATCGCGGAGAGCACACGCGGCATCCGGATATCCCAGATGATTTTACTTGCAGCCGAATCCGCCGGATGCTGGATCAGAATCTGAACCGTTTCAGATACAGAGATCCGGCTTGTTCCGACTGTCAGACTTAACAGGAAGAAAAATACAGCAGATAGGAGTAAAACAAAGAAGCCGATATATATACGGCCTGATTTCCGTTTTTCCATAGCGGCTCCTTTCTGTTCATTGTAATTGATGCAGATAGGTCAGCCGGCTGATATCTGCTGCCTGACCCGTAAAAATGCGGTTGAGATCGGTGATCATATCCGCAGCGCCGGTTGTCTGCTGGAAGCAGTTCTGTCCGGTACACCAGACATTGTGATTCTGAACGGCGCGGAATTCCTGAAAGAGACTGTTCTTTTGCAGAAGATCGTCAATTTTCGCGAGTTCGCCTTCGATTGTACTGTTATAGATCAGAATGTCTGCATCCTTTGCCGTCTGATAGAATGTCTCCATTTGAATATTCATTGTGGAAAGTGCATTCTCATCTATGTTCAGATCTTCTGCACGGAAGATATAGTTCCCGCCAGCAATCCGGATCATCTGTGAAATGTAATCCCCGGGCTTCCGGATATTGACGCTGCCGTTTGCCGTGATGCTGAAAAATGCAACAGTGGGGCGTTCTGCATCCGGAATATCCTGGGACAGTATTTCACGGAAATCAGCAGTCCGTTCTTCAAAATACTGCGCAGCGGTGTCCTCTTTTCCGAGCAGCAGACCGTATAGCTTGAGCCATTCCATGCGACCGAGCGGGTGCGATTCGTAGCTGGAACGTTCCACAAGAACCGGGATGCCGAGGAATTCAATCTGTTCCTTGACAGCGGGGGAATGATAGATCATTGTGTTTTCGATTGCAAGTCCGCAGTCGGATTCCAAAAGCGCTTCATAGTCCGGCGCGCTGTATTTTCCGATAAACAGGAGTTTTTCATTCTGCATGGCTTCCTGAATATGCGGGAGCGACCAGTTGTTATAATCGGTCGATGTCATTTCAACGGCATCCAGTCCGCCGATTGCATCGAACAGATCCATGACTGCCGATGAAGCGGCGTAGATATGGGAAACAGGCTGCTGGATCACAGTCATCTGATTCGCTTCCGGGATCGGTTTGCCTTCCGGTACCAGCAGAAACTCATCTTCCCCGATATGGATACAGCAATAGCCGTCCTCGCAGTAATCAACGGAAAATTCAGCAGCGTAATCAAGCTGCATCTGCCCGGTGACATGCAGACCGTTTATCATAGCCGACCGTTCAGATGCATGGCATCCGTTCAGAATCAGCAGAATCGGGAGACACACGAATAAAAATAAAAAGCGTTTCATTGGATCGAACCGGAATCAAATGTCAATGTATATTCGATTTCATGCGGGGTGCTCATTGCAGTTGTATCGGCAGCAACCTGAATCGGAGCGTCAAAGCAGGCGACCGGAATCTCAAAAACGGAGTATTCTTCGGTTGATGTCGGAAGGTATTTTTCCGAATCAACCAGCATGTAATCGTATTTGTTGCTGCTCCAGATGATTTCGGCTGTTGCATTGCCGCCGCTGACAGTCAGCTTTGCAGGAGACTGCACAGAAGCTTTGCCGGAACCGCCTGCAAGCGTGACATCCACAGTATATTCACCGTCAGCAAGTGCAAGCGAAGCTGCGGTCGTTTTCTGCAAGGATACGAATGCATCATCCGGGAGTGAATCAGCGCGGAACACGAGTTTACGGTCATACCAAAGCTCTTTTTTGCGGCTGAATGCGGCACAATCGGTTTCCTGATCAAGCGCTTCAACCGGGAAGGTAAATACACATCCGCTGTCCGTTTCATCCGGTTGAATAAATGATGCAGAATCTGCCTGCGCAGCCTGTTCAGCTGTACCGGCAAAGAGATATTCATAGCTCTTGCTGTTGATCGTCAATTCCGCGGTCAGACTGCCGTCCTGTACAATCAGCTTGCAGTCTGCGATTTTGAACATAGAAGAACTCGAATCAACATTGATCGGGTATTCTCCGTCTTTGAGTGCATCCACATAGACTGCATGCATTCCCTCATATCCGACCGCGTCTGCCGCTATGACATCGTCACCGGATGCAACGGCAAGCGATGATGCATCTTCGGAAGATCCTTCTTTTATTTCTGTTGTGATTTCGGTTGTGGATTCCGGAGCAGATTCCGTTTCAGATGACTGCATAGAAGATTCAGCGGCTGTTCCGCAGGAACAAAGCATCAGCGATGCCAGCAGGGAAATAGTAATAATCCGTTTCATATATACCTCTTTATGTAAAAACCGGGCAGCCGAAACTGCCCGTATTTTTTATTACTGAATAGAATCCATAGCTGCTTTTGCGTGCTCAACGTAGATCTGACGAATTGTCTCATTCTCGCCGAGACCGCGCAGCAGACACTCGACTTCATAACCGGCACTCTCAAAGACAGATTTCCAGGAATCTTCTTCATCACCGGCCATATCATTATTTGCATGATCGCCTGCGACAACCATCAGCGGTTCCAGAATAACGCGCTCATAATCGCCCTTCTGTACAGCAGCGAGAACATCGTCAACAGACGGTGTTGCCTCAACAGTACCGACAAAATAATTCGTGTGGCCGTCTGCTGTCAGGAGATCCTGCATTTTCTGATAGACACCGTTGGAATCCGCTTCGGTACCGTGACCCATGAAGCAGATAGCGGTTTTGCCGTCGTCATATTCTTTCGTCCAATCGACGATCGCATCCTCAACGCGCTTGAAATCATCATCCGAATTCAGCAGCGGCTCACCGAATGCCACATGATCAAATGCATCTGCATAGCTGCCGACCTGTTCGACCAGATCGTTATACTCAAAACCGTGCATCAGGTGCGTCGGCTGAACAACGAGTGTCTTGACACCGTTATCAACAGCACGCTTCATTGCCGCATCCACATCGTCGATCAGAATGCCGTCGCGGCGGTTGACATGGTCAATAATAATATTGGCAGTAAAACCTCTGCGGACGGAATAATCCGGATATGCCTGATCGAGTGCGTCCTCAATCGCGCCGATCGTCAGGCGGCGGCTGTCATTATAGCTTGTACCAAAGCTGAGAACGAGCAGCTCTTTTTCACCGATTTCATCCTCATTGCGAACCTTATCGAGCGATGCATCGCCGGTATCGTAGTTTTCCTCGTCTTCCTCTGCTTCCTCTTCCGGCTCGGATTCTTCTTCAGAGGATTCCTCTGTTGTGGTGGTCTCTTCTTCTGCGGTCTCTTCGCTGACATCGGTCGTTTCCGCAACAGAGCTTTCTGCAGCGCTGCTGTCAGCAGTCGTATTGGTATCGCCGCATGCGGTCAGACCGGCCGCAGCAAGAGCCAGGCAAATTGCAAATGCAAGATTCTTCTTCATTTTCATACATTCCTTTCAAAAAGGGGTATGAATCGCAGGCAATAAAAAGCTCCCTTTCCGAGGCGGAAAGAGAGTATTGCAGACAGACGGATCCCTCTGGAAGGGGTTCGCTGAGAACAGTACGATCAATACCTCGTGATCTGAATCTTTCGATTCTGTACCAACATTTCGGCAGGTTTCCTGGCTGATGCATTACCATACTGTACAAGCCTTCCCAAAGATTTAGTGACCGCGCTTGGCATTGCCTTGCGCACGTACAGTACTCCGCAAACACAGTGACGAGATCGTGCAGGATTTTCACCTGCTTCCCTTTTACCCTTTGGCCTCACAGTAAGCTGCAAGCAAAGGCACCGCATGTTATTATGAAATTGTTCATGAACAGATTGAGTATAACACAGTTTTGGCAAAAAAGCAAGTTTTTTACCCGTTTTTTACATTCCTGACAGTTTCTCTCTGCAATGAGGCGAATTTTTGCTGTCTGCCATGTAGAGCAGCGCATTGCAGATTGCGGCTGCGACATTGCTGCCGCCTTTTCTTCCGCGTGCTGCAATACATGGGATCCCGCTTTCGATCAGCATTTCTTTTGCCTGCACGACATTGACAAATCCGACCGGAACGCCGATTACCAGTTCCGGGCGAAAAGTTCCCTGCCGGATATGTTCTGTCAGGCGAATGAGGGCTGTCGGTGCATTTCCGACGGCATAGATGACGGGCTGATGCAGCAGCGCTGCGTGATCGACAGATGCAGCAGCGCGTGTTGTGCCGGTTTGCCGTGCGATTTCAGCAATTTCCGGTTCCGCCATGAAGCATTCACAGCTGCAATCGTGCCGTGCGAGCGCAGCTTTGTTGATTCCGGCTTTTGCCATATTGGTATCCGTTATGATGACGGAATGCCGCCGGATCGCCCGCATAGCTGTTTCGATCACGCCTTCTGAAAAATAAAGTGTATCCAGATAATCAAAATCGGCGGTGGTATGGATCACGCGCATTAATACCGGACGGATATCATCCGGAATCTGCACATCTCCGAGTTCACTCGCAATAATCTCAAAACTACGTTTTTCAATATCGCCGGGAAGAACAAATTCAATGCTCATATGCCTTGCTCCATGATCTGATATATTTTCGATAGGTCCAGATGCGCCCGGACGGTATCTGCGAGCAAATCAAGCTCTGTTTCCCGTGCCTTTTGCCGGTCTGCAGCAGAAGAAGGCTCCGGTAATCCTTTGGCCTGATACAGCGCTTTTACGACTGCGCCGGAGATTTCTGCACGGTCAAAAAAGCCGTGTACATAGCATCCCGCGATCTGTCCGAGTATACTGCCGCCGGTTTCCGTCAGCGTGGGCGCATCGGATTCCGTATTTCCCATATGCACTTCATACCCCTCATATTCTGCACCGGAAATGCAGGAGAAGAATCCGGATAATTGCCTGATTTTCCCTGTGACCTGTGACTGATACTTCCGGCTGGAAAAACAGGTTCTGCAGGGGAGTAAGCCAAGTCCTGCGATCGTTCCGCCGCATTCTGTATTTTCAGGATCTGCAATTTCTGCCCCGAGTATCTGATATCCCCCGCATATACCGAAGATCGGGAATCCGCGGGCTGCCAAAGCGTGAACTGCATCAGCCATGCCGGAATCCTGCATCCAGCGCATATCGGCTATGGTGCTTTTGCTCCCGGGAATGATGAGCAAATCCGGATTGCCAAGCAATTCCGGCGAATTGACATACCGGACAGATACACCGGAATACTGCGTAAATACATCAAAATCGGTGAAGTTTGAAATCTTCGGCAGATGAATGACAGCGATATCAATGATACCGGTTTTATGGTATTGATTCAGCTTCTGTGAGAGGCTGTCTTCATCTTCCAGATGATGGTTGATATGCGGGATCACACCGAGTACCGGAAGACCGGATTTTTCGGATAAGATGTCGATTCCGTCACGGAATAATGCAGCATCGCCGCGGAATTGATTGACGATCAGACCGCGAACCAGCTGCCGTTCAGAGGGTTCCAGCAGACCCAGCGTGCCGAGCAGCTGTGCAAAGATACCGCCGCAGTCAATATCACCGGCGAGCAGAACAGGAACCTTGAGCATCTGCGCGAGTCCCATGTTGACAATATCGTCTTTTTTCAGATTCAGCTCAACCGGGCTTCCTGCGCCCTCAATGACAACAATATCATATTGCTCTGACAGCGCATGAAATGCTGACAGAATCTCCGGAATAAGTTGTGGTTTGTATTTGAAGTATTCGGCAGCGCGCATATTTGCCCGAACCTGACCGTTGACGATTACTTGAGAACCAACATCGGTTGTCGGTTTCAACAGAATCGGATTCATCAGTGCAGAGGGTTCAATGCCGGCCGCCTCTGCCTGAAGCGCCTGCGCACGGCCAATCTCGCTGCCGTCCGGTGTGATGAAGGAATTCAGCGCCATATTCTGCGATTTGAACGGTGCGGTGCTGAAACCGTCCTGCCGGAAAATTCGGCATAGCGAAGCGGTCAGAAGGCTCTTTCCGACATTCGACATTGTTCCTTGTATCATAATAGCTTTCATAAGCCGAATGCCCCCTTTACAGCGCGGATCAGCTGACAGTTTTCTTCATGCGTCCGGACTGCGATCCGGAAATAGCTTTCATCCAGATTCCGGAAGTTTGCGCATTGCCGTATTATAATCCCTGCTTTCAGCATCGACTCTGCAAATTGTGAATTTGTCCGGAGCATCAGAAAATTTGCATCGGAACGGTATACATGAATCCCGCATTTACGCAGACAATCTGTAAGAAATACACGCTCTTCCGCGACATACCGGACGGTGCGGGATAAATATTCAGCATCCTGAAGCGCAGCGATTCCGGCGGCCTGCGCGGGGACTGATACACTCCAATACTGCCCGGATTGTCTGATTTTTGCTGCAAGTTCTTTGCTCCCGCAGCAGACAAATCCGAGGCGGATACCGGGCATCGCATAGATTTTTGTAAATGCGTTTAATATGATACATGAAGGATTCATGCTGCTTTTCAGCGAATATGCAGCGGCCTGTTCTGAAAATGACAGGAAGCATTCATCGCAGACGAAAACCGTATTGTTTTTATGACAATGCATTGCGATTTTTGCGAGGAGTTCCTGTTCAATTCGCAGGCCGGTGGGATTATTTGGCGTGCAGAGAAACAGCAGGTCAATATCCGGTGTGATTTGATTCAGAATTCTGTCAGAAAGCCGGAAGCTGTTTTGTTCTGTCAGATTAAAAATAGAAATTTCACAGCCGGATTCAAGAAGTGCATGTTCATATTCGGAAAACGTCGGCGCACAGATCAGCGCATGACGCGGATGCAGCGCATGAACGATTCGGTATATGAGATCCGCAGCACCGTTCCCGCAGACAATCTCCTCCGCCGGAAAGCCTGTGTTTGCAGAAAGCGCAGCTGTCAGAGCCGTACAATCCGGATCGGGATAATGCGTCCACTCCTGCACAGAGGCAGCAACGGCTTCTTTTACGGAATGGGGGAGCCCCAGCGGATTGATATTTGCTGAAAAATCGAGCAGATCAGATTGGCCGCGCAGGTTTCCGCCGTGTTCTGGTATCATTTCCATACACCTCCGCAGAGCAGACATCGCAGGATTGAGCCAAGCAGCAGCATCAGGAACGATGTCCCGTACATCAGCCGGTTGGCGCGGCGAATGTCCTCCGGCTCGATCGGGCGGTCGTTGTCTCCGATATATGGCTTTTTATGCAGCTCACCGAAATATGTCGCATCTCCGGCCAGACGCAGATGCAGCGCACCGGCACATGCAGATTCAGTCTGCGCGGAATTCGGACTTGCATGTTTGCGGCGGTCACGTTTCCAGATTCGGAATGCATTTTTCATATCAAAGCGTAAAATCGGGCAGACAGCAATCATCAGGAGCGCTGAGAGTCTTGACGGGATATAATTCAGAACATCGTCAAGCCTGGCTGCAAACCGGCCGATGTCTGCATATTTTTCATTGCGGTAACCGATCATGGAATCCATAGTATTGACCGCCTTATAGAAAAATCCGAGCGGTGCGCCGCCGAGCATCATATAAAAGATCGGCGCCGTAACGCCGTCAGACGTGTTCTCCGCGACAGTTTCAACCGCTGCACGCAGGATACCGGCCTGATCGAGAGATGCAGTATCACGGCCGACAATCATAGATACAGCCTTCCGGGAAGCCTCTGTATCGCCTTTCTCAGCGGCGTTGCAGACTTTCATGCTTTCATTCCGAAGACTGCGCGCCGCCAGCAGATAACAGATGCAAATACTTTCGGCAATCAGCCCGCACACCGGATGCAGCTTGCAGCAAATTCTGATCAGAATCAGCGGCAATAGAGTTGAGACGGTTATTACGATGAGTGCCAGCAAGATTCCGCCTGTACGAAGGTTTTTTATATGTTTGCGGATTGCTTTTTCCAATGCGGAAATCAATGTTCCGATCCAGCGAACCGGATGCGGAATCCAGTAGGGATCGCCGATGATGAAATCCAAAAGAAATCCGATCAGCATCGGCAATGCAGGGAAAATGTATTTCATATGCGCTCCGGTTCCAGAATTTTGTTTTGAATATAAGTGCCGCACCATCCATGCCCGTTTTCTGTCATCCAGGCATAATAATCCTGCGGCGGCTCTGCAAATCGTTCCATGACAGACATGATTGTTCCGCCGTGTACAACCATTGCAATACTCTCGGCCTGGCCGTATGCTGCGATCATACCGAGAAATGCAGTACAGGAACGTTTCCTGAATGCAGCAGGGGATTCGCCGTTCGGAAACGGCATGTTCCCGCCGCTGTCAATCCAGGCCTGATAAGCTGCATCACCGCTTAATTCCAGATAGTTTCTGCCTTCAAAATCTCCGAAATCACACTCACGAAAATCATTGCAGACAATGGCGCTTTGCCCGGGGTAAATCAGTTTTGCAGTTTCAATGCAGCGCTGCATCGGGCTCGAAATCAGCACTTCACACCGCGGATATTGTATCTCATGCAAACGCCGGATTCCCTCCTGACAAAGCGGTTCATCCGTTCTGCCGATATAGCGTTTTTCCAGATTCCCGGCCGTACAGCCATGTCGGATAAACAGGAGTTTCACAGCAAATCCCCCTTGATCGCATTCGGCACACCGCAAACCAAACGAATGACAGCATCAGAGTGCTTTGCAATGATGCATCCGCAGATGCCCGTGAGTTCTCTCCGGATCCGCTCATCGCGTTCCAGCGGAATGATACCGCATCCGATTTCATCCAGAAGAATGATACATTCTGGATTCTCGGCGCAAAGCTGCTCTGTCCATGCGACCGGATCGCTGCCGGCAGCATGAAGACGTTGTATGAGGACATGGTATTGGTTGATGCATTTTGCCGTTGCTGCTTCATCGAATAAACATGCTGCACCGTCTGTGATCGGAATATCCGGGAATTGACGGCGTACATATTCTGTTTTGCCCTGATAGGCGCCGCCGGTAATCAGAATCATGGCAATGCCTCCGTAATAATTCCTGTGATAACAACAGCTGCCAGAATCCAGATTTCGCAAAGCTGCAAAAACCAGCCGCAGAGATCACCGGTGATCCCGCCGAAATCGCGGTAAGAAATCATTCTGTAATAGAGAAAGACAAATACAGAGCTTGCAGCAGCGCAGATGCCTGCTGTATAATCTGCGCAGATCATGCAGATATAGGAAATAACAGCAAACAGAACTGTCATGCAGATTGTGATGCTGCGGTGCGAGGGCTTGACAAAGCTTTGCAGGCTGCCGTCCTTTTTGGCTCCGCGGAACAGTACAGCCGATAATGCGCTGAATGACCGGGACAGCACATAACCGGATGCAATAATGATGGCTTGGAGAAATGTGTTGATTTGCGTGAAGAGTGCCGTTTGCAGAATGAGATACAGACAGATGCGGATGACTGCAAATGAACCGATATGGGGATCAGACATGATTGCAAGCCGCTTCTCTTTCTCCGCATAGGATGCCCGCGCATCTGTCACGTCACAGAAGCCGTCAAGATGAATGCCGCCTGTTATCAGAACAGGGAGCAAAACAGCACCTGCTGCAAACAGGAGCGGCTGAATGGCCAATCTGGTGCAAAGCTGATACCAAACGAGGAATAAAAAGCCGATGGCAGCGCCGACAAGCGGGAAAAATCCAAGTGCATAGCGACGGTTTTCCGGCTTCCATTCAATTTTCGGCATCGGAAGCCTTGAATACATCAAAAACGCAGAAATCAAGGATTTCAGCATGGTTTTCCTCCTTTGCACAGAACAGGAATCCCGTAAACGCATTCGTATACCTGATCTGCAAGCCGGGCAGCAGACTGATTAACGGCGCCGATCGCGGCGATATACAATGCAGTGCCTGTTGCATAGGCGATTCCGTCGCTGCCGACCTGATTGGTCACAGCGACAAACAGATCGCTGGTATCATGCAAATGCCGCAAACCGCGGATGATGTGAGAAACACAGTCGTCTGCGGGCTTTTCACGGAATAATTCATTGGCGGTCAGATTTCCGATGCATTCAAGCAAAACGGCAGAATGTGCAGGCAGTTCGATCGTGTGAAGATCTGTATATTGCTCAAGCGTCTGGAAGCCTTTTCCTTCACGTTGTTTGCGGTGTCTGCTGATCGCGATATCAGCTTCTGCGCCGTATGGCTGCATTGTTGCGAGGTAGATTTTCGGGCCGGTATGTGCTTGCAGCAGAGATTCGGCGAATCCGGATTTCCCGCATTTTGATCCGCCGGTTATCAAAATCATCATATTTGTTCGGTATACCTTTCAATATTGGCTTCATCAAAGCGATGAGAATTCCGGTAGAGCGCGAGCGCAGCATCCAGCAGCGGCAGAAGCAGAATTGCTCCGGTTCCTTCGCCGAGACGCAGTCCCGCATGGATCACCGGTTTCAGATGCATGAATTCCAGCAGCCCTTTTGCTGCCGGTTCTTCCGAGCAATGACTCGCCAGCATGTAGTCAGCACAGATCGGATTCAGATGATATGCGATTGCGGCTGCTGCTGCGGAGATCACTCCGTCAATTATGACAGGAATCCGCTCATATGCGCCGCCGAGAAACAGGCCTGTCATTGCGGCTATTTCAAATCCGCCGAGCGATTTCAGCAGATGCATCGGCTGTGTTTTTACAGGCTTATGCATTTCAATTCCGCGACTGACAGTCTGGATTTTGCGCAGCAATCCTTCTGTGCTCAGTCCGGAACCGCGTCCTGTGACAATTTCCGGCGGAAGATCAAGTAGGACTGATGCAAGCGCAGCAGCTGAAGTTGTATTTCCGATCCCCATTTCACCGGAAATCAGAATTTTTGTTCCGGTTTTCCGGCATTCGGCTGCGGCATCCATTCCGATCAGAATTGCTGATTCAGTCTGCGAATCGGTCATAGCAGGGGACTTTGTAAAATTTGCAGTCCCTCGGGCGATTTTTCTCTGAATCAGCCGCGGGCTGCTGACATCATCCCTGATGCCGACATCGACAGCGAATACATCCGTCTGATATAATGCAGCGATCGCATTGATATTGGAGCGGCCTTCGGCAATTTCCTTCGCACAGATTGCCGTGACATCACAGCCGCATTGCGTAACGCCCTCTTCGGTGATTCCGTGATCGCCGCAAAAAATCACAGCTGTACGCTGTGATATGTCAATATCCGCCGTTCCCTGAACAGCAGCAATTTTCTGAATCATCTGTTCAAGCGTTCCAAAGCTGCCAAGCGGCTTTGCAATGCTGTTCCAGACCGCTCCGGCAGCTTCATATGCTTCCTGATCAGCAGGCTGAATCTGATTGATGCGTTCCATGTTGTTCTCCGTATTGTTCGGCCGCCTGCGCGAAGCGAAATGCAGCCTGAATATCAGAATAAAAATAGAGATGCGGAAAGCCTGCATACATCGTTTTACTTGTGTGTACGCAGTCCCATGCTCTGCCGTCCTGCTTTGCCGCATGAAAGCCGGTCCCGCAGGATGTGCTGTCCCAGTAGTGGTATTCGTGTGCGCGGAGCGTGTCTCCGGCAGCACAGAGCAGCTGGTCTGAAACGGCTGTCATTGTCAGATAGCCGAAACGATTCAGCCTGTCCGTCGGATATGCCTCACCGGATATCACATTCGCCATGGAATAGACGCCGTCTTTCGTGCGCAGCGAAGAATGCAGATACATAAATCCGCCGCATTCTGCGATCACCGGCATTCCGCCGAGAATCTTTTCCCGAACTCTACGCAGCATTGAGGTGTTTTGTGACAGACAATCAGCATACAATTCCGGATAACCGCCGCATAAGATAAGGCCGTCGGCATCCGGCGGTTCAGTATCGTGCATTGGAGAAAAAAACTTTATGATGCAGCCCATTTCTTCCAGCAGCTGCAAATTCTCCGGATACTGAAAACAGAATGCGCGGTCTTTCGCGACAGCAATGACAGGAGAAGATGATAAATGCGGGATTTTCGGGGAATGATATGCGGGAACCGGCTTATCTTCGAGCGCGAGAATCTTTTCAAGTTCAATATACTCCGCTGCTGCTGTACCGAGCGCCAGGAGTTTTAATTTGAGATCCGCAATCTCATCGGCAGTTACAAGCCCGAGATGCCGGCTTTCAATTGAAAATTTCTGCGCAGGCAGACAGCCGAAATATTCCGTATGGAGCTTGCTGCACAGCTCTTTGGCAAAAGGAATCAGCCGGACAGGCAGCCGATTGAACAGAAATCCGGAGATGTGATTCGGGATATCGTATTGCAGAAACCCCTGCATGACAGCGCCGAGAGAATCCTGCATACCCTTGCAGTCGAGAACCAGAATGACGGGCGTATCAGTGATTTGCGAGACAGCATGTGCAGATGCAGCACCGCCGTCATAGAAGCCCATGACGCCCTCAATTACTGAAATATCAGCATTCTTTCCGTTGCGTTCCAGAAGATAACGGATCGTATCCCGGCCGCAGAAAAATGAATCGAGATTGCAGGATGCTGCGCCGATGATTTCGCGGTGAAACATCGGGTCAATATAATCCGGTCCGCATTTGAATGCAGCGACTTTCTTATATTTTTGAATCAATGCGGATAAGAGTGCGCAGGTGACAGTCGTTTTGCCGCATCCGCTGCCGGTTCCTGCGATCAGAACGCGCCTCATCCGAGATGCCCTGAGATGACAAATACCGGATTCTGTGCTTCCAGCATTGTGTGTGAACCGACTTTTTTCGTTTCGGTGACAGCGATCTGAACGACTTCAAATGTCCCCTGAAACTCATCAAAGCATTTTGCTGCGAGCAAAAGCGTTTCCAGAGAGACAGCAGTGATGACAATATCAGCCTCGTGATTCTTCATGGCAATGATTTCAAATATTCCGCGCAGATTGCCGGAGCTCCCGCCGATGAATACATGATCGGGAACAGGTGCATTCAGGAGAATCTCGGGACAGTTTCCTTCTTCTGCAATGATATTGTCACAGAAAAAGTGTACAGCATTCTTTTCTGTCAGCGGAATTGCCTCCGGATTTTTATCGAATGCATAGACTGCACCGTCCTGACAGCGATAGGCCATTTCGACCGATACAGAGCCTGATCCGCAGCCAATATCCCAGCAAATGCCGTCCTTTTTGATATTCAGAGCGGCGACAGCGCTGCATCGGACATGTGCCTTTGTCATTGGAATTTTCGATCGTTCAAAACATCGGTCCGGCAATGCAGAGGGAATAAACTGAATCGGAGTCGGGTTTTCTGTTACCAGAACAGTCAGGGTATCGTCGCAGTAATCGGTAAATTCAACAGCTTTTCCGATTGAAATTCTCTCATCCGGATAGCCGAGGTTTTCACCGATATAAACCGAGAGTGCACCAAGATGATACGCGCAGAGCTGCTTGCAGAGATCCGCTGCACGGACATTTCCGCCGAGCAAAAAGAAACAGAGCGGATTTGCAGCCGCATGAATGGCAATATGTGCATCTCTGCCGTGCAGAGAGACAAACTTCATATTTTCATACGATTTTCCGATTTTTGCACAGAATGCGGCCAAAGAGGAAATACCGGGAATGAAAATGATTTCTGCTTCCGGCAGTTGCTCCTTCAGCACGGATGCTCCGCTGAAAAATCCGCAGTCTCCGGAAAACAGTACCGCTGCAATCTCAAATTTATTATCAAGTAATGCTGCGATGATTTCGGCTGACTGATAAGCCCGGACGCAGACTTTGCCGGATGTCTGATATGGTTCCAGCATCCGTTTTGCACCGATCAGAAGCTCGGATCTGGCGATGGCTTCCGCTGCTTCGAGTGTTAATGTATGGTGTCCTTCTGTTCCTGTTCCGATTAAATAAATTTTCATAGCAGTCCTTCCTCCTTGTGCTGTAACAGTTGTGCTGAGATTTGTTCAAGTGTAAATCCGGATTCCTGCGGCCTTTGCAGCGTGATCATACGGATTCCGCATTGCCTTGCTGCTTCCGCTTTTTCGGGATACCCGCCGATTGCGCCGCTGTCTTTTGTAATGAGAATTTGTGCTTTGCTCTGCATGATGTGTGTGATATTCTGTTCAACATTGAACGGTCCTTTTTCCAGGATCAGATGATCCGGCTGAAATCCGAGTGCAATGCAGGTTTCTCTGATCGTATCAGAGGGGAGCAACCGCAGCCAAAGCCTTTCCGGATAATTGTTGATTTCCGTCAGCGCCGGAAGCGATTTACTCCCGAGTGTACTGAGAATCGTCGCATCCGTTTGATTCAGCAGCGCGACCATTTCTGACAGATGCGGAATAACTTCTCCGCAGACAGCATTTTGCTGCCGGAGCAGGCGCAGATACGGGATTCCGGCTTTTTGAGAAGCAATCCGGATATTATGTGTCGCTTCTTCTGCAAAGGGATGTGTCGCGTCAATGACCAGTTTATAGGGATGTGAAGTAAGCAGCGAAAAGATTTCATCTGCATTCTTTTTTCCGGTAATTGCGGAAACGGATTCTGGCAGAAGCCCTGCACCGTATTCCGTAGCAGCGGAGACATCCGCTTTGATTTGATTGGCAGCACAGAATTCAGCGAGCAGCCGTCCTTCCGTTGTGCCGCCGAAGATTAGCAGATCAGACATCGCGGTATCCCCGCGGCGTAATCATTTTTCCGTCGATCAGAATCGTTTGTGAATTGCCGATAAAGACTGTTGTAAACATGTCAACCTGTGTCTCGCGAAGTTCGCCGAGTGACAGCACTCTGCTGGACTGATCCTGTCTGCCGGCATTCCGCACGAATCCGCAGACAGTATGCTCCGGACGATATTCAAGGATCAGATCACATGCTTTTTGCAGATAATCCGGACGATTCCGTGATGCGGGATTATAAAGTACGATTACAAAATCAGCTTCCGCTGCTGCACACAATCGTTTTCGGATTGTTTCCGGAGCAGTCAGCAAATCCGAAAGACTGATGACAGCAAAGTCATGTGTCAGCGGCGCACCGAGGAGCGCTCCGCAGCTGAATGCGGCGGATACACCGGGTATCACATGGATCGAGACATCCGGATAACCGGAATGCAGCTGATAGGCAAGCCCTGCCATGCCGTATAGTTCCGGATCGCCGCTGCAAATCAGGGCAGTATTTTGAAATTGAGCCTCGGTCAGCGCTGCATGAACGCGTTCGACCTCCTGCCGCATTCCGTTCATACGGAATTCCTTTTCCGGATAATACGGGCGCAGCAATTCGACATAGGTCTGATATCCAATGATTAAGCTGCTGTCTTTGATCGCAGAATCTGCGTCTGCGGTCATGCATCCGGGGCTGCCGTTTCCGAATCCAACAACATATAGAATCATATCAAATTCCTTTCAAAATCAAGCATCAGCGGCATTTCCGCGATTGCGGCCGTGACACCGTGCAAAGCCGTTTTTTTCAGGATCAGATGCCCGCCGCTGCAAAGAACGGCGCTTCGTTCACAGATATTATCTGCGCCTGTGACATTCCGGACAAAATCGGATGCCGAAAAATCGCCGCAGACTTGCATGAGCTCTGACGCAGGATACGTATAAAACGGAATGTAATGCGAATTGCAAAATTGCAGTATACCGGGCTCATTTGCTTTCAGGTCGATACTCGCAGCAGCGCAGATGCTTTGTATGTCGATTTTGGCCGCATCCGCGGCTGCATATACAGCATGTTCGATCGCTTCAGACGGCGTGCCTTTCTTGCAGCCGATTCCGAGGACGAGATTTTTCGGTACAAGATGCAGCGTAACCGAAAATGGCTGTATTTGCAGATCATGCCCGACCACAATGCCGCATCGGGGCGTAGATTGATCTGTCAGCGGTTCAGGAAGTGAAGAATAGGGGATTATACTGCGAAATCCGATTTTCTCGCCCCGCAGCACCGCAGCAGCGATTTCCTTTGCAGCATCCGGTTCGATACAGCGTAATTGATTGGCTGCTGCAAAGCTATCCGGCGAGAATTTTCCGCCGATGTCTGTTGCAGTTGTGATGACCGGAATTGCGCCGATCTGTGCGGCGATTTTTCCCGCGAGGACATTTGCGCCGCCGAGATGGCCGGAGAGTATCGGAATGACGAATTTCCCCGTATGATCAATCACGAGAACGGCCGGATCAGATTGCTTTGAGCGAATGTGCGGCGCGATCATGCGAACCGCTATGCCGCAAGCCGACAGAAAGATGAGCGCATCAAATTGTCTGAACGCGGAAGCAGTCAGCGCAGACAGATCATGGAACTCAATAGAATCTGAATCGGCATATTTATAAAAGCAAAATCGTTTCACCGAAAAATCGGGAAGTTTTTGCAAGAGGGCACGGGAAAGCTGCATTCCCTGCGATGTCAGGCTGATGATTGCGATTGTTTTCATGATTGTGCCTTTCGGAATTCCGTTTCAAACGCAGGATCGTATAGTTTTGATAATGCATAATCGTCTCCGAGACAATTCCCGACAACGATCAATGCTGTTTTTCGGATCTGCTTGGATTCGGCGGTTTCTGCGAGGGTTCCGACTGTGCAGCGGCAGATTTTTTCGTCAGGCCATGAAGCTTTGTAAACGATTGCAGCCGGTGTGGAATCGGGATATCCGCCTGCAATCAGCTCTGCTGAAAGTGCGGGAAGCATCCCGGTACTTAAAAAAATCACCATAGTAGTCTGATGTGATGCGAGCAGCCGGATCTGTTCGCGTTCGGGAACCGGTGTCCGTCCGGCCATGCGCGTCAGAATCACGGTTTGTGAAACATCCGGCAGGGTATATTCGGTTTTGAGTGCTGCAGCGGCGCCGCAGAAGGAACTGACACCGGGACATATTTCATAAGAAATGCCGCGCTTTGTGAGTGCATCCATTTGTTCGCGGATCGCGCCGTATAGACAAGGATCACCGGTATGGAGCCGAACCGTCATCAGGTCTGCATCCTCTGCCTGCTGCATCACAGCAATGACTTCATCCAAAGTCATCTCGGCGCTGTTATAGATACGGCATTCTGGTCTTGCTGACTCCAGCAATGCAGGATTGACCAGAGAACCGGCATAGATGATGACATCCGCCCTGTTGAGAAGAGATTGGCCCCGGACTGTAATCAGATCGGGCGCACCGCATCCGGCACCGACAAAATATACCATATCATGCCTCCGTTACAGATCGCAAAATTGAATCTGCATTTGTCGTTTTGAGAATGAGATTGTGCTGATCGGAGAAAATGACCGCCCCGATTTCAGCTTCGCCTTTTGTGCGCAGATTCAGGTAATGCGTAATTCGTTCTGTTAAGACAGAAAGTGTCTTATCCGCAGTAGGACAGCCGGACAATACTTCCAATGCAGCATCCGTCGTGACACATGAATTGATCTGCTGCAATACTTCAAGCGGAGCACCTGCCAGTGCTGCGCAGGCAATGAGCGTTTCCATTCGGCCGTCTGCATATGATGAGTGTGTATTCATGATGCCGGAACCGAGCTTGACCAGTTTTCCGATATGACCGATCAGGAGAATACGCCGGAATCCGAGCGCAATTCCGATATCAACGGCTTCACCGATAAAATTGCTGCACATGACACATCGTGCAGAGAGATCAGGAAGCTGAAGCGATACAAAATGTTCGCTGTAATTGCCGACCGTCAAAATGAGTATTTGCTCTCCGGCAGCCTTTCGCATATTGGCTTCTGTCCGGATGGTATCCACGATT
>CAMNFV010000016.1 GCA_946537515.1 uncultured Ruminococcus sp. | reverse complement strand
AAAAGGGGGCTGCCATATGAAAAAACAATATGCTGACCGGGAAAGCATCCTGGATTTTGCTGCAAAAACCTATCAGACAAAGCCGGAATATCCCTGGCAGCGCTTGCCGGATGCAGCGGTGCTGCGGCATCCGAACGGCAAATGGTACGGGCTGATCATGTCTGTTCCGAAAGACCGGCTCGGCCTGCCGGATGATACCGCCTGTGATATGCTGAATGTCAAATGCGACCCGATGATGCTGGGCTCTGTGCTGCTGCAAAAGGGATTCTTCCCGGCATACCATATGAATAAAAACAGCTGGATCACGATTCTGCTGGACGGTTCGGTCCCGTTGGAACGGGTGATTTCTGCGCTTCAAATGAGCTATGCGCTGGTCTCCGGCACCGGCAGCGGGAAGCATCCGCGGACACAGCCGAAAGCATGGCTTGTTCCGGCGAATCCGAAGTATGAAAATCTTTCGCAGACGCTCGCCGTGACGGGAGAGAGCCTCTGGAAGCAGAGCGGAAAATTCATCGTCGGGGATACGGTCTATATCTATGAGGGCAAGCCGATCGGCGCTGTGACCTATGCCTGCGAAGTGACGGAAACCGATATCCCGTATCATTATGATCAGGGCGGGCTGCATATGGAAAAGGTCATTCGCTTAAAGCTGCTTGCCGGCTATCCGCAGACACAGTTCCCGCTGGAACGGCTGCGCGATTACGGCGTCACTTCTGTCCGCGGGCCGCGGGGTGTGCCGGATGATCTGCTCTCTGCGCTGCTGCGTGAGGGAAAGCCGTTCGGCGGAAATGAAACATAAATCAGGCCGCATATGCCTGCGGACAAAGGGGTGAATCGCATGAAAATCAGAAATCTTTGCATATTTGCGGCGATGCTGCTTGCGGCGGCGACTGTGCTGCCGGTCTGTGCGGCGGATGTTGCGGCGAACGGCGATCTCAATGCGGACGGCGCTGCGGATAAACAGGATGTTCTGCTCCTGCAAAAGCATCTGCTGACGAACGGGACGCTCCCGGCGGATGCCGCAGCAAAGGCCGATCTCACGGGCGACGGGATCCTGAATGCTGCTGATCTCTCAAAACTCAAACAGCTTCTGCTGAAGCCGCAGCAGCCGGATCAAAAGTTGCAGCTGCTCTGGTCTGATGAATTTGATGAGCCGGTATTGCGCATGTCTTCCTGGTCCTATGAACTCGGAAACTGGAAGCTTGATGCGAGCGGCAATTATATCACGGGCGGCTGGGGAAACAATGAGCAGCAGTTTTATACCGATCAGAATGCGACAGTACATGACGGCATTCTGACGATTGCAGCGCGGCATGAGAACTATACCGATCCGGTGCAGGGCAGCTATGAATATACCTCGGCGCGCCTGAGTACCCAGCATAAATTTGCGGCCTGCGGCGGCAGGATCGAGGTGCGCGCACGCTGCGATGCCGGAAAATCGCTCTGGCCTGCGATCTGGATGCTGCCCGAAGACAGCATATACGGCGGCTGGGCGGCTTCCGGCGAGATCGACATCATGGAAGGCTGGGGGAGTACGCCGGAGAAAATCTGCGGCACGATTCATTTCGGCGATGTCTGGCCGAATAATACCTATCTGACGAACAATTATGAATTTCCGGCGGGGGATTCCGCGGAGAACTGGCATGTCTATGCGATCGAATGGGAATCCGGTGAGATCCGCTGGTATGTGGACGATGTGCTGTACAGTACACAGCGCGAGTGGTCATCGGCCGGACATGCTTACCCGGCGCCGTTCGATCAGCCGTTTTATCTCATCCTGAATCTGGCGGTCGGCGGCCATTTTGACGGCGTGGACGGCATCTACGGTGACCCGAATACCTTTGCGGACGGCGAACGGCATTTCGATATTGACTATGTGCGCGTTTATGACATGGCCGGCAAGGAAATGGTGCCTTCGCTTGTGACTTCGCTGCCGCTGGAACTCTATACCGAGGGTGCGGATGCAACGCTGCAAAACCGCGACGGTGAAACAGAGATCACGGTGCGCAGTCCGGGAACGCTTCCTTACGGTGTAATGGGGCTGATCCGCGGCGTATCCGTGAAGGCGGAAAAGACGTACCGGCTGTCCTTTGATGCATCGGCAACGGTTTCGCGGGAGATGCTCGTGACCGTTGAGGACGCAACATATCAGCGATATCTGGAGAAGACGATCACGCTGACGCCGGAGCAGACGCATTATGATCTGGAGCTGACGATCCCTGCGGATATGCAGGCGGATATCAAATTCCAGCTCGGCAATCTCGACGGGGCATCCGCTGCGGCGCATACCGTCATGCTGCGGAATATCCAATGGAAATCATAAGCAGAAAATATCAGCGGCCGGGCAGCAGGGGATGTCCGGCCGCTTTCTGATTCTGCAAGCCGAAAAGGTGGATGATATGCATAAAATCTGGATAAAACGAAGCAGGCCTTTTGCAGAATCCTTGATATAATGGGGAATTTGTTGCAAGTTGCACAAAAATGAAAGGCAAGATTCTTCTAAAAAACATCTTGAAAGTTGATGCAGAATCCGGTATAATGAAAGCAGGGAAATAGAGAGAAAAGCCGCTTAGGCTAAGGGGCCCGAAAGGAGGATATTATGCCGCAGAATTTCAACGACCATGTGCCGAATCCGCTGGATACGCGTATCATGAAAACGCCGAGTGCCGTTGCGCGGCGTACCTTTTTCTATTTGCAGGAATGCGGCCATCTGAAGGCCGGTGACAGTCATCATACCGCGAGACAGAATTTGCAGTCATTTTTGTTTGCCGTCGTGCTGGACGGCAAGGGAAGCCTCAATTATGAGGGACAGCGTTATCAGCTGGAGGGCGGCGACTGCTTCTTCATCGACTGCCGCGCCGCACATTCCTATCAGTGTGACCCGAAGGATCCCTGGGAGCTGCTCTGGGTGCATTTCAACGGATGTACAAGTGAGGAATACTATAAGCTGTTTCTGACGCAGCAGCAGGTCGTATTCCACCCGGTTTCCGCGATGAAATTCATTTCATTGCTGCAGGAGCTGATGCGTCTGAATGCAGAAACCTATGCCGATACCGAGGCGCTGACCTCGGGGCTTCTGGTCAATCTGCTGACCATGCTTCTGACCGTCAACAGCATCTCTGAGGAGAGCGATACGGCATTGCAGGTCAAGCTCAAGACCGTACTCGCACATATCGACGCGAACTTTACGACGGATATCCGTCTGGACGATCTCGCACAGCGCTTTGATATCAGCAAGTATTATCTGACGCGCGAATTCAAGCGGGCATACGGCGAGACGATCTTCCAGCATATCATCGGGCTGCGCATCAATTATGCAAAGCGCCTGCTCCGCTTTACGGACAAGTCCGTCGAGGAAATCTCCGTGCTCTGCGGATTCAATGACCAGAGCTACTTCTCAAAGCAATTCAAGAAGGCGGAAAATGTGACATGTCTTGCATTCCGCCGCCGCTGGCGCGACTGAAAAGCGGTTTCCGCTCAGCGCATTCGGCGGAGCGAAGGCGAAGGCTGCCGCACGGTTCCGATGAAGGCGCTTGATGAGGTGCTTGGAGCATTTCCGCTGATCATCAATACGGTTCCGGCCATGCTGCTGGATGAACGCAGACTGCGGATGGTTTCGGAGAAAGCGCTGATTCTGGATCTGGCTTCAAAGCCGGGCGGGGATGATGCCGGAGACAGATCGCTTATGGCTGTGGGACGTCTGCGAAAGTGAGAGGCGGTGACCGGATGAAGGACAAGTGGCGGATCTGCTGGGGAACGGGAATCGCTGCGCTGCTTTGCATCGGCGCGGCCGGACTGTATCTGGATCGTCCGCATACAAAGCTGGAAATCACCGTGCAGAAAGAGAGCAGCTTCGCAGCCGTAACGGTTGAGAACCCGGCTGTCACAACAGCGAATACGACAACAACCGGTGTGCATACAACGGATACAACACATATAAAACAAACCGCGGCGGCTTCTGCGGGAACAGAACCGCCTGCAAAACCTGTACAGGAGCATGATCTCAATCTTGCGACGGCAGAGGATCTCAAACGCGTGGAAGGCATCGGCGATGCACTTGCCGCGGCAATCCTCTCGGCAAGAGAAGCCTGCGGCGGATTCACATCCCGGATGCAGCTCTGCGAGATCGGCGGCATCGGAACGAAGCTGATGCAGCGGATCATGACAGAATTTGAGATTCAGGATGAGATCACAGAGCCGGATCAGCCGGAACCGCTGCCGGATAATTTTGATTCCGGAGCGGAATCATCTGCGGAAGATTCATACTATATAAATGTATATGACCTGAATACTGTGACGCGGGAGCAGCTTCTGACGATTCCGGAAATGACGGAATCAAAGGCAGATGCGATTCTTGCGATGCGCGGCGAACTCAAAGGCTATTACAGCGTCTATGAGCTCACACTCGCGGACGGAATCTCCGGAGAATACTTTGAAAAGGTACTGAGCCGCTGTCTATATGTCGAGGGCGATCCGAATTCGCATCCGGCAGAACAGGAGCTCCCTGAAAATTAACAAAAGAAAAGCCGCTGAAACGGACAACTTCGTTTCAGCGGTTTTATTTCGTTTGCGGTTCAATTCATGCGGGAATCGGCGGCCGGATAAAAATCCTCGCCCTCAATGCGGCCGAACTGCCAGGCGTGCGCTTTGGTCTGGCGGGTCGCTGCACCGCCGACCGGCAGATCACAGACCAGATGCAGAGAGGGATCCATATCGCAGAGCTCACCGACGCTCAGAACGATTGCTTCCTCTTCTGTATGCGAATCGCCGCAGCTGAATTCCCAGGTATTGTCATTGAAATGATGACAGACGAGCGTGACATCGCCGCCCTCCAGAACATGCGTGCAGGTCAGGACCAGCAGATCGGGACGTTCGCTGAACGGAAAATGTGCCATGTAAGTTCCTCCAATCGGGTATTGTATATCATATATCATACAGGAAAACAGTCGAAAATGCAAGCCGGAATGTGATAAAACGGTGAAACTTTACCGATTCCAGCGAAAAAAATCAAAATGGAACGGCCAAAATGCAAAAAATGGCCTGGGAGCAGAGAAATTGAAACGCCATTTTGTAAGAAAAAGGCCTGGATTTGTAACCGAAATGTAACAAACTCGAAAAAAACCGTGAAAAATCGGTTGCAAAAATAAAAAGCTGTACAAAACAGAATGCATTCGGTTGTATAAAATGCGCATTCCGAACAAATAAGGTGACGAATTGGAGATTAGCATTGACTTTTCGGGCGTTTTCGTGTATATTACAAGTATGAAAACGAGGCACGGGCGAGGGTCTCCGACGGAAGCCTGACACCAGAAGAAATCGGAACCTGTTACCTTGTTTGGTAGGAAGCTAACTCATATGAGCCGTGCTTCCGGGCTGCGCAAAACGCAGCGGAAAGCCACACCCGTCAGAAACGGGCAACATTTTCAAGCGCTGCGAACGCAGCAAATTTTCGCAGCAAAATGAAGGAGGAAACTTACAATGAACAAGCTTAAGAAGTCCCTTGCTCTGATTGCTACTCTGGCAATCGCTTCCACCGCTTTCTATGCATGCGGTGATACGACTGATCCGGCAGGTTCTACTGCTGAAGAGTCCAAGACCGAGGAGTCCGTTGAGGAGTCCACTGAGGAGTCTACTGAGGAGTCCACTGAGGAGTCTACTGAAGAGTCTACTGAGGAGTCCGCTGCTTCCGGCGAGAACACCGTTCCGGAGACCGGCGACAAGCTCTCCATTCTCTGCTGGACCGGCGACGACGTCGAGAAGATGATCGAGAACTTCACCGATAACACCGATTACACCGCAGACCAGGTTGAGTATGTCAACGTTGGTTCTTCCGGCGGCGAAGCTCGTGAGCAGTATGCAAACTACTTCGCAGGTGACGAGGATGTTGACCTCTTCGTTCTCGAGGCTGACTGGATCCTGGACTACATCAACAACGATGACTACACCGCTCCGCTTTCCAACCTCGGCTTCTCCGAGTCTGATTTCGATGGCTGCTATGATTACACCGTTTCGATCGGTACTGATAACAACGGCGTTCTGAAGGCTGCTTCCTGGCAGTCCACTCCGGGCGGCTATGTTTACAGAACTGACCTCGCTGAGGAGTACCTCGGTGCAAAGACTCCGGATGAAATGCAGGAGTTCGTTAAGGACTGGGATACCTTCACTGCAACTGCTAAGAAGCTGCAGGATGACGGTCACAAGATCGCTATGGCTGATACGCTCGGCGGTATGTGGCAGGTATGGCAGTACAACCGCTCCAACGCATGGCTTGATGCAGACAACAAGCTGATCGTTGACGATTACTGCAAGACCTACGCAGATCTCGCTAAGGAGTACTACACCAACGGCTATGTTACCAAGGAAGACCAGTGGTCTGACGGTTGGTACGCAATCGGCCAGGATGATTCCACCATGGGTTACTTCTTCTGCACTTGGTGCCTCGGTAAGGGCTCTATGCTCTCCAACGCTGAAGGCGGCGAGGGCGGCAAGACCTACGGCAAGTACAACATTACTGCTGGTCCTTCCGGCTGGGCATGGGGCGGCTCTTGGCTGGCTCTGTCTCCGAAGTGCGACAACGGTGAGATCGCTCACGATTTCATCAACTACTTCACCGTTGATGCTTCTACTGCTAAGGACTACGCTCTGTTCAAGTCCGAGTTCGTTAACAATCCGGATGCTATGAAGGCTATTGTTGACGAGGGCTCCAACAAGAACGATCTCCTCGGCGGCCAGGATCAGTTCTCTGTTCTGTACGAGTCTGCTTCTACCATCGACATGGATGGCAAGATCACTGCATTCGACAGCCAGATCAAGGACGCATTCAACACCGCAGTTACCAAGTATGCTAAGGGCGACATCGCATCTTACGATGACATGATCACCGAGTTCAAGACTGAAGCTGCTAAGATCGAGGGTATCACCGTCGAGTAATTGTCCGAACGGACATTCAGACATTTCAACAGATAATCTCGAATATGCCTGAAAAATAGCATAACCGAATATTTGCCTATTGGGCCATCTGTGCCCAATAGGCGAATATTTTATCTGTACCTGAAATTTTAACTAATTTTTTCTTGAAAGGGTGTGCTGAATGGCTACAGCTGCACAAAGACGGATCAAATCCGTCAGCTACGCGAAGTACGGCTACATGTTCATCCTGCCGTTCTTTGTCGTGTATTTCATTTTCAGCTTTTGGCCGCTGATCCAGACATTTATTCTGGCATTCAGCGAAAACGGTTCCAGAACGCCTGGAATTATCGGTTTTGATAACTTCAAGACCATTCTGGCAAAACCTGCAGCGAATGACTTCAAGGCAATGGGTATCCATAAGTCTTTCTGGGATGGTATGAAGAATACTGTCATCATCTGGTGCGGCAACTTCCTGCCCCAGATCGCACTTTCGCTGCTGCTCGCAGTCTGGTTCACGGATCTGCGTGTCAAAATGCCCGGTAAGGGTTTCTTTAAGGTCGTCATGTACATGCCGAACATCATTACTGCAGCTTCTGTTGCAGGTCTGTTCCTGTCTCTGTTTGGCGACTCCGCTTACAGCGTGGTCAATACGCTGCGCGGCTGTTCGATGACAAAAGATCAGCTGCTTGCCGCAGGATTGTCCGCGGCACCGGAACCCTGGAAGATCATCACTTCGTGCTGGCCTTCCCGTATCTTAGTTATGTTTATTCAGGTCTGGATGTGGTTTGGCAACACCATGATCATGCTGATGTCCGGTATTCAGGGCATTAACGAGTCCCTCTTTGAGGCGGCTGAGATCGACGGTGCAAATTCGACCCAGACTTTCTGGAAGATTACCTTCCCGCTTCTGAAGACCATTATGGTCTATACGCTGCTGACTTCCATGATCGGCGGTCTCCAGATGTTCGATATCCCGTATATGCTCCATACCGGTAATGTCGTCAACGACTACATCAAGACCGTTGCTGTCTTCATCTATGAGATGTTCCACGGCAACTTCGCGAAGCCGTCGTTCGGTTATTCCGGTGCGGCATCTGTTATTCTGTTCGTAATTACGTCGATCCTCGGCGCTCTGGTCTTCTATGTCCAGCGTGATAAGGATGCGATTGAGAAGAAAAAGAAGCAGAAGCAGGCTGCCAAGGAATGGAAGCGTAAGCAGAAAGGAGGCGGATTCAGCATATGAGTAAGGTAACTTATGCGTCCGATAAGGGCGGCTATCAGGCTCATGTTATGGTAAAATCCATCGCGATCTATATCGTGCTGATTCTGCTGACTCTCATGTGCCTGATCCCGATCTGGATCCTTGTTGTCAACGCGACACGTCTGCACAATGATATCATCGGTCATGTCACACTCATCCCGAGCACGCATCTCTTCGATAATATCAAAACGCTGCGCACGAATTCGCTTTATAACAAGTTCTTCTCTCCGCTGCTCGGTATGCGGAACTCTCTGATCGTCGCAGGCTGCTGCTGCGCCCTGACGGTCTTCTTCTCCGGTATGACCGCTTACGGTCTGGTTGTTTACGATTTCAAGCTCAAGGGTCCGGCTTTCGTATTCATCCTCGCAGTTATGATGGTTCCGACGCAGGTTACTGCTGTTGGTTTCATGAGAATGCTCGTTTCCATGAAACTGCTCGACAGCTATATCCCGCTCATCATTCCGTCGATCGCTGCACCGGCTATCGTATTCTTCATGCGACAGTACATGCTGTCTTCGTTCCCGCTCGATATCATCGAAGCGGCACGTATCGACGGCTCCAACGAATTCCGTACCTTCCTGACAATCTCCATTCCGATGATGAAGCCGGCTTTTGCTGTTCAGGCAATCTTCGCTTTCATCCAGAAGTGGAACGATTACTACAACCAGTCCATCGTGCTTGTTTCCGGTAAGCCGAAGCAGCTCACGATGCCGATGATGGTTCAGAAGGTTATCGCGATTGACCGTAATGCAGACTACGGCGCAAACTACGCCGCAATCTTCCTTTCGATCATCCCGGTCGTTGTAATCTATGTCATCCTGTCCAAGTTCATCATCGGCGGCGTTGCTGCCGGCGGTGTCAAGGAGTAATATCGGTTACACCTGAATTCACCAAAAAGCACAGTACCTTCGGGTGCTGTGCTTTTCATTTGACTGGAATTTGAAGTCTTGTATTGTTATTTCAATTATATTCCAAATGGATTCCAAAGGATAGTATCCTTTGGCGAGGGGGGTGGGGGCGAGGAGCCCCCATTATAAATCCGTCGGAGACACATCTGATAGTGAGGTCGGTATGAATGAATTTGACACGGCGCTGAAGGCCGCGGAGCTGGATATGGGCGGCAAGGGCATCGGGACAATGGGAGAAAAAACGCTTCACCTCGCGCTCAAATATTATTTTGCGCCGGATCCGGAAACGCATGAGCGGCCGGTCGGCGGATTTATTGCGGATGCGGTGACGGAAGAGGGCGTCGTTGAGATCCAGACACGCGGCTTCAGCAGATTGAAGCCGAAACTGGATGCATTTCTGCCGATCTGCCCCGTAACGATCGTGCATCCGGTTGCCGATCCGAAATGGGTCTGCCGCGTTGACGAATACGGCGAAATCCTCTCAAGGCGGAAGTCGCCGAAGCATGAATCTGTCTATACAGCGATGCGCGAGATCTATACGCTCCGGGATTATTTGCAGCATCCGAATCTTCGGATTCTGTTGTGTACGGTTGAATTGACAGAGTTCTCTGTGCAGACCGCGCCGCGAAAGCGCCAAAAGCTTGACCGCGTCCCGAATGCGCTGCGGGAAATCCGTATCTTATCCGGTCCTGCGGATTATGCGGAATTATTGCCGGAATCGCTGACGGAGCCGTTTACCGTGCAGATGCTTTCGGCAGCGATCCATGCGCCGGACATGCAGACGCGAATGCTGCTGAATTTGCTTGTACGATTCGGAATCATAGAAGAAGCTGGGAAATCCGGCCGAACAAAACTTTGGAAACGATGTGACTCCGGCGTCATCCGGGGTTGATTTTGAAGCCGCATCTGCGCTCGGTATTCAGGTGATCTGGGCGCTCTCATTACCGGGAAAAACGGCGCCTGTCTCTGCCGGTAGAATCGTTGCACAGACGATCATGGAGATTCTGGAACAGGAGGGAGGCGCGCCCGATGACTGATCTGAACGGAGTCCGCTTAGGATTTGCGGTTTGCGGCTCTTTCTGCAATGCGGCGAATGCGCTGCGTGCTGCTGAGGCCTGTGCGGCTGCTGGTGCGGAGCTGCTGCCGATTGTTTCGGAGCATTTTGCCGGAATCAAAACGCGCTTCGGTGCGCCGGAATCCTTTCTGGAACCGCTTGCAGCGCTTGGAAACGGCCGGCTGGTGCAGTCAATCTGCGATGCGGAGCCGATCGGGCCGAAGAATCTGACTGACGCGCTGCTGGTCTGCCCTTGTACCGGAAATCTGCTGGCGAAGCTCTCCGCCGGCATTACGGATAATACCGTCACAATGGCGGTCAAATCGCATTTGCGCGGCGGAAAGCCGGTGATTCTCTGTATTGCGACGAACGACGGCTTGGCCGCGGCGGCGCGCAATCTCGGAGATTTGCTGAACCGCCGGCATTATTATTTTGTGCCGTTCGGGCAGGATGATCCGGTCAAAAAGCCGACCTCGCTGGTTGCGGATTTTTCCAGAGTGCCGGAGACAGTTGCCGCCGCACTCCGCGGGACACAGCTTCAGCCGATTCTGCTCAAAGCATAGAAATAGCCGCGAAATTCAAGCTGTTACGCTGAATTTCGCGGCTTTCTTTTGTGATGTTCAAATCTTATTTGACGTGCTTGGAGAGGTCAATATTCAGATTCTTGATACCGTTGCAGATGATACCGGAAACAACATTTGCGCCGGTTTCAGTAAAGTGGGTGAAGTCAGTTCCGCCGACTGCACCGCCCATGTAGTAGCCCTTGACGGTGTTGTAATCGCGCTTGTTGAAGTCATTTGTCATGGCCGTGCCGAGATCGAAATACGGGATATTGTATTTCTTTGCGAGCGCGGTGCAGGCCGAGTCGATATTGCGGTAGCCGACCTTGAACGGCTGTGTCTGATTGCGGATCGAGAGCGTCGGGCTCATGAGAATCGGTGTTGCGCCCTTGTCCAGCGCGCCCTTGATATAGAAGGTCATGTAGTACTCAAAGGAACCGGTTGTCGGGTTATCGACATTGTTGCAGACCGGCGCATAGCGCTCGGATTTCGTCGAGTCGCCGTCGTTGATGCCGAAGTCGATCAGCAGGTAATCGCCGGGCTTGATCTGATCGAGAATTGTGGTCAGTCTGCCGTTATCGTAGAAGCTCTTGGAGCTTCTGCCTGCGATCGCGTGGTTCTGTACGGCAACGCTGTCATCAAAATAATTCTGGAGATAATAGCCCCAGCCCTGCTGCGGCTTCTTGTCTTCGCGGTAGCTTTGTGCGGTGGAATCCGCAGCGACATAGACGACCGGCTTATCGCTGACGGGCTGTGTTACGGTTGTCTGCGAAGGATCATAGGTATCCGGGACCGGCTCATCTGTCAGCGTCAGCTGGAGATAATCGAAATTCGGGCCGCCTTCGGATGTGTTCGATTGCAGGGTAATCGTATTGACGCCGGCTTCCAGCGGGAGCACGATTGCGCGCTCTTCCCAGGTTGTCCACGCACCGGTCGTCAGGAAGTTCTGAAGCCATTTATCCTTTCCGCCGTTGACGGAGATCATCATATTGCGGTCATTGGCGGAGCCGTTTGCAATATTGAAGGTGCAGAGGTAATTGCCCTTGACGCCGACATTGACGGCGAATGTCACAGCTGACTGGGTGTTGTTTTCGAGATTGAGATAATCCTTATACTTGTATCCTGCATTAGTCTGCTCGGAGAAGCCTTCGGTAATGGTCTGCTCTGTTGCGGCATATTTCGGATCCGCAAAGGCTGTTTCCTTGCCGAGCAGGTAATCATTCAGCAGCTTGATATCGTCCGCATCGGCTTTCAGGTCGCCGTTGAGATCTGCTGCCTGATTGAGATTGTAGGCTGTTGCCTTTGTCAGGATGACCTGCTTTGCGAGCGAGAGATCGGCTGCGCTGATGATGCCGTCATTATTGAGATCGCCCTGCATCAGCGGCTCGGCAGTCACCGGAGTCGGCGGATTGTCGGGGGTGTCCGGATTGTCCGGGTTATCGGGATTGGTCGTCTGCTGGCTGCCGGAGTTGATCGCTTCCGCCATGAACTGCGCCAGGACGGTTGCGCCCTTGCGGTTCGGGTGCAGGCCGTCATCGAGATACATGCCGGAGACTTCGTCAGCGCTCTTTTTCAGGCAATAATTCTGCCAGAGGTTGAAGAGATCGACGACTTCGATATTGAGTGCCTTGCCGACTCTGTCGAGTGCAGCGCCGTACCAGCGGCCTTCGAGCAGCGGATTGCGCTGGCAGTCACCGTTTCTGCCCTGCTGCTTGACGAGAATGACGCGCATACCCTTTGCCATTGCGCGCTTTGCCATATCGGTGATGATTGCCTCATACTGCGATTCGGTGGTATTATTCTTGGAGTTTGTATCATTGATACCGATCGAGATGACGTAGATATCGCCGGGCTGACCGTTTTTCTCAATGACGGTGAACTGTCCGGAATCCATAAAGCCTCTTGCCCATTGGCCGGAAGCTGCCATATTCATGACCTGCCATTTGGTCTTGTCGATGAAATCCGGGAGCATCTGCGCCCAGCCTGCCTGTGAGGAGCTGTTCAGCGGATAGTAATTGCAGACGGTCGAGTCGCCGCAGACCCAGATCGTGGGATTGGTCTTTGCCTCTGTGGAAATCTGCTTGATCTCCAGCGCGGAAATGGAGAACGGGTAGCCGTCCTTACCGGCGCAGGCGCAGATATTCAGCTGGCCGTCCGAAATCGGAACCTGGAGCGTATGGTAGGCGCCGTTTCCGGTCATATTGATGATCTGGTACATGTTTTCGATTGCGATGCTTGTGCGGTTCGTATTGCCGAGCCAGACGGAAACCTGATAGAGGCCGTTCGGGACATCCGCACAGAAGGTATACTTGCCGGTCGGCGAAGAATTCTTGAACTGCACCGCATCGCTCAGCGCGCCGGAGCCGGATGCGCCGACATTTGCGACATCGGAGCCGGATGAAAAGCCGTAGCCGCGGCCTGCATTGTAGCCGTCGCCGGCAGAGACTCCGGTATAGCCGCTTGCCACGCCGCCGCTTCCGAAATCGAATTTCCAATAGGAATTGGCGGCCGAAACAGCCGGCATTCCGGTTTGCAGCGCTGCCATACAGGAAGCAGCAGCTGCAAGGGAAGTGACCGCAGCGGTCAGCTTCCGGATGATTTGACTTTTCATGAGAATGAATCCCCCTTTGCATAATCCAAAAAGCATACCGGAGACCTATAAAATCTGATTCCTCCGGTAATTCTATCATAGCATAATAAATTCGGACTGTCAAGAAAAAACGAAAAGGATGCGTGAAAAAATCATGAAAAAAAGACAATTCTACATTTTTTTAAATTTATGGTAATTCTGCCGTGCGTTCATAAAAAAATTGCGGAGCGTTCACAATTTATTCACATTGCATTCAGGTTTATTTTAACTTTATCGCTTATAATAAATGCAAGGTTTTACGAAACCTTGTTTCAAATCCCCCAATCCCCCTATGTTTTGTTGATTTCACTTCTCCTTGCAGCTATGTGGCTTTCGTCACATAGTTTTTTTCTTGCCTGATTCAATTTCATTCATCCGGCGGATGTACTGAAAAGAAGATTGCCCCGAAGTGATTGCTGTGAATCGCTTCGGGGCATTTGTATTTTGTAAAGAAAAAGAATTATCCGATCAGCGGCTGAATGGTTGCTGTTATGTAAGCTTTTTATTCGTCACGTTTATTGTGTGTTTGCTTTTCGGCATACATCCGGTCATCTGCGATTTTGAGCAGCTGATCGAGATCCGGCAGCGGATCGGCGGGGACAGCGTGATAGCCGATGCTCGCTTCCACCTGATAGGGCTTCCCGGCGTTCCGGTTGAACTGATCAAGCTTTTCCCGGAAGAGATGCCGGAATTGTTCCTCGCGGATCTCTGCGATTGCTGCCGGGACAAAACCGCCGAATGCGAATTCATCGCCGCCGAACCGCGCACAGATATCCTGCTGCCCGGCGCATTCCTGCAGTGCCCTTGCAACGGTTCGGATTGCGCAGTCGCCCTCGTGATGTCCGTACTGATCGTTGATGCGCTTGAGCCCGTCCAGATCGACCGAAATCAGGAATGCATAAAGATTCTGTCCTGAGAGCGCTGTATTCTGCCGGCTGAATTCCTTGAAGAATCCGCGCCGGTTCAGCAGCCCGGTCAGATAATCATGGACATAGAGATTTTCCAGCTCTTCATTGACGGCTTCCAGTCTGCGCTTGACCGCACGGATTTGCATTTGCCCGTGAAATGTGCCGAAGGAAGCGTTGATCGCATTCATAAAGGTATGGACCTTTTCATAATCATTGACGGTGATATCCGGCTGGAATGCGCAGTAGCCGAGCGTCAGATCCATAAAGTGAAGTGCACAGACGATAATCGGCTCTTCGCGAGCGAGCATCATATTGAGCTCCGGAATCAGCTGCTTGCGCGGGATCGTACACGGCTCCGGCTGATACCAGAAATACCGTTGGAAAACGACCTCGACCTGATCGCCGTAGGCCTCTTCGAGCTTATGGCCTGTACCGAAATCCGGTTCCTCGAAGATATCCGGATTGATTGCGAATACATTGGTCGGGAAGATGAATTTATCGCTGAGGATGACCGGCAGATCAGTAACAGAATGCATCTTTGCGACGGCGGACTGCACGGAACACATCATCTCCTGCCGCTGCGCGGAGAGCCGCAGGTTGTCGTACATTTCCTGCGCAGAATCATTGATATTATAGAATGAAACCGGCTTGCAGCCGCAGGACTGCGACCGGATCAGCGAGAATCCGATGATATGTTTGGCGGGGACTTCCTCGCCCTTTAGCAGCGCCTCGATCGTATGGATGAGCCTGCTGCCCATTGCATCATAATCCTGCCGGCAGGTCGTCAGGTGCGGGATGTGATAGCGGGATTGCAGGATGCAGTCAAAACCGGTGACGATGCAGTCTTCCGGGACGCGGCAGCCGTGCTTTTGCAGATAAGTGCTGACCGCGATCGCCATACTGTCATTTGCACAGATGATCGCATCCGGATAAGGTCTGCCCTCCTCTTCAAACCATTCGCGCATGACATCGAGCGCAGGGCCGTCCCAGAAATTGCCGTAGCCGATGAGGCTGTCATCGTAGTACATGCCGCGTTCGGTCAGCGCCTTGCGAAAGGCCGCGATGCGTTCATCGGAATAGGAATTATTCTTGACACCCGCCATCATCAGCAGCGATTTTGCATGATGATCGTCGATAACATGGGCGCAGAGCTGTTCAAAGATATTGGCATAGGCAAAGGTAAAGCAGGTGCAGCCTTCGACCTCTTTATCAATGGTAATGACGGGGATTCCGGCTGCCTTGCTGTTGCTGATAATTGTATCCACAACCGGATCATTGAAGAGAAACTGCGGAAAGATGATCATTGCGCAGAGTGATTCATAGGGGATGAGCTGAAATACGCTGCGCTCACCGTCGTCGTTCGGATTGCCTCTGTCAAAGAGTTCGGTACAGGTATTGAAGATCAGCAGCCGGAAGCCGTGTGCAACGGCATAGCTGTTGAGGGTTTTGATGAAGGAAAGCCTGTCCTCCATCTGGATTGTAGAGAGACACACGCCGATGAGTCTGGGTGCTGCTGCCATTGCGGATCACCTCCTGCATAGTTGCATAGTTTTCTACACATATTTTACCACATTTCGTGAAGAATTGCAACATATTTTTGTGATAATCTTATGAACTTTTGTGTTAGGACAATCCGCTGTTCTGTTCGATTTCGGTGTAGAGGCTGATGAGCTCCTCCCGGCAGCCGAGAAATGCCTTTCCGAGTACCGGATCAAAGAGCGTGCCGAGCGACTGCTCCATGATCGTGAGGGCCTTTTGATAGGAATAGGCCTCCTTATAGCAGCGCTTGCTGACAAGCGCGTCAAAGACATCCGCGAGCGCCATGATACGCGCCTCGACCGGGATCTCATTGCCGGAGAGATGCTCCGGGTAGCCGGTGCCGTCGTAGTGCTCATGGTGGAAATGCGCGATATTGATTGCAATACGGACAAAATCCTCATCATCGACCTCATGCAGAACCTTTTGCAGAATCTTTGCGCCTTCGGCCGGATGCTTCTGCATTTCGGCATATTCGGCATCGGTGAATTTGCCGGGCTTGCGGAGAATTTCATCGTCAACGGCAATCTTTCCGAGATCGTGCATCGGGGCGGCCTTCGCGACATTGTGCAGGAAGCGGGACGAAAGCCCGTACTGCGCGAGAATTTCGGGCTGCTCCAGCAGCTTCTGCGCAAAGATATGCACGACAAGGCTTGTCCGGTTGATATGGCCGCCGGTACTGTTGTCGCGGCTTTCGACAACGCTCGCAAGACCGGTCGTGATCGAATTCTGCACCTTGCGGATATGCTCGGTTTTCTTTTCGACTTCGATTTGCAGGCGGCTGTTATAGCTGTTGAGCAGCCGGACATACTTCTGCTGCTCGGTATCATCTTCGAGCAGGAGTCCGTAGCCGACGAGGGCATCCTTCTTGCGGATCTCGGTCAGCTTGCGCTCAAAGGCTTCTTCGCCCATTTCAAAATGTGTGGTGTTAGCCGTAAACATTGTGACAATCTCCTGCGGGACACGTTCATTCGGACGGAGCTTGCGCAGCGAGGGAAACAGTTCCTTTGCGTGCTCATTGGCATCGAGATAGCCGTATTGATTATCCGTGATGATATAGGGATTGACCATTTGCCGGAAGACCCACTCGTGGCCGGAATCGGTGACGCCGAAGAAATCGCCGGTCAGCATACTGATGACGACGGAGAGCAGCGACAGCGAGCAGAAAACCGGCAGCAGATCGAGCTCCGGCCGGACCGCTTCTTCCAGCACGAGCGCAGCCGCAAGGATAAACTGCGCACCGGTCAGCCGGAACAGATTGATATGCGCGGCGGGCAGCTTTGTCTTCTGCATCCGGTATGCCGTATAGCACATCCCGGCGCAGAGGATCGCGAACAGAGCGACATTGCGCGTAAAATAGAGCGGCGACTGCTCAGAAATATGCGCCGTAAACACATGGAAGCTCTCGTGGCGGATGAAGTAATAATGACCGATGAAAACCTCGCGGATGCGTTCATTCCAATGAATCACCGCGACCGCGCACTCAAACAGCCCCCAGCAGTAGATCGGCAGCTTCGGAACTTTCAGCCGCAGATAGGCGATCAGAAACAGAATAAAAAAGAAGAAAAACAGCGCATTTCCGAAATATTCAAAGCGGACGGCCATAGAGGCTTCCGGCTCGGTCTGCGCAGTTTCCATGAGCAGCGTTCCGATGTTCATGACAAGACAGCCGAGGCTGGCCAGAAGCAGCCGGATGCTGCTTTTGCTCTGCTGCTGATTGTGCAGCAGAGCAATGAATCCGGCGAACGGAACAAGAATTGCGAGAATCTCAATGATGACGATCAGCATAGCGGCGCCTCCTTTCCTTGTCAGAAAATATCCGTTCTGTATACCTTTATTATATCCGATATCGCAGGGGAAATCAAGTGGTTTCAGCAGAATCCGGCGGAGATTCTTGACTTTCGTTCTGCCGCATGGTATAATAAATCAAAGCCGGTTGTTCCGGCAGCTCATGCAGGGAGGAATTGTCATGACAACCTATGAAATGCAGCAGGAGATCATCCGGCTGAAAAAGGAAAAGAATATCTGCATTCTCGTTCATGCTTATCAGTCGCATGATATCTGGGAGGTCGCCGATTTTATCGGGGATTCCTTCGGACTGACGCAGCAGGCTGCAAAATCCGATGCGGAGACCGTGATCATGTGCGGCGTGCAGTTTATGGCGGAGACCGTCAAGATGCTTTCGCCGCAGAAGCGCGTCCTGCTTTCCAATGCGGCGGCAGGCTGCCCGATGGCCGAGCAGATGGATAAGGAAATGATCGAGCAGCTGAAAGAAGCGATGCCTGATTATAAGGTCGTTGCGTATATCAACACGACCTCGGAGCTCAAGACTGTCTGCGATGTCTGCGTGACGTCTTCTTCCGCGGTCAAGATCATCAAGGCGATGCCGGAAGAAAAGATTCTGTTTATTCCGGACTGTAATCTCGGAGACTGGGTCCGGAAACAGGTTCCGGAAAAGCAGATCGAGCTCGTACACGGCGGATGTCCGACGCATGTGCGCATCACAGCGGCCGAGGCGAAGGCTGCAAAGGCTGTACATCCGGATGCGCTGCTGCTTGTTCACCCGGAATGCCGTCCGGAAGTGACTGCACTTGCGGATTATGCCGGCAGCACGACCGGTATCATGTCCTATGCCGAACAGAGCGATGCAAAGGAATTCATCATCGGTACGGAAAACAGCATCGTGCAGCATCTGCAAATGAAATGTCCGGATAAGCGGTTCTATCCGCTCTCGAAGGACTGCGTCTGCCACAACATGAAGCTGACGACGCTCGGGGATGTCTATGACTGCGTCTGCGGCAGGGGCGGCAAGGAGATTCAGATGGATGCATCGCTGATCGCGGATGCACGCCGCTGCATCGACGCCATGCTTGCATACGGAGGCTGATGAGACAGCAAATCGCAATAAATGCACACCACCGGTACAGGTTGCCGGCGGTGTTTTTTCGCTGTGAACAATAAAACAGAGAAAATATTCAGATTTAACAATACAAGTGGAGAATTGATGCAGACAACTTTGGCCGATTTGTCGCAAAAAATGAAATAAAAATACAACTTTTGCGGCAATCAGCCGGAAGCCTCTGCACTTTATCCACAAATTCTGAGAAATGTGTATTGAAGTTGATATGTTAATTTGCTATAATGAGAATGACAGCGTATGTACATGTTCCGGCATGACGGCATCCGGTACACTTAAATATGGGCGAACCCTGAATTCGCTCTTCCAAAAAAAGGGGATTTGTATGAAAAAGAAAGCAAAGAAAATGCTCGCAGCGGCAGTCAGCAGCGTCATGCTGATGACCGGTGCGGCAGCAGTCTTCCCGCAAACTGCGGCTGCTGCAGGGGAGTGTGTGATTGATTCGGGTACAACTTACCAGACAATCAAAGGTTTCGGCGGTATCAATCTGCCGGAATGGATTACGCAGGGCGACATGACGGACGCACAGGTTCAGAAGGCATTCGGCAACGGTCCGGATGAACTGGGCTTCACGATCCTGCGTATTTATGTCAGCGATGACAGCAATGCATGGAAAACCGCTGTTCCGACTGCCAAGCGTGCACAGGCACTCGGAGCAACGATCTTTGCATCGCCGTGGAATCCGCCTGCCTCAATCCGCAATACCCTCAACCAGAATAACGGTAAGTATCAGCTCAAGGGCGATAAATGGGCAGAATATGCACAGCATCTGAACAACTACGTCAAGTATATCGAAGGCCAGGGCATCAACCTGTATTCCGTCTCCGTACAAAACGAGCCGGATTATGCGAAGGAATGGACCTACTGGAGCGCAAATGATGTCGCAAGCTTTATCGCAAAGTACGGCGCTGCCGTCAAGCAGGGCACCAAGGCAAAGCTGATGTCCGCAGAGAGCTTCCAGTATCAGAAGCAGATCTATAACGCGATCCTCGGCAATCAGGACGCGATGAAGAATGTCGATCTCTTCGGCACGCATTTCTATGGTACGCAGCGCGGCCAGATGGACTTCCCGCAGCTCGAAAACTGCGGCAAGGAAATCTGGATGACTGAGGTCTATGTTCCGAACTCGGATCACGATGCAGATATCTGGAGCGAGGCAATTCAGGTCTCTGAGAATATGCACAACGGTCTGGTCGTCGGCAATATGAGCGCATATGTCTGGTGGTATATCCGCCGCAGCTACGGCCCGATGAAGGAAAACGGCCAGATCTCCAAGCGCGGCTACAATATGGCACAGTTCTCCAAGTGGGTACGTCCGGGCGCAGTCCGTATCGGCGCGACCGAGCAGCCGAATACCAATGTGCTCTGCTCCGCTTATAAGAATGAAGACGGCAATATCGCGATCGTCGCGATCAACAAGGGCTCCGGCAGCGTGAACCAGACCTTCTCGCTCTCCGGCGGTGAAGAGATCAGCTCGATCGAGGCATACCGCACTTCCGCAACTGAGAATATCAAGTCTGTCGGCGCAAGCGGCAGCGGCACCAGCTTTACCGCATCACTCCCGGCAAGCTCCGTGACGACATTCGTTGTCAGCACCGGTGAGCCGGAGCCCGATCCGGACGGCTATCTCGCACACTATACCTTTGAAAAGGGCGTTGACGGCTTCAGCGGCAGAGGCAGCGCATCGGTTGCAGCAAGCAATTCCGAGGCATATGCCGGTTCGCAGTCGCTGGCCTGCACAGGCAGAGAGGCTTCCTGGAACGGCGCTTCGCATTCGCTGAACGCTTCCATGTGCAAGCCCGGCGAAGAGTACAGCTTCAGCGCAAATGTCAAGTATACATCCGGCGCTGCATCGGATACCTACCATTTCACATTGCAGTATAAGGATGCTTCCGGCGAAACACAGTATGACAAGATCGCGACCGAAGTCGTCAGCAAGGGCGACTGGGTACAGCTCTCCAACCCGAGCTACAAGATCCCGTCCGGCGCGACCAATATGGAGATCTATGTTGAAACCGATGACAGCACCAGCAGCTTCTTCCTCGATGAGGTGATTATCGCACCGAAGGGCACCGCAATCGACGGCCCGAAGGCGGTTGTCGTGAAGCTGGGCGACCTCGACGGCGACGGCATCATCAATGCAGCTGACCTCTCGATCGCGAAAAACGGCGTGAAGAAGGGCTTTGCAAACGATAAGATCAAGAGCGCTGCCGATATCAACGGCGACGGTACGGTTGATACAACTGATATCGGCTGGTATGTCGATTATCTGCTCGGCAAAACGACCGGTTTCTTAGAGCGCGTTACGCCGCCGGAGCCGGAAAAAACCCCGATGCGCACGATTTCTGTGTATACCGCAGCGGTGAAGGATTCTATTGTCATGACAGAGCCGCAGAGCTCCTGGGACAAAAAGGGCGGCGTAACCTATCCGCAGGTCAAAAAGGAACAGTATTTCTCCAAGAAGGCAAACAAGAACAAGAATTATAACATCATGCTCCCGGCAAACTATGACGAGAGCAAGAAGTACCCGGTTCTCTATCTGCTGCACGGCTTCTTTGAGGACGAGGACCGCATGATCCTCACCGGCAACAATCCGCCGATCCCGACCCCGCAGATCATCACCAATGCGATCGCAGAAGGCGAGGCAAAGGAAATGATCGTTGTTGTCCCGCAGGTCTTTACACATGCGACAAAGGCCGGTGCGACCGGTTTCGGCGACTATGAATCCAGCGTCGGCTACGATAACTTTGTCGATGATATCGTTGACAGCTTGATGCCGCATATCGAAAGCAAATACAGCGTTGCGACCGGCAGAGAGAATACCGCAGTTACGGGCTTCTCCATGGGCGGCAGAGAGTCTCTCCGCATCGGCATGAAGTATCCGGATAAGTTCGGTTATATCGGCGCGATCTGCCCGGCTCCGGGCGTTGAAGGTCCGTGGAAATGGGCAAGCGAAGAAGCTGCACCGTCCCTCGTGCTGCTGACCGGCGGTACCAATGATGACGTTGTCGGTCTCTCGACACCGCAGGGTTATCACAACAACTTCGATAAGGTCAGCACGCCGCATATCTGGCATGTTGTCCAGGGCGGCTACCACGGCGACAACTGCATTCGCGCACACGTTTACAATTTCGTCCGCCTAATCTTCAAGGCATAATTTCATAGCATTAGAATCCGCTCCGGTCTGATGATCGGAGCGGATTTTTTTGCCATAACATATATTTGAGACGCGGAGATACCGAATCTCCATGTTCGCAGAAAAATTTAGATGATTTTGATTCCGGTTTATGGTATGATAAAGCCATGGAAACCGGCTGGCACAAACAGCAAAACATCTTCAAAAATTCTGATGATTGAAATGTGCCGCGGATGCATAACGATTCAAACAGCAGTTTTTCTATGGAGTTCACGCCGGAGGGGCGGGGCAAAGCCTGCGCGCCGGTGCCACAAGACGAATCGTGTTCGGTATCAGCCGGAAGAACATTCCCCGTCCGCAGAGAACGGCATCAACCGCAACCCGATTTATCACCTGTTAAGTGAAAACACGGTGCCGTGATGCAGACAGCGACAGCAGTCTTTGATGTGGTTTATCGCTGGTTCGAATCCAGCCCTGCGGTTCAGAAAGGATCGTGAAGGAGTATGCTGTCTGGTGGATCCTGCGGACGGGAAAGATGAAATACAACGCGGCCTGAACGGCCGGAAAGGAGCATATCATGCTGAATCTGTTGAAAAAGGAAGCGAATATCACAAGAACCGAGAACGGTGCCCTGACGCATCGTTCCGCCGGAACAGCCTGCATGGATCTGTTCTTCCGGGCGGGCGGGATGCGCGGTGCGGCAGAATCTGAGATCGCGGATCTCGTATGCCGTGCATATATCGAGGATCCGGTCAAGACGATGAAGATTCTGTTTTTCGTCCGCGATGTCCGCGGCGGTATGGGTGAGCGCCGGTTTTTCCGGATCGCCATGCAGACGCTGGCGACGATCGCACCGGAATCGGTTCGCCGGAATCTGCCGCTCTTTGCGGAGTACGGCAGATTCGATGACATCTGCGCGCTGATCGGGACATCCTGTGAGGCGGATGCGATGCAGCTGATCCGGACGCAGTTCCGGGCCGATGTGCTCGGCATGGAGCGTGGTGAACCTGTTTCGCTGCTGGCAAAGTGGCTGCCCTCTGTGAATGCATCCTCTGCGGAGACCTGCGCAAAGGGCAGAAAGATCGCAAAAGCGCTCGGTATGAATGAAAAGACGTACCGGAAGTCGCTGGCTGCGCTGCGCCGCTATACCGATATCATCGAGAACCGGCTGCGTACCTGCGATTACACCTTCTCCTATGAGAAGCAGCCTTCCGGCGCGATGATGAAATACCGGAAGGCATTTATCCGGAATGACAACGAGCACTATACGGCATATCTCTCTGCGGTCGAGAAGCATGAGGCGGTTCTGCACGCGGATACGCTGTATCCCTATGACATTATCCGCTCCTGCAAAGCAAACTGGACGGGCAAAATGAATGCCGAAATGTCCGAAGCTGAACGGCGTGCGCTGAATGCTGCATGGAGAAATCTGCCCGCATACGGTGCGTCAGCGGAAAATGCGATCGCAGTCGTGGACGGCTCCGGTTCGATGTATACGGAATGCTGCTCGCCGCGTCCGATCGACGCTGCGCTGTCGCTTGGCATCTACTTTGCGGAGCATAACCGCGGCGCATTTGCAGGTCACTTCATCACATTCTCGAAGAATCCGCAGCTCGTGGAGATCAAGGGCAGAGATATTGTCGAAAAGGCACTCTTCTGCGCGACATACTGCGAGGTTGCAAATACGAATCTGGAAGCTGTGTTTGATCTGATCCTGAAAACAGCGGTGAAGAATCATCTGCCGCAGGCGGAATTGCCCGCCAAGCTGTACATCATCTCCGATATGGAGTTTGACGGCTGCGTGCGCGGCGGCAACAATCAGACGATGTTTGCGGCGATGCAGAAGAGATATGCCCGGTATGGCTATGTGCTGCCGCAGGTTGTATTCTGGAATGTCGCATCGCGGCATCAGAATATCCCTGTCACGGCATCGCAGACCGGCGCTGCGCTTGTCTCGGGTGCATCGGCAGCGATCTTTGATATGGTGGCCGGCGGCGAGCTGACCCCGGAATCAATCATGAACCGTGCAATCGAAAACGAGCGCTACGCGAAGGTGTCTTAAATAAGGTATCTCCGATGGATCTATAATGGGGGCTGCTCGCCCCCAACCCCCTCGCTGGGGATATTATCCCCAGACCCCATGTTTATATATGGATATAAGAAAGCCGCCCCAATTTACGCTGATTGGAGCGGCTTTATACTATTCATGCATAAACATGGGATTCCAAAGGGACAAGTCCCTTCGGCGGGGTATGGGGCAGAGCCCCATGTATGATACATCGGAGATACCTTATTACAAGAACAGGTGCAGCAGCGCGTCGGCAAGCTCGGGGGTGCAGCCGTCTTTGTCCACTCTGTTTTTTGAGACATCCTGCGGAATCAGTCCGTCAAGATCTCTGGTGAATGTAGTAAAGAGAACAGCATAGCCCTTATCATCCTTTGTTCTGAGAACCATATCCCAGCAGAATTGCTGCGTTTTCTCATCATAATACATCGGCGTTATCATACAGTTTGTGATCCGGTACTGCTCTGCGAATGCCGTGAGGTTTGCGCAGATGCTTTCCTGATACGCTTGGGAAAAATAGGATGCAATCGTTTCTTCCCGTGTCTGTGTTTTTGTTTCCTTCTCTCCAAATTTCGGCAGCGGGTTTACCGGTTCTCCAAGCTGATGCAGCATTGAATAGAACATGCTGCCGGAAAGCAGATTCGGTTCATTCAGATATTGCATTGTGCGGCAGAATATATTGGTATCAGCATCGGTATATTGTTCGCCGGAAGTATGGTCTGCGCTGTCATCCGCCATGATATTATAGCTGCCGTCCGCTGAACGGATAAAGTAGAGAAAGAGTACGCGGTCATTTTCATAAATCAGGCTGACTGAAGTTTGCAGAAAAGTCGGATCATAGCCTGCGGCGCTGCCGAAATCGCCGTATCCGGACAGCGTTTTTACGGATTTCAGCTTGAGATTGCCATATTCGGCGGCGTAGCTTTCATTCAGCATGTCTGCCGCAGTCCGGCAGGCATCCTGATAGGTGTGGTCTGCGGCGTAATCCTCGTTCCGATTGCGCAGAGAACTGAGCAGCGGCGTGATTTCCGAGAAATCACCGTTTTGTATCGGCTTGACCAGATGCCTGACATGCATCTGCTCAAAGACGCTTTCAAAGCTCGGGAATGTATCCTCCTTGCTGCGGTGAAGCTGTGCGGCGCTCATTCTGGCAAGCAGCAGAAGCAGAAGCGCCACCAGAATCAGCAGCCCGTAGCTGACCAGACGGTGCTTTTTCATCTTCCGGTTGACTTTTTTGAACACCTTTGCTTCATCGGGGATTGTCTCCGCTTCCGGCAAAGCGGCCTGCGGTGTTGTTTCACAGAGTTTCCGGCAGGCATCGCAGTCTTTGATATGTGCATCAACGAGTGCACGGGTCTCGTCCGAGCAAAGTCCTTCGCAGTAAAGCGGAATGAGATCCTCTATGACTTTGCAGTTCAGATCCGGTTTCTTCATATGACACCCTCCTGTTCCAGCAGCGCGATAAGCTGCTTTTTTGCGCGGAAAAATGTGACGCGCGCCCAGTTTTCGGTTTTTCCGAAGACCGCGCCGATCTCTTTGAAGCTCAATTCCGCGAAGATGCGCAGCGAAAAGATTTCTCTGTAGGGCTCTTCGAGGCGGTGCAGCATCCGGTGGATTTCAAGCGCCTGCATTTTATCGGAGAGCCGCGCTTCGAGATTGGCTTCATCCGGCGCATCGGGTACGGCATCCAGCGGGAGATTGCGGCTTTCGGCTTTTTTGCAGTGATCGAGCCAGAGATTGCGCGCAATGGTACAGAGCCAGGTTTTGATGGCGCAGTCTCCGCGATAGGAGCCGATTTCGGTCAGGGCGCGGAGCATCGTATCCTGTAAAATATCCTGTGCGAGCTGTTCATTGCCGCAGAGCCGCAGCAGAAACCGGTAGACATCGGCCGCATATCGCCGGTAGATCTCGTCAAAATCAGCATTCTGTGCCATTGCGTTCACCTCCTTCTCTGTTTATTTGACGAATGACATTCGGATTTCGTTACAAAAAAACTCCTTCTCCCTGAAAGCATCAGGCAAAAGGAGCCGCGCAATATTACAAATGATAACCCTTACAAGGAATAAAACAGGATTACAGATCAATGCCGTCACAGAAGCACGCGGCGGACTTTAGATCAATACCTGCGGGCGCTGCCCGCCCGCTTAGCGGACGATCAGGAGCAGGAAACTCATGACGCG
>CAMNFV010000015.1 GCA_946537515.1 uncultured Ruminococcus sp. | reverse complement strand
TGATGCTTTCATCGTCATCCGCGGACAGATTCCGGCTGCACCGGGCACTTGGAAAAGCCGCACCGCTGCTTCATTTTCTAATATGTATATGCAGGATCCCCCACAAATTCTTCAGTTGACAAACAGGAAACTTTAACTCTGTTTTTTTGCAGTTATCATATATTTTTCACACAAGAACGTATAATAAAGGCATAGAGCAAAGGAAATACGAACCGCACGGCGGTCAGCATGACGCAGCGGTTCACGATATATCAGAAAGAGGTGCTTTCAGATGTTTGATCAGAATGATATGAATCTCGATCCGTTCCGCAGCGGCAGCGCAGACCAGGATTCGATGCAGAGCGGAAACGGTTATCCGCAGCAGAACGCACAGCCGACCGGCGGCAGCTATTATTCTCCGCGCAGCGGCTATCCGAACGGCGGAAACGGCGGCTATATCCCGCCCACACCCCCGATGAACGATCCTTCCGGCGACATTCCGGGACCGGAAATTCCGAAGAAGAAATCGCATAAGGGCCTGAAAGCAATGGCCGTTTTCGCAAGCGTCGCTTTCGTTGCCTATGCAGCAATCCAATGTTATCAGTTCGCGACAGAAAATGAATCCCTGCGCTCCTTCCTCGGCAAGCAGAACAATCAGATTGCCGAAGAATCGCAGACAAGCGAATCGGAAAGCACCGGAACTTCGGCTGCAAAGAATGAGGACAGCAACACCCAGACCGATTCCTCTGCCGCAAAGCCCATGAGCTTCATCGAGTTGGCTGCACGCGAGAATGCCATGAGCATTCCGGATATCGTCGATAAGGTCACGCCGGCAACGGTCGGTGTCGCCTCGACTTTCCTCTATCAGGGGCAGACCTATTCGATGTGGGGCTTCGGCTTCGGCCAGCCGCAGAGCGTCGAGCAGGAGATTCCGGCAACCGGTACCGGCATCATTATGTCGGACAACGGCAACGGCTCCTATTATATCATCACCAATGCGCATGTCATCTATGACAGCAGCGAAAAGTATCACATGGGTCTTGCAAAGTCCGTTCAGGTCGTTCTGAACGAAGACTACTACGACGGCGAGACCACAATGGATGCAGAGATCGTCGGCTATGATACAACCGAAGATATCGCAGTCCTCAAGGTCGAATCCAATCAGGATCTGAAAACCGCCGAATTCGGCAGCAGCGATGATCTCCGCGTCGGTGAACTGGTCGTTGCAATCGGCAACCCGCTCGGTTTCGATTACTTCGGTTCCGTTTCGACCGGTATTGTCTCCGCGCTGAACCGCGAGGTCAATATCAATGATTCCCAGATGAAACTGATCCAGACCGATACCGCAATCAACCAGGGCAATTCCGGCGGCCCGCTGATCAACAGCTACGGCCAGGTCATCGGCATCAATTCCTCGAAGCTCAGCGCCAGCCTCTATACTGATGAGGCTTCGATCGAGGGCATGTGCTTCGCGATCCCGATCTCCCATGCACAGGGCGTAATCAATGACCTCATCAATTACGGTTATGTCACCGGCAAGCCGATGCTCGGCATCAATGTCACCTATGATGTTTCCGAGAGCGATTCTCAGCGCTACGGCTTCCCTGTCGGCGTGTATATCAAGGTTCTCGAAGAGGGCGGCGCTGCCGAAATGGCAGGTATGCGCGTCGGCGATGTCATTATCGCAATCAACGATGAGCCCATTACCACCTACGAAGAGCTGAAGGCAGCAAAAGAAAAGTTCAAGGCCGGCGATACCATTACAATCACCGCAACGAGAGCAGGCGTTGACATGGATTTCCAGGTCACGCTGCAGGAAAAGACTCCGGAACTGGCCCACTGATCCCGACCACACCAGTAAGCCTTTCTGTAATATAAGGAACAGCGCAGGATTTCATCTGAAGTCCTGCGCTGTTCTATTTTTTTACGGACGGGCATAGAATATAGCAAACAAGGCGGCGCCCGGCTGCCGGATCACGGAGGAATGATATGATGCAAAACAATGACTGGAGCCTGCGGCACGAGACCGTCCTGAAACCGGTCCTGCTGCCGGAGCTGACGCAGGAGCAAAGCGTCGAGCTCGATTATGTGCTGCCCGATTATTATCCGGATTTCTTCCGGCTGCTCTACTGTACAGCGGAAGCCTCGGTGACATCGCAGAGCATCAGCGAGGGAATCCTGCAATATGCGCTGCATGTTCAGCTGCATGTACTCTATTGCGGCGAACAGACCGAAACGATCCAGGCGCTGACGCAGCAGCTCGATTATCACGGGCAGTTCACGCTGCCGCCGGAGCACGCCGCTGCCGGAGATTTGCAGATCCGGCTGACGGCAGAGCCTTCCTATCTCAACTGCCGCGCCGTCAGTCAGCGGAGAATCGACCTGCGCGGTGCGGTACGGGTGCGCGCAGCGCTCTGCGGTGAGGAACCGGTCGAGATTCTGAGCGGTGCAGAGGGGCTGCATACCCAGACGCAGGCAATCCCCGTCAGCTATGTTTCAGAGATTCTGCGGACGGAAAAGCATTTCACGCTCGCGGAAGATATCCGGCTGGATGCTGCACAGCCCGCAATGCTCTCGCTGCTGCGCGCACAGACATCACTTTCTGTCTCGGAAACGCGCATCGTCGCCGGGAAACTCGTCATCAAGGGCGAAGCGGCGGTCACGCTGCTCTATACATCCGCGGCCGGTGCGGAAACACTCAGCGCTGTCCTGCCGTTCAGTCAGATCGCAGAGCAGGATGGACTCTCCGATGATATGCCCTGCACGGTCACAGCGCTGCTCTCCGCCCAGAATTTCACGCCCGAATCCGAGCAGGACGGCGATATCCGGCTTTTGCATTGCGATTTGCAGATCAGCCTGCAATGCACCGCGATCCGGCAGGCTTCCGGCACATTTCTGACCGATCTCTATTCTACGGTGCATCCGGCAGAATTGCAGCGCGAAATGATCCCCGTCCTGACAGCGCCGGTTCCCGTCACGGAGCGGATGCAGCAAAAGCTGATGCTGTCGCAGCCCGAAGCGGTTCTGACAAAGGTCTATGCAGCCTGGGCGGAGCCGGTCAATATGCAGCGCTCGGATCGCCCGGACGGCGGCGCAATGCTCAGCGGCTCAGTGCATGTCTGCGTGCTCGCGGCAGATGCCGAAAATCACCCGCTGATGCTGGAGCAGCAGGAGCCGTTCACCTGGGAGCTGCCGCATCTGCATCCGGCCTCGCTGCTGCCGCCCGTACAGATCCAGAGCTGCACCTATACGCTGACCGGTTCGGATTCTGTCAGCGTACAGGCGGAATTGCTGCTCAGCGGTCAGATCATGCAGCAGCAGACGCAGCCGCTTCTGACCGATGTACAGATTGATCCGGAGGCACAGCTTTCGGTTGCGGATCATGCGGCGCTGCGGCTCTATTTTGCGCAGCCGTCAGAATCGCTCTGGGAAATCGCAAAGCGATATCACACCTCGGAGGCCGCAATCCGCGAGGAAAACGACATTCCCGCCGAGCAGCTGACTGATCCGCAGATGCTGCTGATCCCGATCGTGCGCTGATCTATTCAAATACGGAGGCTGAAGCTATGGCTGATATTTATGCAGATATCGCGCGGCGGACAAACGGCGATATCTATATCGGTGTCGTGGGACCGGTCCGCACGGGCAAATCCACGCTGATCAAACGGTTCATGGAAACGCTTGTGATCCCCAATATTGCGGATGAAGCACGCCGTGACCGTGCAACCGACGAACTGCCGCAGAGTGCCGGCGGCCGGACGATCATGACGACAGAGCCGAAATTCGTGCCGGAGAGTGCGGTGCAGATCACGCTGCCCGAGGGCGCTTCCTGTGCGGTCCGGATGATCGACTGCGTGGGCTATATCGTCCCGAGCAGTCTGGGATATATCGAAGAAGAAGCGCCGCGCATGGTCAAAACGCCGTGGTTCGATGAAGCGGTGCCGTTCAATATGGCGGCGGAGATCGGGACGCAAAAGGTCATCACGGAGCACGCGACCGTCGGGCTGGTTGTCACGACAGACGGCTCGGTGACGGATATCCCCCGGGCGGAATATGCTGCGGCGGAGGAGCGCGTCATCTCGGAATTGCAGGCACTCGGCAAGCCGTTTGTCGTTCTGCTCAACTGCGTGACGCCGGAGGATCCGGCTGCAAAGGCACTCGCGGATGAACTGGAAGCGCAGTATCATGCGCCGGTGCTGCCCGTCAGCTGTCTCTCACTTGATGAGGACACGATCCGGATGATCCTCTCGCGGCTGCTGGATATGTTCCCGATCCGCGAGATCAGCGTGGAGACTGCAAGCTGGCTGCCGGAGCTCGAAAAAGGCCATTGGCTGAAAACGGCGGTCTTTGATACGGTCCGGCAGGCGGCGCAGGGGCTCTCCGTCATGCAGGATGTCCGTGCGCTGCCGGAGCGGCTGCAAAATTGCCCCTATATCCAGGAGGTTTCCGTGCGGCAGATCGCGCTCGGTACGGGCAATGTCATTCTGCGGCTGACGCTCGATCCGGCGCTGTTTTATCAGATCCTCGGCGAGGAGACCGGCATCAGCATCCGCAGCGAAAATGAGCTGTTTCCGGTTTTGCTGGAGCTTTCCCGCATCCGCCGCGAATATGAGCGCATCCGGCCGGCGCTGGAAGAAGCCGAGGCAACCGGCTACGGCATCATTATGCCGGAAGCGGGTGAACTGACGCTGGAAGAACCCGAAATGATCCGGCAGGGCGGCAGATACGGCGTCCGGCTGCGCGCCTCGGCGCCCTCGCTGCACATCATGAAAGCAGGCATCCAGACGACCGTCAGCCCGATCGTCGGGAGCGAAAAGCAAAGCGAGGAGCTGGTGCTTTATCTGCTGCGGGAATTCGAGGAGAATCCTGCGAAGATCTGGGAATCCAATATCTTCGGGAAGTCGCTGCATGAGCTGGTCAATGAGGGACTGCACGCCAAACTCGGCAAAATGCCCGCCGAGGCCCGCCTGAAATTGCAGGAAACGCTTGAGCGCGTCATCAATGAGGGATGCAGCGGACTGATCTGTTTTATTCTGTAAAATGCGGTATCATCAAAAAATGCCCCGAAGCGATTCTGCGATCACTTCGGGGCTTTGTTCTGATCTCAATATCTGTCTGTACAACCGGGGCGTTTCTTTTCGTAAATCATACAATTATATTCGAAAATAATTGCGGCACGATTCTCATAAAGTATCCGAAAAAAGAAAAAAATCACCGCCGAAGCAGTGATTTTCAGAGGAGCAAATGTGTACCGGCATTTGCTCCGGTTCACGCAGACTTTGCGGGAAAGGAGAGGGCTTTCAGCGAGAGGGGCGGCTGAAATAACCGTGCATCTGCATGTTGTTCTTGTGCGGAAATGAGGGGTATCTCTCATCTGCAATTTCATTATAGCATACAAATATAACGATTTCAATGCTGGATTGTACTATGAACTGTGCTTTTATCTCCTGTTTTGAATAATTGATACAACTTTTCCGGATTTGGCTCATCGAAACCGTACATCTTTGCCGTTTGGCAGGCTGCACAAATCTCCCGCTTAAAAACCGTGAGAATGCCAAAATCGCAAATCCGGCCTGAAAAAACTTGACAAAATCAAGACGGGGTGATATAATAAATTTGTATGTAATCTGTATAATCGTGCAACTATCCTACTACTTCGTCGCAGAAAATCGGCACAAGCAAATCCTGCTGCCCGACCGATACCCGTCGGCAGCGTTATGAGGTGAACCTATGCCTAACATCCATTCCGAGCTGACGATTGCCGTGATTGCATCCGGTATTGATGAGGAATACCAGCAGTCGATCCTTCGGGGTATCCACCGCTATGCCGCGCAGCATCATGTGAATATTGCACATTTTATTGCGTTCGGCGGTATCCTTGCGAACCCGAAGTATGACCAGGGTGAATACAACATCTTTGAGCTGCCGAACTTTGAATTGTTCGACGGTGCGATTTTGCTGACCAATACATTTTCCGGCGATCTGGCCGAAGAGGTTCTCTATCCGCGCATCCGTGCGGCAGGAATCCCCGCTGTCAGCATCGACCGCGAGCTCGGCGATCTTTATCATATCGGCATCCGCAACGCAACTGCGATGGAACAGATCACGCGCCATATGATCGAAAAACACGGTGTCCGCCGCCTGAATTACATCTCCGGCCCGGATACCAATACCGAGAGCATGGAGCGGTTTGCGGCGTTCTCCAAGGTGCTGCAGGAGTATGATATTCCGCTGGAGCCGGAGCGCGTCTACCACGGCACCTTCCGCGCAAAGGACGGCCGGCGCGCAATCGAGAACTTCCTGAAATCCGAACTGGAATTCCCGGAAGCGATCGTCTGCGCAAATGATGCCATGGCGATCTCCGCCGTCCTGACGCTTGAGGAAAACGGCATCCGCTGCCCGGAAAATGTCCTTGTCTCCGGTTTCGATAATATTTTCCACGCACGGAACTTCTCGCCGGCGCTGACGACCATTGAACGTCCGCTGGTGCAGTCCGGTGCGCTGGCATGCGAGACGATCTGCCGCCATATTGCCGGGGAACAGCTTGCACGCACGACCGAGCTGAACGCAGTCCCGATCTTCTCGGAAAGCTGCGGCTGCAAGCCCGCTGACACCGAGGATATCACTATCTATAAAAAGCGCAGCTATCAGATGAGCGAATCCACGCTGCGTGATATCTCCCGCAATAATCAGATGTCCTGTTCGCTCGTCGAATGCGATACCTTTGAGGAATATATCGGCGCGCTCAAGAGCTTCGTGCTCAAGACCAGATGTGAGGAATTTTATCTCTGCCTCAATGATAACTGGCACACCAAACAGATTCAGCAGGAAGGCGGCTATACCGGCCAGCTCGCGGTCGATTCCTATATCACCTGCGGCTATTCCGGCAGAATGCTGATGCCGCTCGCCTATTATGACGGCCGGTTCCATCAGGAAAAGAGCTTTGTCTCGAAGGAGATTCTGCCGCGCCTGCGGACGGATTCCGGCAAGCCGCGCAATCTCTTCTTTGTTCCGCTGCATTTCCGCGAACGCTGCCTCGGATATTTCGCGATTGTCAATTCGGATTTCCCGATGCAGAGCGCGCTCTTCCATTCCTGGAGCATCAATATCAGCAATACGCTCGAAAACTTCCGCAAGATTCTCTGTCTCGATGAGATCGTGCATGAACTGGATAAGCTCTATGCGATCGACTCGCTGACCGGTATTTATAACCGCAACGGCTTCAAGCGCAGTGCGCAGGAGCTCTTTGATACCTGCATCGCTGAGCGCCGGACGGTTATGGTCATGTTCGTCGATATGGACGGGCTCAAGCAGATCAATGACAGCTACGGCCATAAAGCCGGCGACCACGCAATCCGCAGTATCGCAGCTGTCTTGCAGGAAGTCTGCACGCACGGCGAGATTGCCTGCCGCTTCGGCGGCGATGAATTCTTCATCTTCGGCGCGGATTACAGCGAGGCAAAGGCCGTCGCACTCCGCGATAAGATTCTGAAGAATCTCGAAATCTGCAACCGCAATTCCGGCAGACCGTATCAGCTGAGCGTCAGCCTCGGTGCGTGTATTACAATCCCGCCGCAGGACAGCACAATCTTCCAGCTCATTACCGTTGCCGATAACCGGATGTATGAGGAGAAGAAGAAAAAAAACCCTTCCAAATATCTGAAGCAGCAGCCTGCGAAACCGACTCCACCCGCAGACACCTGAGGCAGCGCGATCAAGATCTGCCGCCGGACTGAACCGATCAGCCCGAATCAGGGTTGTTTCAGATAGACTCAAATACCAAAAAGAATCCCCGTTCCGATATGTCACCGGAGCGGGGATTTTCGCATGTATTTGTATCGGATCAGCTGCCGTCGGATTTCGCTGCCTTGCGCTGCGGAAGCGAGGTCAGCCAGAAGAGCGGCTTCATGATCAGCCAGCTGATGAACTTGCCCAGATAGAAGACCGGGAAGCTTGCAAGCACCGTCAGCAGGAAATGCAGCGGAATGATCTTGAAATATCGCTGCACGAAGATCGCGGGGCTGTTCTCGCCCCCAAGAAAATGCTGCACATAAATGCAGTCGCCGATATATGAGAGCAGATAAACCGTCATGGAAAGCGATGCAACTGCCTTCAGAATTCCGCGGACAATCTTATTTCGGATCTTCACATCGTAAAGCAGCAGGAAAAATGCCGATGCAACAAAGATATTCGGGAAATCTTCATTCGTGAAGTTGATACCCTCATTCCAGCCGAATTCAGATGTGAAGCGGTCAAGCAGTACCTCGCCGGTGAGCAGCAGCAGCAGAACCGGCAGCAGAATCCACTTCTTAATCTTCGGCCGGTATTCCGCAATCATCAGGCCGGTCCAGTAATATGCAAACGGCCAGATATTGCCGAAATAATTCGGCGTGAAGCCGATCGAGACCTTTTCATCCGGATGCTGAATGATCCGGAAGCGGTTGACCGAAATTGCAAGGTTTGCAACGAAAATCAGCACGATCAGCATTCCGATTTTCGCTTTTTTCGTCTGCATCCCGCGGTAGGCTGCGTTGATAAACGGCATCATCAGATAGAGCGGAATAAACATGTTGACATACCAGCCGTAGCCGGGCTGTGCAAGATGATAAACAGACTCCGCCCAGACATAGAATTCCCAATGCTCTTTCAGCACCAGAATCTTGAACGCAATCGTTATCGCGGCGATCACCATTGAATTGACAACGATCGGCGTGACCTTGATATAATGCTTTGCAGTCGGCTGCGCTTTCCCCATGAGGAAGCCGGTGATCAGCAGAAACAGCGGAACGCATTCATAGCTGAGCATCCGGAAGCCGGAAATCACCGTGACCGACAGATCGGCCATCGGGAAGGTGTAATAGCCGCCGTACAGGCAGAAATGCAGTGACAATACAAAATACATCGCGCAGACCTTGACAAGGTCTATGCCGGAATCGCGATCCCGCTTGACCGGGGCAGCCGCCGGGGTGTTTTTTCGGGTCATTTTGACACTCCTTTTTCATGATGATTCAGCGCTGAACATTCAGCCTGCCAGGTCGGTCGCTGCGGGCGGAATTGTCATGTCAAGCACGATCTCAGTACCGCGGTAATTCCCGACTGTCAGCTGCACAGGCTCTTCCGGATTCACAATAAACGCTACTTTCACAACCGCACTTGCGCCGGGCTGTACATCATTCATCACGTTGGCCGCTTCTTCACTTGTATCTGCAACAGTCTCTATGCAGGAAACGCCGTTCTGATAGGCATTTGCATGATAATTCTTCATAAAGCGGCTGATTGCATCGCTCTGATTCCGATACTCCAGCCGGACGACCAGAATATTATCTCCGAACAGATCCTTTATCAGCTCGGAATCCAGATAGGTGATCTCATCCGCCGGAAGTGAATTCGTTTGATCCGATTCACCAAAGAACGGCTGCTCTGTAACGAGCCCGGTCTGTCCGGTCCGTACGTGCGGCGAATCACGCCGAAGTACATTCACCGCAGCAATCACGATAATCAGAATCGCCGCAATCAGAATGATGAGAAACATCACAAAAATCGGCGCAGCGCGGCGGCTCATTTTGGGTTTCGGGAGCTCCGGTCTTTCAGAAGGCGATGAGGGCTGTGTATCCGGCTGCTTGGCAGAAGGCTTTAACGGTTTCCCGCACTCCGGACAGATCTTTACGCCGTGCGGAATCGTCTGATTACAATTCGGACATTGTTTCAATTTCATCTGTTCTTCCCTCACTTCCATTTTAACATAATTACAATGCTACTTTATTATACCATATTTTCGCAGAAAGCGCAAGGAGAAGAGAAATTAGAAATTAGAAATTAGAAATGAGAAATTGCGGTATCGCTTCGCGATGATTATATAAAGATAGGAGTTAGGGGGAAACGATGATTTTAAAAATTGCTTGATAAGAGAATTCTCGCTTCTGCTGAAGATAGATGAACTATTTCAGATCGGCGTAAAAGCTGCGGACGGTTGTCAGCCCGAGCAGATAATCAACATTCGTATGGTGCAGCTCTGCAAGCGCAATCAAAACAGCCGTCGGGATATCGCGCTGCCCAAGCTCATAATTGCTGTAGACCTGCTGCGAGCAATGCAGATATTCCGCAACATCCCGCTGCTTCATGTCGGCATCCTCGCGTAAATCTCGTATGCGCTGATAAACCATATTGATACCCTCCTTTTTTCAGATGAGTTCAATATAGCACACCGCATTTTGTTGTATTCTCCTTTACTGCATATTGCAGTAAAATGAGATGCCGCGTTTGTCAGATTTCCACGAAAATTGTCTGCTATCTATTGACATAATTGCTTTTACTGTATTTTGCGGTATAATACTTTTAGGCCGATAAATAGATATCAGCCGAGACTTATTACTCCGGCTATAAAATGTCGATAAACCGGAACTAAGCGGTGTCTCCGACGGATTTATATTGGGGCTCCGCGCCAGTCCCAATAGGGCAACGCGAATGCACACACCGAAGAGGCAGAAATCATCATTTGCAAAGAATAAAACCGAATAACAAAAATCGCTCCGTTCCGAACAAACCCGGAACGGGGCGATTTCATGCAGGATGAATAGCGAAAAGAGAAAAATACTTTCTTAGAAATGGATTCCAAAGGATAGTATCCTTTGGCGAGGGGCATGGGGGCGAGGAGCCCCCATTTTCAATCCGTCGGAGACACCGCTGAATTGATTGCTTCCGCGAGGATATGCAGGCCCTCGATATAGCCCGGGAAGCCCTTGCCCTTGACAGTCGCGATGCAGGCCTTGCGGATATATGAGATCTTGCGGAATTCATCGCGCGCATCCGGATCGGAGATATGCACCTCGACCGTCGGGAGCGAAACCGCCTTGACCGCATCCAGCAGTGCGACACTCGTATGCGTATATGCCGCCGGATTGATCAGAATGCCGTCTGCGGTACCGTATGCCGCCTGAATCTTATCCACAAGATCGCCCTCGTGGTTCGACTGATAGCATTCGATCGTGATGCCAAGACGCGCCGCCTCCGCTTCGAGCATGGCAACCAGATCCGCGAGCGTCTGTGTGCCGTAATGCTCCGGCTCACGGATTCCCAGCATGTTCAAATTCGGCCCATTCAGCACGAGTATATGCACAATAATCCCTCCAGATTTCTTCCGCAGCCGCTTCGGGCGTGCGGTCATTTTCAATCGCAGCATCTGCAAATTTCCGATACAGCGGCATCCGCACCGCCGCCATGGCGTTCAGATCCGCACCGATCGAAAGCGGTCTGCCCTCACGGCTGAGCTGCTCAACCGGGCGGCAGATCTGATAAATTCTGCCGTTGCTGCGGAGCGGTGCTTCATTCTCTGCCCGGGTGACGACCCCGCCGCCCGTCACGAGAATCACGCCGCGCTTCGCACTCTGTTCGCGCACGACCTCGGATTCGATTTTGCGGAACGCATCCTCGCCGCCCTCGGCAAAAATCTCCGGAATCGGCTTCCCGGCCTTTTGAATGATCTCCGCATCCAGGTCGATCTGCGGACGGCCGCTCAATGCTTCCAGCGCATTGCCGATTGTCGATTTGCCGCAGCCGGGCATCCCGATCAGGACGATATTTTCCGCATCGCGCTGCATCACAGCACCGATCTGAGCGATCTTGCTGTCGTCGATCGGCTTGCCGAAGAAATGCTCCGCCGCCTGCTTTGCCTGTGCGACCAGCATCGTCAGGCCGCCTGCGCAGGGGATTCCGAGTGCATCCGCCTGCAAAAGCAAAGCCGTCCGCGCCGGATTATAGATCACATCCGCAACACCCTTCAGGTTCGGGAACTGCGTCAGATCAACAAGCGATTTGCCCGCATTCGGATACATCCCGACCGGCGTTGCATTGACAATTAACGTCGTATCTGCGTAGAATTTCGGCAAATCATCATAGGTGTATTCTGTCCCTTTCAGGTCAAGAACCGTCAGCGTTTCACAGCCGTCAAGCTTTGCAATCGCCTGAATCGTCTGCGAGACACCGCCGTTGCCGAGCAGCAGCACATGTGCGCCGTCAAAGGAAAGTCCGCCTGCACGCATCATGCAGCGCAGACCGTATGCATCGGTATTGTAGCCCTTCCAGCTTCCGTCATCCTGCCGCACCAGCGTATTGACGCTGCCGATTGCCTCTGCAAGCGGATCGAGCGAGGCACAGAGCGGAATGACGTCAATCTTATAGGGGATCGTGACATTAAGCGCTTTCAGGCGCGTATCTGCGAGAAAAACCGGAAGCTCCTCCGGCTCCAGCTCATAGAGCGAATAATGCGGATTGCCGAGCGCCGCATGAATCTCCGGCGAGATGCTGTGTCCGAGCTTTCGCCCGATCAATCCGTATGGTGTTTGAAAATCGGTCATTGTAAACTCCTTCTTTTTATTTGGGATCATATAAAAATTCCAGCGTCACGGGAACGTCCGCCTCCATTTCAATCTTTCCGTATGCATAATCGCCGACCGTTTCGATTAAATCTGCACGATAGCGCGGTTCGCCGTCCTGCATTCTGTACGCTGCGATGCGCGTTTGGCTGTGCATATTGCCGTCATAATCGAAATTCTCGATCTTGCTGCACGGATAGTAGATATGAACGGTCAGCGGCACATCCGCCGTGATCTGATAGGCCTTTGAAGCAAGCACTGCATCCATGACACCGTGTCCGTCGAAGTTCGCCGCCTCAATCGGCGCGGCCTCCCGAAACTGCGGCGCTTCACGTTTCTTCTGCCGTTCGCTGTACGAAACGGAATAATAAAAATCACCGTATTGTTTCAGATCATGGGCGATGTATTCCGCCTCGCACGGACCGGTCATCGGTGTTGTATAGGCAAGGTTACGCTGCGCGGTGCAGTAAACGGCATGGGACGCAGTCCAATTCCGCTCCGCCCGCGTCTCCTGTTCAAAGACCGTCTCACCGCGGCAGGAATAGAATACCGCACGCACGCCGCATTCCATGCCGAGCAGTTTTTCCAGATTCACAAACTGCTTCCGTGTCGAGAAATTCGACTCCGGATAGTAGCAGTTCACCGAAAAAACGCTGCCTTGCAGCACCTCGGCGAGATTGCTGCCGTCATAGCGCTTTTCATACAGCGGCGTATCTGACTGCCCGCGGCGCTCCGCCTTTCGCACGGCATAGACATCCATCACCCGAAGCCCCGGGACTTCGGCATTGACCGTATCCCAGACAGCCTGCCGGATCTCCTCCGCCTGATAAGTATCCGCGCCTGCGACGCTTTTTTCCTCGCCCGTGATAAATACCGTAAAATCGCGGTTATCATGCCGCATTTCCACAAACACATTCGAGAGCGGCTGCGAGCTGATCCAACCCTGCTGCCGGTCAACGTTTGCGTCGGTCACCTCGGCAACAAAGCCGTATTTCTGTTTGATATATGCCTGCGCATTGAAGGATGCCTGTTCTTCCCATTTGGCATTCTGTTCCTTCTGTTCTTTTGTATCACATGCGGTCAGCAGCAGATACGGCGCGCACAGCACCATAAATACTGCGGAAATCTTCTGCTTCATCTGCATGATATGTCACCTCCGGAATCGTATGGTGACATGATAACACAAATCGCTGCGGAATGCAACTACACGGCGGTTACAATCCTTTTACAGTTATACGATCTCCGTATAATTGCCGAGCAGCGTGAAGGAATCGCAGGAGCGCTCCAATTCGCAGAGCAGCCCGAGAACGCCCTCCTGATGCACATTGCATTCAAGGTCCATATAGAAGCGATACGAGAAATTCGTGCCGGGAATCGGCATACTCTCCAGCTTGCACATGTTGATGCCGAGCGCCGAAATCTTCGCGATCATCTGATAGAGCGCGCCGGGGGAGTTTGCGCAGTTGACAAGAATGCTCATGCGGTCTGCACCGGCATAGCAGGATGCACCCTTTGTAATGCACAAAAAGCGCGTATCATTGTTGCTTTCGTTCTGAATATCACCTGTCAGAACAGAGAGCCCGTAGAGCTTTGCGCAGGCTTCACCGGCGATTGCTGCGACCGACTTATCCTTTGCTTCTGCAACGCGCTGCGCGGCATGTGCCGTACTGACGCACGGAACAACATCCACGCCGAGCTTCTGGATGAAGCGGCTGCATTGTCCGGCGGCCTGTTCATGCGTATAGATCGTTTTGATATCCGAAAGCTTTGCATCCTTCTGCGTCAGCAAAACATGACGGATCAGCTGCCGCACGCTGCGGACAATGCAGATATCCGGCTCGCGCAGGAGATCATAAACCTGCCGAACAGAGCCGTGTACGCTGTTTTCTACAGGCAGAATACCGAACTTGCAGAGTCCCGCCTGCACGGCCTGCACGACCGCAGGAAAGCCCTCCATGAAGATGATATCGCCCTTCGGGAAGAGCCTGTCTGCCGCCGCACCCGCATGGCTGCCCTCAACGCCTGAGACCGCAATGCGGCCGGTCTGCGGAAAGACATTCTGCTCATTGGCACACATTGCCGCCACACGCGCTGCAACGCTCGTCGCAGGGATCAGCTGCGCCGCCTGCCGCGCACGCGAAAGCTCCAGAATCATCCGGAAGAGCTGATGTGCCGCATCACCGTATTCGGTTCCGGCATTCTCGCGAATCCGCATCAGGATCTCGCGTTCCCGCGCCGGATCATAAAGCGGCTTCGAGGGATCACGGCGTTTTGCATCGGCAACCTTGTCGATCAGCGCCATTCGCTTGAGGAAGAGGTCGAGCAGCCCGGCATCAATTTCGTCGAGCTGCGGACGGATTTCCGATAATTCCATAAAGATACTCCTTATAAACGTGATTTCTGACGTTCTGCAAGGTCATCGATTTTGTCTTATATTGCAGTATTCAGATCGACGGTGATGCGTCGCAGAGCAGCACATCGAGTACCGTCAGCGCCGCAGCCGCTTCAATCACCGGGACCGCACGCTGCGCAATGCAAGGGTCATGCCGGCCCTTGATCTCAATGGTTGTATCAGTCCCCTCGGGCAGAGAAACAGTCTCCTGAAGCTGCGCGATCGAGGGCGTCGGCTTGATTCCGACGCGGAACCGCACCGGCATACCGGTCGTGATGCCGCCGAGAATGCCGCCGTTCCGGTTCGTTTTTGTAATGATATTGCCCTGCTCATCCGTACCGAACGGATCATTCGCCGCCGAGCCGCGCATCTCCGAAAGCGCAAATCCGTCACCGAATTCCACGCCCTTGACTGCCGGGATCCCGAACAGCACGCGGGCAAGCCGATTCTCGATGCCGTCAAACATCGGATCACCGAGCCCGGCCGGCAGTCCGAGAATCATGCATTCGATCGTCCCGCCGACGGAATCCATCGCCTCACGCGCAGCAAGAATCTCCTGCTGCATCGCGGCACCCTTTTCATCCGAAATAACAGGAAACGCTTTTGCCGCGATCGCTTCAAACAGCGCAGGCTCCGGCCGCATCGGAAATGCATCGTCCTGCGCAGTTCCGATCGAAGAAAGATGCGCACCGACGTAGATTCCGCGGCGTTCCAGCATCTGAATCGCGATCCCGCCGGCAGCACAGAGCGGTGCAGTCAACCGGCCGGAAAAATGCCCGCCGCCGCGCATATCCGCATGACCGTGCCACTTCACATAGGCGCTGTAATCCGCATGTGAAGGGCGCGGTTTGAGTGCAAGATTGTTATAATCTCCGGAGCGCGTATTGGTATTTGCGATCCGGATGCAAACGGGGAATCCGGTCGTTTTGTCTTCAAATATACCCGAAACAAATTCCGGTACATCGGGTTCTTTCCGTGCCGTTGAGAGCGCATTTCTGCCGCCCTGCCGCCGCTCCATGAACTGCATCAGCCGTTCAAAGTCAATCTGTTCGCCGGCCGGGAAGCCCTCGATCAGCGCGCCGATGCCGTTGCCGTGCGATTCGCCGTAAATGGATACGCGCAGCCGTTCTCCGAATTGCGAAGCCATATTCAGCCTCCTAAATCAATGTAATTACGTTGTTTTGATATTATTCAGCGGATTCAGATCCGGTTCTTTTCACCACTCCGCCGAGCTTGCAATAATCATCAAAAAACGCAGGATAGGATTTGTTGACCGCCTCTGCGCCGAGAATTGTAACCGGCTCCGTGCAGAGAAGTGCAGCGATTGCGGCCGCCATGACGAGTCTGTGGTCATTCGCCGCATCGACCGTACCGCCGGTAAGCTGTCCGCCATGTACGCACAGTCCGTCCGGATATTCGTCAACCGAGCCGCCAAGTGCCCGCAGCATTGCGGATGTCGATGCGAGCCGGTCGGATTCCTTCAATCGAAGCCGCTCCGCTTTTTCAAACCGGCAATCGCCGTCGCTGACTGCCGCCCGAACCGCCAAAATCGGGAGCAGATCGGGGATTTTCTCCATATTTACGTCGAATTTCGAGATTGTTCCACATGAAACATTTTTGCAGTCTTGCTCATTTGTAACAACTGCGCCGGCACGCTCCAGGATCGGAACGATCTCCCGATCACCCTGCGTGGATGCGGAATCCAGGCCGGAGACACCGACAGTTCCGCTGCTTTGTATCGCACCGGCTGTCAGCCAGAACGCCGCATTCGACCAATCGCCGTCGATCTCGATGCGATCCGGGAAATGAAGCATCTGCTTGCCTTTGATACCATACCGCAGCAGTCCGGCTTCCGTTTTCGTTTGAATCTCCGCGCCGAAAAGCCGCAGCGTATCCAGCGTCATATCAACATATGCAGCTGATTGCAGCGGCGTTGTCAGGCAGATTTCGCTGTCCTCTTCGCAAAAAGGCAGCGCCATCAGAAGCCCGCTCAAAAACTGTGAACTGATATTTCCGGGAATCTCATAACGCCCGCCGGCCAGCGAGCCGGATGCCGTCAGCGGCAGTTTTGTTTGCTCAAAATGTACGCCATGCGCGGACATTGCATCCGTCAGCGTCCCGATCGGACGCTCCGGCAATCTTCCCGCACCTGTTACCGTGATATTACTGCACACGCACATCGCGACCGGAAGCAGAAAGCGAAGCGTCGAACCGCTCTCCCCGCAATCCAGATGCGCCTGCATCTGCCGTTTGATCGGCGTGACGCAGAGGCCGGATTCCGATTCAGCAAAGCCCGCACCGAGTGCGGTCAGGCAGCGGATCGTCGCAGCAATATCGTCACAATATGGTGCATGCAGCGGAAGCGTACCGCCCTCCTGCGAGAGCGCAGCACAGATCAGTTTGCGGTGTACATCGGATTTTGAAGGAATCGCTTTGACTGTTCCGGAGAGCGTTGACGGATAGCAGGTGATATTCATGCGCGTTCCTCCATGCCGTCAGCGAAGAGCCGTTCCAGCTCTGCAATCGGCATTTTCTCCATGCGGCAATGGCCGATTTTCTCTGGCAGGATTACCGTGATATCCGTATCGGCCGCCTTCTTATCCAGCGCCGCGATCGTCGCCATATCAGCAGCAGAATACGGGCAGTAAACCGGCAGATTGCTCCGCTTGATCGTATTCAGAATCCGCGCACCTGCTTCAGAATCAAGCAGTCCTCTCCGAACGGACGCTCGCGTGACGATCGCCATTCCCATTGCGACGGCGTGCCCGTGCGAGATCGCAAAATCGCTCAGCCGCTCGATCGCGTGTGCCGGTGTATGGCCGAGATTGAGCAGCTTCCGGACGCCGTGTTCCTCTGGATCTTCCATAACGATTTTCGCCTTATACGCAACTGCGTGCGAAATGATTTCCTCCAGCTTCATGAGCGGAATATCCGATTCGTAGATCTCAAACAGCGCCGGATCACCCAGAATACCGGTCTTGATCGCCTCCGCTGCACCGTCCGCCATTTCATGCGGTGTCAGCGTTTTCATCGTTTCGATATCGCAATATACTCCAATCGGCTGATGGAACAATCCCGCAAGATTCTTGCCGTGCGCGAGATTCACCGCCGTCTTGCCGCCTACGGATGCATCGACCGCAGCAAGCAGAGTCGTCGGCATCTGCACAAACCGGATGCCGCGCAGGTAGCATCCTGCCGCAAAGCCGGTCAGGTCACCGATGACACCGCCGCCGAGTGCAAGCGCAAGGTCTGTGCGCGTCAAATGCGCCTCTGCAAATGATTCCAGCAGCGCGCCGAGTACGGCAACCGACTTGCTCTCCTCGCCGGCCGTGACGACATGCGTACTGACGGTAAATCCGGCGTCCGAAAGTGAGCGCTTCACGCGGTCCAGATAAAGCGGCGCCACATTTGTATCGCTGACGATCATGACGCGGCAGGGCTTCGTAATCGCGGTCAGCTCTGTTCCGATGCCGTCAAGCAGGCCGCTTCCGGTCAGAATCGGGTAGGTTTCGCCCGAAGGCGTTGTCAGAATTTGTTTGTTCATGGGTATTCCTTTCGTTCGGGTTTCGCGGAAATGCCCGCAGAAATCCGTTTTCAGCAGATCATCAGAATGTGAGAAACTGCGCAAGCGGTTCTTTTGCATACATATCCCGCACAGACATGCTCATGCCCGGCCGGATATAATCAAAATCCGCGCCGCATTGGTGCAGCAGCGCAAAAATCCGCATCAGATCGTCGGTCAGCTCCGGCGTCAGGATCCGGTCATCCGCACAGGTATCCGTCTGATAATGATAAGCCGGGAGAATCTGTCTGGCCTGCAAACAGGCGCGCCAGATGCACGTATTTCCGTATGAATCGGCCGCATTGACATCTGCGCCCATGCCGGTCATCCGCTGCAAAACCGCAAACGCACGGTCGGCATCCGCCTGCGTGGAACAAATCTCAATCCCGCCAAATGCTTCTCCGCGGTTGATATTCCAGCGCGATTTCATAATCGCCGCATTGATCGCATCATGAATCACAGGTGCACGCCATTCATTGCAGCAGTCCGGCGCTTCGATGAAATTGACATCAGCGCCGCGATCCAGCAGGAATTCCGCAATCGCAAGCTGACCGGTTTTCAGCGCAATCTGAAGCGGCGACTGCCCGTCATCCTTTTTCGGCGGCTTTTTGGCCGTGCAGGCAATCAGCTCCGGTTTCTGATCAAGCAGCGCTTCGACCGCGGCAAGCTCTCCCTGCCGGATCGCCTGAAACAGTTTCTTCATGCTGCATGCCCCGATCAGTTGCCGCCCGCAGAAGCCTTTGCGATCCTGCCTTCCTTCAGGCATTCGCAGAGTGCTTCGGCATCATTGTTTTCAAGTGCTTCAAGATAGGGTTTGAGATTGTCGATCAGAATGCGCAGTTCATCCGCGAGATATTCACGGTTATCAAGCATCAGCTCCGTCCACATTTTTTCATCGAGTCTCGCAACGCGCGTCAGATCGCGGAAGCTGCCCGCCGAGAATCCGCGGCGCTTCTGTGCGGTCGGGGATTTGACATATGCGCCCGAGACAATATGCGCGAGCTGCGAAGTATAGGCAATGATGCGGTCATGCTCATCCGGATTGGAAAAGGTCAGATGTGCAAAGCCGATATCGGTGAAGTAATTTTTGAGCATTTCAAGCGTCGGCAGATCGGTCGCGGAATCCGGCGTCAGGATCATCGAAGCGCCGTCAAAGAGTGATTCCGTCGCATTGACAAAGCCGCCGGTTTCCTTACCGGCCATGGGGTGCCCGCCGATGTATCTGTAGCCGTTTTCGGCGGCAAGCCGTGCCATTTCACCGACAACCGCACGCTTGACACCGCAGATATCGACGAGAACGCATTTCGCTTCGCCGAGAATCGCGGCATGTTCCTTTGTCCATTGGATCGCTGCCGCCGGACGGAGCGCCGTAATGACCAGATCGCATTCGCGGAGCAGTTCATCCGTCAGCGTCTTGTCCATTGCACCGGTCATGCGCGCAAACATCATGACTTCCTGGTCGAGGTCATAGCCGTAGACTGTGTGTAATGTGCGCGATTTCGTCGCTTTTGCGTAGGAACCGCCAATCAGTCCCAGTCCGATAATTGCAACATTCATCAAGAATCATCCTTTCATTTTGTCATTGTCGGGGTGCAGTCCGGTCAGCGCCGAGAATGCCTCCGCATCGTATTCCGGAATCAGCAGGTAAAACTCGCCTTTGTTGTCCAGGATATTGACACGCCAGCAGCGCGCAAAATACATCCCAAACTGATTAACCATATATCAGCCGCCCCTGTTCATCTCCGCAATATGTTCCAAAGAATCCGCCTGCATTTCTGTCCATGCCGGGCGGAATCCGGATTTGACCGCATTGCGCGCCGAAGGCAGATTGCACCACGCGCAGCAATAAAACGGCACTTTATCCCGATTGAGGATCTCAACCGCAAGACGGCTTGTCAGTGCGGCAGCGATCCCTTTGCGGCGGTATTCCGGCAGCACGTCAATTCCGATCTGCCACATCTCTGCGCAGTCCGCAGAGCAGCCGGCAAGCCCGATCAGCTTATTGCCGTCATAGGCGCCGACACCGAGAACATCCAGTTCTGCGCGCTTTTCGCATAATGCGTTCGACCATTCCGGCAGATAAAGCGGCGCAAAATCCGCATGTGTCAGAACGCGCATTTCATAATCGCAGGGGAGTGCTTCCAGTTTTCTGATATCCGGCAGCCAGTATTCCGCCGTCATTGCAATGCCGTATCCGAAGGGCTTCAGCGCTTCATGCAGCACATGCATATGCGGCGGCTCGAAGCAATGCGCAAGGATATATGTATCCAGATACCGCTTCGCAGCAGGCATCAGTTCCGGAATCGCTGATGCAACAATATTGCTCCCGTAGCTGACCATATAACAGGCGGCGGGCAGCTTCAGATATTTTCTTGCATCCGGCGCAGCAGCCGACTGTACGACAACCGGATGCGGCTTTGTGAAATCCTCCGGCGCACAGCCGAGGTCGATCGCGGACTGCCGCAGCGCCGTTGCAAGTATTTTTTGCTGTGTCATAGTGTCCTCTTCAGCGCGGCTTGTATGTGCCCGGGCAGAGCATCAGCCGCATCCGCTGTGCCTCATTCGATTTAAAGCCGTGCTTTGCATAAAACGGCATTTTATCCGGCATCGCGCAAAGCTCAACGGCTATCTCTTTTCCCGGCACACCGTTTTCGTCGATAAACCGCAGCAGATGCGTCAGGAGTACATTTCCGAGGCCGCGCCCCTGATAATCCGGATGCACGATCACATCCTTGATGTAATAGCAGAGCCCGAGATCACCGATCATCCGCGCCATGCCGACAAGCCTGTCGCCGTCATATACGCCGACGCGGAAGATGCTGTGTTCCAGCGCCAGAGCGGTCTGTTCGCGGGACGGCGCACCGTCCCAGACTGCATTCCAGAGTGAGATGAACGCATCTGCGTCAAAATCATTGTATCGAATATCAAGAGCAGACTTCATATCCCGTTCAGCAGGCACGGCTCATTCCTCCTGCATGTACCGGTGCAGACCGTGCAGCTTTTTCGCCAGCGCGTCAAACGCTTCCGGCCTGATCGACTGCGGACCGTCACAGACCGCGTGCTCCGGATCGTTATGTACTTCAATAATCAGACCGTCTGCACCTGCCGCGACTGCTGCCGGCGCGATCTTCGGAACCATCCACGCTTTCCCGCAGGCGTGCGAGGGATCGACGATAACCGGCAGATGCGTCAGATGCCGCAGCACCGTCACCGCACCGATATCGAGAATGTTGCGCGTATAGGTCTCAAAGGTGCGGATGCCGCGTTCACAGAGAATGACATTGTGATTGCCGCCGGACATGATGTATTCGGCACTCATGAGCCATTCCTCATAGGTTGCGGAAAGACCGCGCTTCAGAAGAACCGGCTTCTCCTGATGTCCGAGCTCCTTGAGCAGCGAGAAATTCTGCATATTGCGCGCACCGACCTGAATGATATCCACATCCTTGAATGCCGGCAGGTGCTCAATATCCATGATCTCCGTGACGATCGGCAGGCCGGTCTCCTCACGTGCGATCTTCAGCAGTTCCAGCCCTTCGAGCCCCATGCCCTGGAAGGAATAGGGCGAGGTACGCGGCTTGAATGCGCCGCCGCGGAGTACCGTTGCGCCGCTTGCCTTGACCTGCTTTGCGATCCCGACGATCTGCTCCTCGCTCTCAACCGAGCAGGGACCCGCCATGAGCGTCAGCGTGCCGCCGCCGATCTGCGTATCGCGGACACGGATGACCGTCGGCTCCGGGTGAAACTTTTTGTTTGCATGTTTATAGGGCTCCTGCACGCGCTTGACATCCTCAACAATTTCAAGCGCGGAAATCAGATCCGGGTCGATCGCGGCGGTATCACCGACAAGGCCGAGGATCGTGTGCGAGGTACCGACACTCTTATTGACGCTGATCTGCTTCTCCTCCAGCCATGCAATCAGGCTGTCCAGCTGTGTCTGATTGGGATTTTGTTTCAGAACGACGATCATAATAAAGAACTTCCTTTCAAAAATATCTAAAAATCGCGGTTTTCACTTGACGAAACCGGAAAAATCGGATATGATATAAGAGTATGCGCCTGATAGCGGCGCTCTCAAAAATCAACAGGATTGGACGGGATATCAAAAATGGAAACCAAAAATGAAACAGCCGATAAATCCGGATTCGGTTCCAAGATCGGATTTATCCTTGCAGCGGCCGGTTCCGCAGTCGGACTCGGCAACATCTGGCGATTTCCGTATCTGGCGGCAAAGTACGGCGGCGGCATTTTTCTGCTGATCTATCTGATTCTTGCCGTGACATTCGGATTCTCGCTGATGCTTACAGAAATCGCAATCGGCAGAAAGACCGGCAAAAGCGTCATCGGCGCCTATTCCAGCATCAACAAAAAGTTTTCTCCGCTCTGCTGGCTTGCCGCATTCGTACCTGTCATCATCACGCCGTATTACTGCGTCATCGGCGGCTGGGTACTGAAATATCTGGTGACTTTCGCCGTCGGGCAGGGCACTTCCGCAGGCGGTGACGGTTCATTCTTCTCGGGCTTCATCGGAAGTACCGGTCAGCCGACGGTGTTCTTCCTGATTTTCCTCTTTGCGACGGCGGCCGTCGTCATGCTCGGCGTGGAGAAGGGCATTGAGCGCATCAGCAAGTTCATGATGCCGGTGCTTGTCCTGCTGACAATCGGCATTGCAATCTACACGCTGACGCTGGACGGTGCAGCAGAGGGCCTGAAATACTATCTGCTGCCGAATCTGAAGGGATTCACCCCGCAGATGTTCCTCAAAACGATCGCAGCCGCAATGGGTCAGCTCTTCTATTCGATGTCCCTCGCAATGGGCATCATGGTAACCTACGGCTCTTACATGCGCAAGGAGGATTCGCTGGAACAGTCCGTGCGCCAGATCGAGATTTTCGATACCGGCATTGCGATTCTCGCAGGCCTGATTATCGTTCCGGCGGTGTTTGTCTTTTCCGGCGGCGATGCAAGCGCGCTGAATGCAGGTCCGAGCCTGATGTTCATCACGCTGCCGAATGTCTTTAATTCGATGACCGGCGGCCAGATTGTCGGCGCGGTATTCTTCATCCTGGTCGCGCTCGCCGCGATGACATCCTCGATCTCGCTGATGGAGACCGTTGTCTCGATCATCATGGAAAAGTTCCGTTTAAAGCGCATCCCGGCCTGCCTGATCACCGTTCTGATCTGCCTGCTGCTCGGTATGCTCTCCGTACTTGGCTACAGCGCATGGAGCAGCGTTGAAGTGATCGGTATGCAGTTCCTCGATTTCTTCGATTTTATCAGCAATAACATCATGATGCCGATTGTCGCGCTGCTGACCTGCATCCTGATCGGATGGGTCGTCAAGCCGAAGTATGTTGAAGATGAGGTGCTCGTGAGCCAGGAGCGGTTCCGTGCGCGGACGCTGCTTTCCGTCATGCTGCGGTTTGTCTGCCCGGTCTGCATGATCATCATTCTGCTGACGCCGTTCGTCACGGATATCTGATACACCCGCATAAACACAAAAAAGCGCTTACAGCCTGAACATTGGGCTGTAAGCGCTTTGCGTTTTCTGATAAAAAAGACCTGATGCGGGAAGCCGCGGCAAGCCTTATGCTGCGCAAATGTTTTCAGCCAATGCCAATGTGACCTTATCAAAATAATAGATAAAGCCATAAAATCGGTATTCAGCTTCAAACGATCTGCTGCCGTGCATGGTAGGCCGCTTCCTTTCTCTCAGGTTATTCTGATTATAGCACAAAGCGGCCGGAATTGCAATAGGCAATTTGCACAAAGTTTTAATGCGTTAAAGTTTTTATGCGCTAAAGCGTTATTTATACGGCTTTTTCTGATCCGTCAGGCCGAGGATATAGTCGGTGCTTGTGCCGTAATACTGCGCGAGTTTAATCACGATCTCAACGGGAACGATCCGGAGACCGCGCTCATATTTGGAATACAGCGACTGATCGCAGTAGAGATATTCGCAGATTTCTTTCTGGGTTTTATCATTGTCTTCTCGGAGGTTCCGGATGCGCGGGAAGAACAGCATAAATATCGTCCTTTCGTTCAAAAAACAAATTTTTGCAGGTTATAAATCTCTTTATAATCATATTATAATAAGGGATTTCTCATTTTCGCATAAAAAGGACAAACTGGCTTTCCATTCGTGTATTATTATAAAGTTTTAAGATTTTGTTGTAAGAATAAACAGAATAAAACACAGCAGATATTCACTTTTTGCAGTTGATCGTGAATCTTTATGAAATGCATAACCCGGTGCATAACAGGGTATTTGATTTACTCATATTTCATATTGCCGCAGCTCGCAGTTTCCCATGAAAAAGTGCGAAAATGCATCCGTTGTCATGTCGTGAAAGTAAGTCTCCGCAGCGCGGCACACCCCGCCGTGACAGACACAGAGCACCGTCTGCCCCGGATAGTTTTTCCGGATATCGTCGATGCAGCTGTAGACGCGGTGGGTCAGCTGAAGCAGCGATTCGCCGCCGTCCTTCATGCGGACGCCGAATTCCCGCTTGGCTGCCTGAAATTCCGGTGTTCCGCTGCGCGGCTGATCCTCATAGGAGCCGTAATCCCATTCACGCAGCCGTGCATCCGTGACGATCGGCACATGCAGTTTTTCCGCAATGATCTCTGCGGTTTTGCGGGCGCGCTTCAGCGGCGAGCAGACAATCACGCCGATCTCGCGGTGCGCTGCACAAATCTCCGCAAGCTGCTCCGCCTGTTCGATGCCGTGCGCGGTCAGTTCGCAGTCGGTGATCCCGCTGATATGATCCGCGGCATTCATTGTGGTCTCGCCGTGTCGGGTGAAATAAATGTGCGTTTTTACAGATGTATCATCGCTTTTCACGGGAGAATATTCCGGCGGAAGATGCCCGTTTGTATCGCGGAACAGCTTCATCATTTCATTCGTGAGGCTGTGCTGCTGCGGCTGCAATTCGATCTCATCCGGCTTGCACCAGACTGCGGATTTCAGCTCATTGTCATCCATTCGGATGCTGTCATCGCCCTCGGCCTCGCAGAAAAATCCCATGAGAATATCCTGCGCCATACCCCACGGCTGCGATTTGTAATAGCGGATATTCCGGACATGCAGCCCGGTCTCCTCCATCACCTCGCGGGCAACGGTTTCTTCCAGCGTTTCACCGATCTCGGTAAAGCCCGCAACGAGCGCATTATGCGCATAACCGCGGCGATAGCGTGTAATGAGAATCCGACCGCGGCTGACAACCCCGACAATCACCGCCGGATTGATCCGCGGATAGATCTTGTGTCCGCATTCCGTGCAGACCAGCGCACGCTCCGCGGTATCGTGCTGCATATCGCCGCGGCAGCGTCCGCAGTACCGGTTGTCCGCATACCACAAATGCAGATGATACGCGGTAAATGCCGCATAGAGATATTTCCCTTCACAGCGGTCACGCAGTTCCCGCATCGTGTAATACTGAAATCCCGCCGGCGCTTCCGGCATCTCCGCAAGAAAGAAATCCTCATCATCAACAGAGAACAGAAACGTCGTATCTGCGCTGCTTTCTGCATATTTCGGGAACCGCAGGCCATCCTCTGTCACCGCCGCCAGCAGCCTGCTTTCATGAAAGCACATGAGAATGCTCTCCGGCCGCGGTGCTTTGTTCTGCCAGCTGTTATACAGACGGCTGGGTGCAATATCCTGAATCATTTGAAACCTCCGGTCATCTTATTTCTGCTTCTATTATACGATATTACGGCGAAAAGTGCAATAGGCAGACAGTATGAAAGAGCGCAGGGAGCCCCGATATCAATCCGCCGGAGACACCGCTAACGCTCAGTTTATCGCCGGAATAATAAGCGTTTTCCCGTTTACTGCAATTTTATGCCCGTTCACTGCATCTTCATTGATTTTTC
>CAMNFV010000014.1 GCA_946537515.1 uncultured Ruminococcus sp. | reverse complement strand
GGAAACGCCGTCCTCCTGCATGGTGACACCGTAGAGCACATTGGCCTCATCCATCGCGGAGCGTCTGTGCGTCACGACAACAAACTGCACCTTCCCGAAGAAATGCTTGAGATACTGCGCATACTTGCGGACATTGACCTCATCGAGCGCCGCGTCGATCTCATCGAGAATACAGAAGGGCGCCGGACGCAGCTTCAGGATCGCAAAATAGATGCAGATCGCGACGAAGGACTGCTCACCGCCGGAGAGCGAGATCAGATTCTTGATGACCTTGCCGGGCGGCGCGACCTTGATCTCGATACCGGATTCAAGGATATGCTCCGGATCGGTCAGTTCCAGCGAAGCGGAGCCGCCGCCGAAGAGTTCGACGAAAATCTGCCCGAAATACTGATTGATCTTCGTAAAGCTCTCCTGGAAGATGACGCACATATCGTTTGTCAGCTGTTCAATGAGCTGCTCCAGTTCCGTTTTCGCGGTCTCGATGTCCTTGATCTGACCGGTCATGAAGCCGTAGCGCTCCGAAACTTCCTTATACTCATCGACGGCCGCAACATTGACCGAACCGAGAGCGCGGATGCGGTTTTTCAGCGAACTGAGCTGCTTTTCGGCCTCACCGACATTCTCGATCGGCTCTGCCTGTTCTTCGGCTTCCGAGCGTGTCAGCTCATAGGAATCCTGAAGCCGGAAAACGAGGTCGTCTATTTCCTTCTGAACATTATTTTTGCGTTCTTCGACGCGGGTTCGTTCAAGCGACTGCTTCTCACGCGCATCGCGCAGACCGTCCATGCCCTTGCGGATATCGTTTGTATGCTTTTCCTTTTCATCGTGGATGCGGCGCAGCTTCCCGATCTCATTCTGCATCTCGGTGATCGCAGCGCGTCTTGCATCCTGCCCTTCCGTCAGTTCCTTGATCGCGGCCTGTTTCTCGGCAATATTCTTCTGTTCCAGCTTAATGCTGTCCGCGATCCCGGCGAGCTGATCGGCCGCCTGTTCCATATTCTGCGCCATGGTAATCCGGCGGTGCCGCTCGGTTTCGATATCTTTTGCAAGCTCCGCCTGTTTAATTTTCTGATCAGCGATCGTCTGCGAAAGCATCGTCTGTTCACTTTGCAGCTTTGTCTGCGATTCCGAATCCGACTGCAATTTTGCAGCAGCCTTTTTGATTTCGGATTCAAGTGCAGCGAGCTGTTTTTCCGCATCAGATTTTGTCTGCTCCAGCTGTGCGATCTTCTCATTCAGGCGCGCACGCTGATCCGCTTCATTCTCCTGCCACGCTCTGTCAGAGGCAGCGCGGACATGGAGCGCAGCAAGCTGCTGCTGCAAATCATTCTGCTCGCCCTGATATTCTGTAATGAGCGCCTGTGCGCCGTCGATATCGGTCAGCAGCTTCGCCCATTCCGCTTTCCGCTTTGCAGCATCGGCTTTGAGGGCATCCATCTGCGATTCCAGACTTTTGAGTTTTTCGGCAGTTTCTTCCAGTTCATGTGTCCGGGTGATAACACCGGCAGACCGTGCCGCAGAACCGCCCGAATACGAACCGCCCGCATGAACGACCTGACCGTCGAGCGTGACGATCCGGAATTTATACTGGAACTGTCTCGCAATGCGCGAAGCAGCGTCAATATCCTCTGCGACAGCGATGCGTCCGAGCAGACTCTCCATGACATTGCGATAGATGTCATCGAATCCGACGAGATCGCAGGCCAGCGCGACAAAGCCGTCAATGCCGTCGAGCCGTTCGCGGAGCCGTCCGCCGCGGATCGTTGTCAGCGGCAGGAAAGTGGCTCTTCCGCCTCTGATCTCCTTCAGATAGCGGATGCAGCGCTTTGCGGTATCCTCATTTTCAACAATGAGATTCTGCAATGCACCGCCGAGCGCGGTTTCGATCGCGGTGCCGTACTGCGGTTCCACGGTGATGCGCTGTGCAACGGTACCGTGTACACCGCCGAGCCGGCCGCTTCCGGCGACCTTGAGGATCTGCCTGACGCTGCCCGCATAGCCTTCCATATTCTGTTCCAGATCGCGCAGGATCCGCTGCTTCTGCTGCACATTGGCATATTCGGTGCTGCATTTGCTGACGGCATCCTGTGCCGCCTGAAATTTCTGTTCACGGATGCCCGCAAGCTGCTTAAAGCCGTTCAGGCGGTTCTGCTGTTCAAGCAGTTTCTGCGCAGCAGCGTCGATCTGTTTTTTGAGTTTCTGCTCTTCTTTTTCATATTGTTTCAGCCGTTCGGTAACGGACGCGCCGTCCGCTTCCGCCTGGCTGATGGTATCCTTAGTCTCCGTGAGATCATGCGCAATGCCCGCGATCCGGACGCGCTGTGCATTCTCCTGCAAATAGAGTTCGCGGAGTGCGGCATCCTGCTGACTGATCGCATCCCCCTGCTCAGAATTCTGCGCAGCGAGTGCTTCGAGCTGCTGCATCTGCGCGGCAATTTCCTGTTCGAGAACAGTCTGCTGACTTGCAAGTGTTTTGAGATAACTGTCCTGTTCCGCGAGTTTGCGTTCCCATTCTCCGTCGGAATCCGAAAGTTCGGCGCGTCTGCGTTCAAGGTCGGCAATTTTCTCATTGCTGTGCGCGATCTCATTGTCACAAACAGCGATATTCGCGGTCACGCCTGCATTTTCCTGCTCCGACGCAACGATTTTATTTTGCAGCGTTTCGATATCAACCGTTGCCTGCTGCATATCCTGAAACGCAAGATCGAGCTTTTCCTGCTCCCGCTGCAAATCATTCTGCAAATTCTCATATTCAGCAGTCAGCTGCAAATAGCTTTCCGAGAGTGTCTGGAGCTGCGCGGTCTGCCGTCCGAGCCGATAGACCCAGAAGGAGACTTCGAGGGTCTTGCGCTCGGCCGCGAGAACGAGATATTTCTCGGCCTTTTCGGCCTGTGTTTTGAGCGGACCGAGGCGGCTTTCCAGTTCCGATGTGATATCGGTCAGGCGCACAAGATTTTCCTGTGCCTGCGAGAGTTTCCGCTCGGCTTCCTGTTTGCGGTAGCGGAATTTGGAGACACCGGCGGCCTCCTCAAAGATATCGCGGCGCTCATTGGATTTTGCACCGACGATCTCCGCGATTCTGCCCTGTCCGATGATCGCGTAACCGTCTCTTCCGAGACCGGTATCCATAAAGAGTTCATTGACATCCTTGAGGCGGACATTTCTGCCGTTGATGAGATATTCGCTGTCGCCGCTGCGGTAGAGTTTTCTAGTGACGGCGACCTCATCCTCCGGTTCAGAGAGTCTGCGGTCGCTGTTGTCAATGGTCAGCGTGACGGCGGCAAATCCCATTTGCTTGCGCGTTTTGGTGCCGGAGAAGATGACATCCTCCATGCTTTTTCCGCGCAGCTCCTTGGTCGATTGCTCACCGAGCACCCAGCGCACCGCATCACCGATATTGCTCTTGCCGCTGCCGTTCGGACCGACAACCGCAGTCAGACCCTCGTCAAAGGTCAAAGTAATTTTATCGGGAAACGATTTGAAGCCTTGCAGCTCCAGTGATTTCAAATACATCTATTCAGATTCCTCATTATTATTTATCAGAGTTCAGAGCCTTTGATTTCAGGTCTCCCGCTCAGAGCTTCAGATCATCGGAGGCCGGCACTGCCGGCTGAAGCCTTGCAGCTCCGGTGATTTTCAATACATCTGTCAGATTCCTCATAATAATTTATCAGAGTTCCGGAGCCTTTGATTTCAGGTCTCCCGCTCAGAGCTTCAGATCATCATTATATCTTCTCCCCCATGAGCATCAGCGCTTCCTTCGCGGCCATTTGCTCCGCGATTTTCTTGGATTTGCCGACGCCTCTGCCGATCACATTGGAATTGAGGCGCACTTCCATGCGGAACTGCTTTGCGTGATCGGGGCCTTCCTCACCGACGAGCACATATTCGACTCGCTCCTCAGGATTCTGCTGAATGACCTCCTGCAGCGCAGTTTTATAGTCATGAAACGCCTCAGAGGGGCGGTCGAAATGCTCCGGCATAAAGCGCAGGATATAGGGTGTCACGGCATCCATGCCGCCGTCTAAGAACATCGCCGCAATGACAGCCTCAAAGGCATCGGAAAGGATTGAGGGGCGCGTTCTGCCGCCGGACTGATCCTCTCCGTGGCCGAGCAGGAGAAAATCCCCGAGCCCGATGACCTTCGCCCATTCAAACAGCGATTTTTCGCAGACGAGCGATGCACGGATTTTCGTCAGTTCGCCTTCGGGCAGTTCCGTACAGTTGCGGAACAAATGATTGGAAACAACAATGGAAAGCACGCTGTCTCCGAGAAATTCCAGCCGCTCATTGCAGCGCAGAACCCCGCGCTTTTCATTCGCATAGGAAGAATGACAGAGTGCCTCTGTCAGAAGTGCAGCATCTTTGAAGTGATAGCCGATGATTTCTTCCAGCTCCGATTGTGGTTTGACTTTCATTGTAATCCCCCTTTTTGTATGGAATCCTGTTTTGTCAGATATTGAGGCAGAAATCAGGCATCTTCCTGTTCTGCTTTTTCTCTGCCCTTCCGAGCGGCGAGCGCAGCGATAATGGTCTCGCAGATCTTGCCGTCCACGCAGTTTTTGGCCTGCCGGATCGCGTGGAAGAAGGCCTCGCCGTCCGAGCTGCCGTGCGCCTTGATGACCGGCTTTGAAATGCCGAGCAGGACAGCGCCGCCGACCTTTTTATAATCAAACGAATCCTTGAAATCGCTGATCTTATCCATCATAAAGAGCGCACCGATCTTGCCCGCGCCGGAGAACATATCCTTGAGCTTGCCGCCGAAGAAGCGTCCGAGTCCCTCATAGAGCTTCAGGACGATATTTCCGGTAAAGCCGTCCGTCACGAGGACATCGGCGGTACCGGCAGGGATATCTCTCGCCTCGATATTGCCCTCAAAATTGAGGTCGCTGTTTTCGAGCAGCTTATAGGTTTCCTGTTCGAGTTCTCTGCCCTTGCAGGGTTCCGCGCCGTTGTTGATGATCGCGACGCGCGGATTCCGGATATCCATGACCTTATCCATGTAGATGCTGCCCATAATGCCGAATTGTTCGAGCATTTCCGGTCTGCATTCGAGGTTCGCGCCGCCGTCCATGAGAATCGCATGACCGGAAGCGGTCGGCAGAAGCGGTGCCATAGCTGCGCGCTTGATGCCCTTGATTCTGCGCGGGATCATGGTCGCACCGACGAGCAGCGCACCGGAATTACCGGCAGAAACGAACGCATCGCCGTTCCCGTCAGCAAGCGCCTGCAAGCCGACTGCCATAGAGCAGCCCTTCTTGGATTTGACAACATCGGTCGGCTGATCCTCCATGGTAATGACTTCTTCGGTATGCAGGAATGAGATACCTTCCAGAGATATTTCATGTTCCTTCGCGAGTGCGCGGATTTTGTTTTCATCGCCGCTCAGGACGACCTCAATCCCCAGCTCGCTGACTGCTCTTGCAGCACCCTCCAGCGGACTCAGCGGCGCATTGTCACCGCCCATAGCATCGAGAATAATACGCATAATAAGTCTCCTTTCCGACTTGTGTCAAAATATTACAATTTGATTACAGTTTTGGGAAAAGTTGTACGCATCCGTGCAACTTTTCCCAAAACGGGAACCCATTATTAGAAAGCGCTGCGTGTGACAGCTCTGCATCCGTGGGATTTATCCGCATCCGCAAAAGGGTGGATGATACGGAGCAGCGTCACACGGCTTATGTGCGGATTCCGCGGTGACTCCGGTACGCTCCATATGATATGGGGACGTGTGATTGCGAGCAAGCGGGCTTCGCAGCACTGACAGGATGCGCCGGGGAGCTTGACAATTTCATAGCCATTGTTGCGGCATTCAGTCGTATTCTGCATCAATCACGCGGAAATCCGGTGTTTTGCAGAGCCGCGGCACGAGATAATCCGTGAGCTGTTTTGTCATGCTGCTGACAGCCTCCCGCCAGCGATCCGCACAATTTTCGGTGCAGAGCACCAGGATCCGAAATGAATCATCACAGGCAATGCGCCGCGCCGAGGGATATTCGCCGGAATTGTTCACCGCCCCGGTATCATCGCCGTACCGTCCGCGGATCTCCTCCATATCCGCCGCTGTCCCAATCTTCACGGCAAAATCCGCCGATTCGCCGTCAAAGAACGATTCAAAAAACAGCCGCGAAACGGGTGTCTCCCCGGCAATCTGCAAAGCTGCAAGCCGCATCCGGATCACCGCATCGTCAAGGAGTCCGTCGAACGAACAATCCGCAAAATAGGCATAGCGGCGGTCTCCGTCAAAGAATGAGATCCAGAGCAGTTCGCCGTCCTCCTGATACATCGCAAGCAGCTCCGCATCTTCCGGGACATGATAGACGCGAATCTCCCGCCCGAATTTCGGATGTGTATATTCGATAAAATCGTAGGGCGTGCTGCGGAAGCAGATCGCCTCGCCGTCCTGCGGCAGCTGCGAAGCCGGAAACTCCCCGAACTGATACCGCAGCGGGATCTGAATGTTCACATGCATTCCCCTTTCAGTTCCTGCCGCGAATCCAGAAAGACGCCACGGCATCGTCAAAACCGACTACGGTAATCAGCAGACTGTCTGTATCGCACTTGAGCCGAAAATTTGTCGTATTTTCAATATATCCCGGTTCTCCCAGGTACGCTTGCAGCGCCTCAACAGAGGAACCGAGCGTCACGCAGTTGACGCTGACCGGATAACGTTTTGAACCGTCTTCAAGCGGAACGACCCAGTCCGTTTTCAATTCGATCATGCCGGGAATCATGTCCGCCGGAAGACTCTCGTCCGCGAATACATTCATCATGACAAGTCCGGCGTCGCTCAGCAGCAGGGAATTCGTATAGATTTTGTCTGCATAAGCTTCATAATACGCCGCATTGTCCCCTTCCGGATGAAAGCCGTAGAGCAGCTCAGAGAGCGGGAGCGGAAACTCCAAAGGCTTCCCCATAACCGAAACGACCGGCATCAGCGTTTCATCGGTCCAGCCCTCTTCCGGGATCGGAACCGGCTTCAGCTCATAGATCGCCGCGACGCGTTTCTGAAGTTCATCCGGTTCATCTGCATCCGATTGCGCATCGGTCTGTGTTTCGGTATCGCGCTGCGGCTCTGCGGTCGTCTGCTCGATCCGCACCGGATTTGTATGATGCGCAAGCGGCTCCTCCACCGGCGGCTGATTCCGGCAGCCCATAAGAGAAAGCATACCGGCTGCCGCAAGCAGCAGCACAGGAGCGGTCATTCGGTGCATCATCATCGTCCTCCGTTTCGGTCAGCTTCTGCGGCGTTTGATTTGCCGCGGTCAGCGCTTTCCTGTCAGCTTGTCAATCCGGATTCTCTTTGATTTTATACAGATCATCGCGATAAAACATGATGCGGTCATTCCGATTTGCATGACGCAGAACCGTAACAGCCTGATCCACATCCGGATACGGTGAAATCATCCCGATACAGGCCATGCCGAACATCATTCCGTTCAGCCATTTTGCCTCAGCCGGACTGAGTACAAAAACCGCCAGCGGCACGATCCCGAGTACAAACGGCAGCAGGCACATCAGAAGAAACCGCCCTCTAATCATCGGATAGGATGCCAGCGCAACAAACGTCAGCTTTCCTTTGAGCTTCCCGACCGTCACAGCAGCCGCTTTCGGATAGACAACTGCGTGCAGCAGCTCATGCACGATCAGCAGCACAAGTCCGACCGCTAATCCGATGAAAACCGCAGCCGGCTTGATTGCCGCTCCTGCAAAAAACACTTTTCCGAAGGCGGTCAGACTCACGATCAGACAAAGCACCGCACAAGCCGGCGCAGCATGTTTCATGGTATCGTCAATCGTGCGCGGCGTTTCGATTCTCTCTGCATGTTCCGGCAGATCGCCGGTCTGACAGCTTCTGATATCTTCAATGCATCCGTTGAACCGGATCATAATTCCCTCTTATTCATGTCAATCGGTAAACCGCAGCAGATAGCCGTCGGGATCCTGTACGAGAAATTCCTTCTGCACGATGTCCGCATCCCCGTTCCGGTAACGGTGTACAGTCAGTTCGCGGAACGGCGCAATACCGGCATCGAGCACGGCCTTGTACAGCGCATCCACATCCGAAACGGTCATCTCAAAATTGATTTCCCGACCGAACGGATACCGCAGCTCTCCGACGCTCCAATGTCCGTTTTCCTCTTCCAGCATGAGCTGAATCCGCTCACGCGAGAGAAACAGAAACCTGTTTTCGGGGCGCGCATATTCGATCCGGAATCCCAGCACATCAACATAGAAAGCCCTGCTGCGTTCCAGATCCGTCACAGTCAGTTCCGGAATCAGCGCATTGAATTTCATGCTGCTGCTCCTGTCAGTTTGCTGTGATGCAGGCATCCAGCGCAGCGAGCGCACGGTCTGCATAGGCCTGATATTTTTTCTGCTTGCCGTCCTTGCCGCGGAATTTCTGATCGAGCATCGGCAGGATGCCCATATTTGCGCCCATCGGCTGCAAATTCTCCTGATAAGGATCGGTGATATAGGCTGTCAGCGCGCCGAGCATGGTTTCCGGCGGCAGAATCAGCGGTGCTTCGCCCCTGATTGCCCTGACGGTGTTGATTCCTGCGAGAATGCCGCTGCCGGCAGATTCCATATAGCCTTCCACGCCGGTCATCTGCCCCGCAAACCGGATGCGCGGTTCCTTGCGGAGCGCATAGGTCTTGTCGAGCAGCTTCGGCGAATCGAGAAAGCTGTTGCGGTGCATGACGCCATAGCGGACGAACTCCGCATGTTCCAGCCCCGGAATCATCGAAAATACGCGCTTTTGCTCGCCCCATTTGAGATTTGTCTGGAATCCGACCAGATTCCAGAGCGTTCCCTCGCTGTTCTCCTTGCGGAGCTGCAAAACAGCATACGGACGCTTTCCGGTATGCGGATCGGTCAGCCCGACCGGCTTCATCATGCCGTACCGGATCGCATCTTCGCCGCGTTTCGCCAGCACTTCAACGGGCATACAGCCCTCGTAGACGCGGAGCGTTTCCTTTTCAAAATCATGCAGCTGCGCGGATTCCGCATGAATCAACGCATCATAAAATGCGAGATATTCCTCTTTGGTCATGGGGCAGTTGAGATAATCGGCCGTCCCCTTTCCGTATCTGGATGCATAAAATGCGCGTTCCATTGAGACGCTCTCTCCGGTGACGATCGGCGCGGCCGCATCATAGAAATAGAGCGATTTTCCGGTCAGCGCCGCGATCGGTTCATGCAGCGCATCGGAAGTCAGCGGTCCTGTCGCGATAATGACATCGCCCTCGGGAATGCTGCTGATCTCCTGATTGACGACCGTAATATTCGGGTGCGACCGGATCTTTTCGGTGACGAGCGCAGAGAAGCGGTCTCTGTCAACCGCGAGCGCACCGCCCGCCTCGACCGCACAGGCTTCCGCGCAGGGCACCAGCAGCGAACCGAGCCGCCGCATCTCCTCTTTGAGCAGACCGGCAGCGGAATCAATCCGCGATGCCTTCAGCGAATTGGAGCAGACAAGCTCCGCAAAATCCGGCGAATGGTGTGCCGGAGAATATTTCTGCGGCTTCATCTCATAGAGCGTGACCGGTATCCCGGCCTGCGCGGCCGCCCATGCAGCCTCGCAGCCGGCCATGCCCGCCCCGATGATCTTCACCGTACTCACAGCGGTCTCTCGTAGCCGCAATCCGGCTTTTCACAGACGAGTTTACCGGCTCTGCCGCCCTTTTTGAAGAGCGTATTCTTACACTTCGGGCAGCGATCCTCGACCGGTGTGCTCCAGGTCATGAAGTTGCAGTCCGGATAGCCCTCGCATCCATAAAAACTGCGTCCCTTCTTGGATTTCTTCAGGATGATCTTCTTGCCGCAGAGCGGGCAGAAGCCCTTGGTCGGCGTCACGATCTTCTTGGTATTGCGGCAGTCCGGGAAGCCGGAGCACGCAAGGAATTTTCCGAATCTGCCGATCTTGATGACCATCGGCTTGCCGCAGACATCACAGACCTCGTCGGTCTCCTCATCCGGCACGCGCAGACGTTTGCCGTCCATTGCTTTTTCAGCATTTTCGAGTGTTTTCTCGAAGTTATCGTAGAATTTCCGCAGGGATTCCACCCAGTCGGTCTTGCCCTGCTCCACGCCGTCGAGATCCGATTCCATATCCGCGGTAAACTTGACATCGACGATCTGCTTGAACTGATCCTTCATCAGCTCTGTCGTCACCTCACCGAGCGAGGTCGGCTTGAGCTGCTTGCCGTCGCGCTCCACATACATACGCGAGAGGATCGTGCTGACCGTTGCCGCATAGGTACTCGGTCTGCCGATGCCGTTCTCTTCGAGCGCCTTGATCAGCGTTGCTTCGGTATAGCGGGAAGGCGGCTGCGTAAAGTGCTGATTGCCGTCGAGCGATTTCAGCTTCAGCGGATCGCCCTCGGTCAGCGGCGGCAGCTCCTTGTTATCTTCATCATTCTGTGCGCCGTCCTTCGCCTCGACATAAAGCTTCGTAAAGCCGTCGAATTTGACGCTGTATCCGGATGCACGGAAGAGGCAGTTATTCGCGGTGATCTCCGCAGAAACAGTATCGAGCTGGCAGTTTGCCATCTGGCTTGCAATGAAGCGCTCCCAGATCAGCTTATAGAGCTTATACTGATCGGTGGTCAGGCTGTCCTTGACCTGATCCGGCGTCAGATTCGGCATGGACGGGCGGATCGCTTCGTGCGCATCCTGCGCGCCCTTCTTTGTCTTGAAGGTACGCGGTGTCGCCGGGAGATACTGCTTGCCGTAAGCACCCTTGATATATTCGGCCGCAGCCGCCTTTGCCTCATCGGAGACACGCAGGCTGTCGGTACGCATATAGGTAATCAGACCGACTGCGCCGAGCTCCGGAATCTCCACGCCTTCATAGAGCTCCTGTGCCGCTTTCATCGTGCGGCGCGCCTGGAAGCCCATTCTGCGGGAAGCTTCCTGCTGCAAGGTCGATGTGATGAAGGGCGGTGCAGGCTGTCTGCTGGTAACACGCTTTTTCACCGATTTTACAATGAAATCAGCGCCTTCGAGAGATTTGAGAATCTTGTCTGCATCCGCACCGGAAGCGAGCTCTGCCTTCTTGCCGTCCACCTCTGCGAGATGTGCCGCAAAGACCTTGCGCGAGGATTTCGCGGTCAGCTTTGCGTCGATCGACCAGTATTCACGCGGCTGAAATGCGCGGATCTCATTTTCTCTGTCCACAACCAGACGCACCGCGACCGACTGCACTCTTCCTGCGGACAGTCCGCGGCGGATCTTGCGCCAGAGGAACGGGCTGAGCTGATAGCCGACGATCCGGTCCAGGATGCGGCGTGCCTGCTGTGCATTGACAAGATCGAGGTCGATCTTATGCGGATGCGACATACCTGCCTGCACGCCGGTTTTGGTGATCTCATTGAACTCGACGCGGTTATTCTGTTCGGTATCGAGCCCGAGCAGCTGCGCCAGATGCCAGGAGATCGCTTCACCCTCGCGGTCCGGGTCCGTTGCGAGCCAGACACGCGAGCTCTTTTTTGCACGCGATTTCAGGTCTTTGATGACATCCTCTTTGCCCTTCATCTCGATATAGGTCGGCTCGAAATTATGTTCAATATCGACGCTGAGCTTGGACTTCGGCAGATCGCGCACATGTCCCATGGATGCGACGACCTCGAAGCCGCTGCCGAGATATTTCTGTATGGTTTTCGCCTTTGCCGGCGACTCAACGATCACAAGTTCTGACATGATTCTAAATCCTTCCCGTGGGCATTCCGCCCGATTGCGCAAATTCTCTGCGCTTCAGTCTATTGTTCAGCAGGCTCTGTAATGCTTGCCGAACAGCGTTTCCACAAAGCCGTCCAGTTCAAGCAATGTCAGCTCGCTGAGCAGCGTTGAAAGGTCCATATCGAGCGCAGCCGCGATATCATCTGCATAGGTATCGCCGCATTCACGCAGATACTGCACGATTGCCCTGCCTGTTTCATCTTCAGGCAGCGGCTTTTCATCCTTTTGCGAAACCGGCTGTGCAGTCTGCACCGGTTCCGGCGCCGGTCTCTCCGGCTCTGCGGCAGGCTTCGGTGCGCTGACATCTGCGGAAGCGTCCCCGGGCTCCGAAAAGACCAGACGTTCCGAATCGCGCAGATCCGACTGCTGCATATACTGCGGATAGCGGCTGTAATAGGACATCAGCACATCCTCATAGCTCATCAGCGGGAATGCGCCGTCCCGCAGCAGCGAGATCACGCCGGCATACCGCGGATCAAAGATATCCGCAGGCGGCACGCAGTAAAGATACCGTCCCTGATCGACCGCATACTGTGCGGTGCTGAGTGAGCCGCTGCGCAAAGCAGCTTCCATGACGGCCGTTGCTTCACAGAGGCCGCTGAGGATCCGGTTCCGGCGCGGAAAATTCGCCGGAAAGGGCTGTGTCCCGGGCAGATATTCCGAGAGCAGCAGTCCCTTGCCGCTTGAGAGCATTCTGTCGCGCAGGACCTGATGCTCCCGCGGATAATTGACATTGATCCCGCAGCCGAGGACGGCAACGGTCGCGCCGCCGTGGTCGAGCGCTGCGGTATGTGCGATCCCGTCTACGCCCTTTGCAAATCCGCTGACGATCACGAATCCCCTGCTGCTGAGCTCACCGACGATATGATTCGTCACGCGCTCCGTATACGGCGAAGGCCGCCGCGTACCGACAACCGCAAGGCTCATCGGATGTGCAAGCAGCTCTAAATTGCCCTTTGCCGTCAGCAAAACAGGCGGTGTTGCGATATTGCGCAGCACGGACGGATACTCCATGCTGTTGATCGGCAGAAGCGCGATCTCATGGCTGCGGCAGAAGTAGACAATGCTGTCTGCTTCTCCGATCGAATGCTCGGTCATCGCCTTCTGCACGGCCGGCGGCAGATCATGATAGCGGCCTGCCTGTATTGCCTCATAGACATCACGCGGCGTTTCCGCATGATCCAGATAATGCAGGAGTCTCGAACTGGCCGCGCCGAACACCAGCGTCAGCCAGACCCAGTAGCGCAGCATTTCCGGATCGGTTTTCTGCTGCAATTCCATACCGTCACCGCCTTTCGTGTATCCGCGTCAGGATTTTGCCATTTCCCAGAGGAACAATCCCGCAGCCATTGCGGCATTCAGCGAATTGGATGCAGGCGCCATCGGAATTGTCAGGCGCCGGTCACATGCCGCGCTGATTTCCGCAGGCAGGCCGTTCCCCTCATTGCCGATCAGCACAACTGCGCCGCGGCAAAAATCATATGTACCGAGCGGATCCGCATCCCTGTCCACAACCGCGGCACAGGTCGGGATCTCCGCCTGACGGCAATGCGCAAAAAATGCATCCATATCCGTCAGGCGCATCAGCGGCAGGCGGAACAATGCCCCCATGCTGCTGCGGATCGTTTTGGGATTATAGAGATCGCAGCATTGATACAGATACAGCCCGTCGATGCCGAGCGCCTCTGCCGTCCGCAGGATCGCCCCGAGATTTGAGGGGTCCTGTACACAGTGCAGCAGCATATTCCGGCTGCCGTGCACAGGGAGTGCCGCGGTCTCCGGGCGGATCTCCGCAATCGCGAAAATCCCCTGTGAGGATTCGGTATCCGCGATCTCTTTTGCAAGGGATTCCGAGATCAGAAGCGTCTGCGCCGGAAGCTGCTCCGGTGCAAAGCCGCTGCCATACTGTGCCTTCGCCTTTTCGGTCCAGAGCAGCGCACGCAGCGTCACACCGGAGCCGACAGCATCGAGGATCAGGCGGCTGCCTTCCATTGCAAAAGCACGATTCTTCTCACGAAACGTGCGGCTGCGATTGAGATTTGCAAAGAGCCTGACGGTTTTATTTCCCGTCCCCGGTTGCAGAATCTCCGAAGTCTGCGGCATCTTCAACGCTCCCTTCTCAAAAGTTCATAACAAACACAAACACGCTCTGACGATTCCGAGAGAGCGTGTTTGATATCATGCATTACAGTGCTGCCTTTGCCTTTTCGACGATAGCAGTGAAGCCGGCAGGGTCATGAATCGCAATCTCGGAGAGCATCTTGCGGTTCAGGGTGATACCAGCCTTGTTGCAGCCGTTCATGAACGTGGAATAGTTCATGCCGTTGAGCTTGCAAGCCGCAGAAATACGGGTGATCCACAGTCTGCGGAAGAAGCGCTTATTCTGCTTTCTGCCGATGTAAGCATACTGGCCGGACTTCATGACAGCCTGCTTCGCCATCTTGAAGTGCTTGGATTTGCTGCCCCAGTAGCCCTTTGCGAGCTTCAGGACCTTATTTCTTCTCTTGCGCGTCATCATTGCGCCCTTAATACGAGCCATTTCGTTTTACCTCCGTAATCAATCGTCCGCTGATCTCCAGCGGCGTTCAGTTCAATTTCAGTACAAGGTCCCGATTACTTGTAAGGAACCATCTCGCGGATCGTCGATGCATTTGCAGTGCTTGCAACGCCGGCGTTTCTCGCGATACGCTTGACCTTCTTATCCTTCGATACGAGGCGATGACGCTTGTAAGCGTGCTGGAACTTGACCTTTCCGCTGCCGGTGACCTGAAAACGCTTCTTTGCACCGGAGTGAGTCTTAACCTTAATCTTCTTAACCTTAACGGCTGCCATGGATTCGTCCTCCTTGTAATTTCGTTGTATATGATAACGTCAGGCAATATCTCATTGCCGCTCAAAGACGCTGCATATCCTTTTCTTTACGCTTCCTCTGCCGGTTCTGCGGCAGCTTCCGCCGGAGCCTCCTGCGGCTTCTGCGGCTTCTGCTTCTTCGCAGCCTTCTCCGGCTTTTCCGGTTTATTCTGCTTCGGGGACATGAACATTACGATTGCTCTGCCCTCCATTTTCGGCGGCTTATCAACGACTGCAACGTCACCGATCTCATCGCGGTAGCGCTCCAGCAGTTCCTCGCCCAGATGCGGGTGTGCAATGGCACGCTTGCGGAACCGAACAGAAACCTTGACCTTATCGCCGCCCTGCAGGAATTTCTTGCCCTGCGAGACTTTGGTTTCAAAATCGTGGGTATCAATCGCGGAAAACATCCGGATCTCCTTGATCTCCACAACACGCTGATTCTTCCGTGCTTCCTTCTCGCGCTTCTGCTGCTCAAAGCAGTATTTGCCGTAGTCCATGACACGGCAGACAGGCGGCGTCGCCTGCGGCGCGATCTTGACCAGATCGAGATTCTGATCGTATGCGAGCTTCTGTGCATCCTTTGCGGACATCACGCCTCTTTTCTCGCCGTCCGCGTCGATCACGAGGACCTCACGGTCACGGATCTCCTCATTGATTTGCAGTTCCTGCTTGCTAATCGCCAAGCACCTCCTTCATATTCACTCAAAAAACAAAACAGAGAGTGCAATCACGGATCTTCCGCTGCGCTCTCTGTCTCTGATCATATTCAAACCGCAATGGGTCATAAGAAATCATGAATCAGATTACCGTTTTGCTCATAGCTGACGGTGAGAACCGGAGTTCCGCTTGCAATCCTTGTATATTTTACATGATTCCCGTATGAAAGTCAAGTGTGCGCCGCTGATTTTGTGATAATGCACAACAATCCCCCGGAGCACTCCGGCTGTTTTCAGCAATTTACAGCAATGGGATCGGCTTCTCTGCTGCTGTCAGTCCCAATCCGGAAAACCCGCAATGAGCTTCGCAATATATTTGAGGATCATGATATTATCATCGCCGGACAGTCCTTCTATACCGTCGCATTCGGCATTGATCTTGCCCTGCGCGGTGATATTCGCCTCAACGTCCTCTGCGAGAAACCGCGCCAGCAGCACCGCATCCGAAACATCGACTTTTTCATCGCAGTTGACGTCGCCGATCATCGCACTGAACTTCTTCGTCGCGGATGTTTCCGCAGTTGTGGTAGTTGTGGTAGTCGTGGTCTCCGCGGTGGTTGTTGTGGTCTCGGCAGTTGTTGCGGTGGTTTCCGTGGTTGTCGTCGTGGTTTCCGTGGTGGTGGTTGTGGTCTCGGTCGTGGTGGTCTCTTCCGCCTTTTTTGTGACCGCCGCGAAGTAATTCACGCAGTTCTGCGATGTGAAATTGCTGCCGAGCGTCACGGTCTCGCCCTTCTTCAGATCGCGGGTAAACACAGTAAACTCTTCGCCGTTTGAGCTGAATACCTGCGTCCGCATGTGGGTATAATCCTTGAGCCAGCTTGCATTCAGCTGCTCCGCTGTAAGGCTCTGGATCACGCGCTGGTCAATGAAAATCCGGAGCGTCACATCCTCTGCGGCCGTCAGCTCTGCCAGATCGCCCGTATACTTCTTGGAATCGCAGGCCGTCCGGATCAGCTCTCCGCCCGAACCCGGGCCGTTGCCGTCAGCCGTGACGGTATAATCACGGTCGCCGAAAATCTTGCTGCCGACGCCGAAATTCGCGTCGATGCTCCAGTTTCCGCCGTTATCGGTATCATTCACAACGAGCTTTGCGATCAGCGTACCGGTATATTCCGGCTTCTGCACCGGCTGCTCCGGCTGCTCGGCGGAACCGTCCGTCGGGAGCAGGCTGAGGGTGATGATATTCTTGCCCCAGTTGCCGTACCACGCATAGCCGGTCCTGCGCTCCTTCGAGATCTCCGCTACATTATAATGTACGGAGCTGTCGCGGTCGGAGAAGAGCGGGCGGTCTGTTCCGAGTTCATAGAAACGCGCCCAGAGCGGTGATGCATTCGGATTCTGACGGACAATTTTGTCATCGCCGGATTTGACGAATTCGATGCCCGTGAGCGTGACCTTCTTGAACCACGTAATCGCGGTGTTGACCGACTTGCGGATATCCTGCCGCGACGGATTCTCCTTCGCGTACTGATACAGGAATGTGATGACGCCGGCGCTCTCGCTTGTACAGTTCGAGGGCAGCTCATAGGCACGCGCCGCGGCCGGTTTCAATGTATTCTCATCATGCTGCTGGCACCATGCCGCGCCCTGAATCTGCATATCGAGCAGGCATTGAATGCCCTTATCCAGCGAGGTCTTTGCCTTCTGCGCATAGGCATCGCTGACTGCGGCAAAATCGCCCGATTTCGCGCTCATTTCCTTCATGATTTGCAGCACATGCACATACGCGCCGTCATTGAGCGTGATATGCGCATGATAGGTGCCGGGCGTATTCAGGCACTGCATCCAGCCGCCGTTGCTGTACTGCATTTTAAACAGGCAGTCCACGCCGCGCATCGCGCAGTCGAGATATTTCTGCTGCTTCGTCTGCTGGTAGGTGCGCATCAGGAAGCGGATCTGGGACGTCGTTGCGTCATTGTCGATCGTCGAATGCGCCCAGTCGCCCGTATGCGCCGTTTTCATGCCCTTCTGCCAGCCGCCCTCATTCGCAACCTGATACTGAATGCACTCATTCGCGATATTGACGGCTTCGCTGCTGCCGAACCAGCTTGCATCCTTTTTCAGAAAACCTGCCCAGTCATAATCCTCTTCCGCTGCGGAAGCGGTCAGACTGTAGGCCGGTGCGGTGAAATTCTGCGGCAGAAATGCTGCCGTTCCGCCCAGCAGCAATACAGTTGTGCAGACACCTGCAATCCATTTTGATTTCATACATATTCCCCCTGTTTTCATTGTCTCTGATGCGGGTTTGCTTCCTGATTTGATTATACCGGATGCACGGGCAAATTGCAAGTATCAAAACGCGCCATTCTATGACGGATTGTATCAATCGCTGTGAAAATCTGGTATTTTTATGAATAAATATGAGAATCATGCTTTTGCAATTCACAGAATGTTTATAAAGTTGTATGTATGAATTCCCGTGTTTTTCGTTGACTTTTCATTGCATTTGTGATATGATATAAATGAATATCTATCTGCATCTGCACACGAATGCACAGAAAGGAGGGAATGCTTTTGATCGGAATACTCATCTCCGGCATACTGATTGCCGGACTTGCCCTGACAGGCGCGTCTGTCATCATGATCCTGACAGATCAGCATGAAACATCGCTGCGGGAATTCGCGATTCTCGGGCTTTTCTGCTCCATTCTGATCATGCTCTCCTACTATGTCGAGCTCAATAATCCCGGTTTTGCGGCGAAAATCGACGCGGTCAAATTCGGCTATATCGGCAGGGTGTTCATCAACCCGCTGCTGCTGATGCTCGCCGTCCGCTACTACGAAGCAAAGGTCGGCAGGCTCTGGCAGTTTCTGCTGTATCTGATTCCGCTGATTACGCTGTATCTTGTCTTTACATGTGAGCGGAATGATCTCTACTATAATAATATCAAGCTGGGGCATGACGGATTGCTCCATATTTCTCCCGGCCCTGCGTATTTTGCATATATCGCTTATAACATCGTACTTACGCTGATTTACATCAGCTTCTGTCTCTATCAGCGCGCATCGCTCCGGCGGCGCGAAAAAACGAACAACACCGTCCTGCTGGCGGCCGGTGTCATTCCATTTTTCATGCTGCTGCTCTATCTCTCCGGCTGGTCGAAGGGATACGATATCACCGCAATCGGTGTGATGATCGGTGCGCTGCTTGTCACGTTTTCGATCCTGCGCTACGGCCTGCTCAATAAAGAGGAAATGCTCCAGAATATGGCGACAGGTCTCGTCTTTCTCGATAACGAGTATCGCCTTGTCTACGCAAACCGCAAGGCCATGCAGATCATACCGGCGCTCGGCAACCCGCTTGTCCGGTCGCATCAGTTTGACTTAAAACAGCTCTGCGATGAGGACTTCGCTGCAATTCAGGTCGGGAATGCGAGCTATCAGCGCAAAATCACCGAGTGGACAAACGGTGAGGGACAGCACGGCAAGCTGCTGACCTTTGATGATGTCACCGAGATCCGCTCGCGCCTCAACCGCGATATGATGACCGGCCTGCTCAATCATGCGTCGTTTTATCCGATGCTCGACGACGCCATGGCCGAGGCCAATCAAAAGGATTTGCCGGTCTCGGTTTCCATTGCAGATATTGACAGCTTTAAGCATGTCAATGATACCTACGGCCATGCGAACGGGGATATCGTACTGATCGCGATGGCAAGGACGCTTCAGAATTTCTGCGGCGCGCACGGCGATGTTTTCCGCTACGGCGGCGAGGAATTCGCTGTCATTTTCCACGGCGATGAGGCACTCGCAGAGGAAATCATGGGCAAAGCGCTCAAGGCGTTTTCTGCGATCGACTTCGATTTTCTGCCATATCATGTGACATTCAGCTACGGCAGCGCCGAATTCGACCGGCTTGAAACTTCGGTCGCACTCTTTGACCGCGCCGACCAGAGAATGTATGCTCGAAAAAAAGCGCTGCACGCGAAAGAACGTGCTGCGGCTGCAATCAGCGGCAATCCCCTTCCGGAAACTGTCAAACCGGCTCCGCAGGCGGAATCCGCGAAGGAGGAATAAACTATGCTTGGATCTGATTACCGGGAACTCATCGTTCCGAAACTTGACAATGCAATGAAAAAATACGGGCTGCTCATCGGCGGCGGCGCGCTGACTGTCATAATCGTGATTGCTGCGCTCATCAGCGGCGCATTCTGGCTGCTGCTGATCGCTGCGGCGCTCGGCTTCGGCACCTGGTATCTCTGGGTGCAGAACAGCATCGAATATGAATATGTCATCTCCGGCGACGAGCTGCAAATCACCAAGATTCTCGCGCAGAGCAAGCGCAAGCCCATGCTGACCGTTTCGATCACGAAATTTACCGCGTTCGGAAAGCTGCGTGAGGCAGAACCTGCGCCGGATTCCGCTACGACCGTCCTCGCTTGTTCTGCGCAGGATGAGACCGCGTTCTGTGCGGATTTCGACCATGACGAATACGGAAGAACAAGACTGATCTGGACACCGAATGATGATATTTTGCTCTATCTTGCTAAGCATCTGCCGCGGACGCTCGGCTTCCGCTGGGATGCACCGGAAAAGAACGCTGAACAGTAACAAAAAGGAGCTTCGTTATGCGTCTTGTCACCCCTCTCGAAATGATGAAGCTGGAGGATCTTGCCAACCAATCCGGCATCACCTATGATATCATGATGAACCGCGCCGGCGCCGGGCTCGCCGCGCATCTCGTTCACATCGCAAATGACTGCAATCAGAAGCGGATTCTCTTTCTCTGCGGAAACGGGAACAACGCCGGTGACTGCTTCGTTGCAGCGACGCATCTCGCACAGCAATTTGAGATCACCGTCTGCCTGACGGCCGGTGTCCCGAAAACAAGGACCGCGTACACGAAATTTAAGCTCATGAAGCATGTCAACGTGCTGACCGACCATGCGCAGATCCTCGATGCGATCCGGGCACATATGCTGATCGTGGACGGTATCTTCGGCATCGGCTTCCGCGGTGAGCTGAATCCCCAGATTCAGGAATTGTTCGCAGCTGCTGCGGAATCACCAGACAGACAAATCATCGCGGTCGATATCCCGAGCGGCGGCTCCGGCCTCAACGGCACCGTTTCTCCGGGTACGCCGCACTGCAATATTACCGTGACATTCGGCGCGGCGAAAATCGGACTCTTCCTGAATCCGCTCCAGGAATACTGCGGCGCGATTCTGCTCGTGGATATCGGGCTGCCGGAAACCGCTTTCGATGCGCTGCAATACCCGATCACACATATTGACGGCGAGAGCGTTCGCACCATGCTCCCCGCCCGGCCGCAGAACGGCCATAAAGGCATGTTCGGCAAGCTGCTCTGCGTCACCGGCTCGCGGAATATGCCCGGTGCGGCGCTGCTTTCCACATATGCCGCCCTGCGCTGCGGCGTCGGGCTCTGCACACTCGCTTCGGATCCGGAAGTCTGCCGGATGCTCATGATGCACGCACCCGAAGCGACACTTCAGCCCCTGACTACCGATGCAAACGGAATGCTGACGCAGCAGGCAATCCCCGAGATTCTGCGGGCTGCGAAATCTGCAAGCTGCGTTCTGATCGGCTGCGGCCTCGGACAATCTGACGAGGTGCGCAATGTCGTTCGCACGCTGATTCAGCAGCTGGATTGTCCGATCATTTTGGATGCAGACGGTCTAAATGCCATTGTCTCCGGCATAGATATATTGCGGAGGGCAAAGTCAACCGTCATTCTCACGCCGCACCCCGGCGAAATGGCGCGGCTGCTCCATTGCACCGCGGAGGATATCCAGAAGGATCGCGTCACGGCGGCAAAACGGCTTGCATCCCGCTTCACCAATACGGTCGTTGTCCTGAAAGGCGCCGGTACGATCGTTGCGTGCTCCGATCATGCGAGCATCAACACGAACGGTAATTCCGGCATGAGCAAGGGCGGCAGCGGCGATGTGCTCGCCGGTATGATCGGCGGACTTGCCGCGCAGCAGATCGAGCCGGAATTTGCTGCGAAAATCGGCGTCTATCTGCACGGACTCGCCGGTGACTGCGCCGCCGCGGAATACTCCAAGCGCGCGATGCTGCCCAGCGATATGATCCGGCAGCTGCCGATGCTGTTCGGGGAATTTGAATAAAAAGACGAGGGCATTCCTCAGAAAACCAAATGTCGTCAAAAGCAAATCTTTTTTGGAGGCTTTGAAATGAGACATTGTAATCTGAGGAACGCCCTGATTTTTTGCGTACCTGCTTCAATTTTACTGTGCGGTTGTCAGATGCCGCAGAAACAGGATGCGCCCTTTCAGCCGGTTCACGCAGAATCCTATGAGGCGGATATTTTGCTGGAATACGGTGAGGATCAAACTGCGAATCTGCATCTGACACGCTGCGGCGATGCGCTTTGGGATGCAAATTTCACCGAGCCGCCCGCACTCGCAGGCGTCACGCTGACATTTGACGGCGATGCGGTCAGCGCAAGCTACAAAGGGCTTGCATTTACCGTTCCGAAAACGGCGCTCCCGGCAAAAAATATGCTCGGAATTGTGACGGAGGCGCTCGATGCTGCCGATGCGGCCGAATCACTCCCGTGTACGCAGCAGAGCGACGGTACATGGTGCTATCAGGGCGAATGCGCAGGCGGCAGCTATACCATGACTTTTGCGGAATCCGGCGAGCCGCTCATTTTCGATCTGCCGGCACAGCCGCTCAAGCTGACATTCTCCGGATTCGCTGTCATCACGCAGGAAGCAGCGGAATCCACAATCACGCAAACAACCGTATCTTCTGCCGAAACGGCATCTGAAACTGTCACCACAAGCACGAATGCATAAAACAAGGGCACGTCAGAACGACGTGCCCTATGTTTTTATTGGATTACATTCAATCCGAAATTGACTCAGCAGATATTACTTCTTACCAAGATCAGAATACGGAATGAGCTTTGCGATGAACTTCAGGATCTTCAGAGTATCGTCAGAATCCGGAGAACCGCTTGCGTTTACGTCTGCGTTCTTCTTGCCCTGCGCAGAAATCGTTGCGTCAGCATCCTCAGCAACAAAGCGAGCGAGCAGAACAGCATCGGAAACATCCACGCGAGCTTCGGGAGAGTCACCTTTGGACTCGTTAACATTACCCCAGTCGGTATCAGACGTAGTGGTAGAAGAGGAGCTGGTCGTCTCGGAAGTGCTGGACGACGCAGTCGTCTCAGTACCGGAGATTCCGCCGCCCTTGGAAAACTCATACTTTGCATCCTTATCCTGGAGGAACTCTACGATCCAAGCCAGCGGAGCGTTCCAGTTAATGGTAACCTCGTTGGTGGACCATGCCTCGATGGAGTCAACGAAGCATCTCTGGGACGGGTTGTCCAGGTCGCCCGGAACGAATGCCAGTGCACGGACATACGGATCCTGGAGGCCAGCGTTCGGGCCGCCGGAGAGGATACCATCCGGTGCAGACGGCAGGGTCTTATCGAGCTCGTGAGACCAATATCTGTGGTGCGGGTTCTTCTCGTGGTAAGAACCGTAACCGGTGACAAAGCTGAAGGACAGCGGGTTGGTACCGAACAGGTAGTCCATACCCTGGGTGACGCCGCTCAGGTAATCAACCTTACCGGTCTGGTCAAATGCATATGCCATAACGATCAGGTTATTGATAACCATGGAGTTGGAGCCCCACTCATAACCATTGATCAGAATGCTCGGATCGAGGTTGTTCGGGTCATTGTACGGATCGCCGTCGAAGAGATACGGGATACCGTAGCCCTGTTTGCCCTCGGTCGCGATGTAGCTGTCAGCAGTTGCGAGAATGGACTTCTCGAGCTTGGACTTCTGCTCATCAGAGAGCAGATCCTTATGAAGAGCAAGTGTCAGAGAACCGCAGGAACCGGTGTTGCCCCAGTTGAAGGAGGTGTAGGAACCCTTACCGCTGGAAGCGTTCTCACCGCCGGTGATTCTTTCGGTAACTTCAAATGCCTTGCTGTATTCCTTCATCTCGTCCATGTACTTGGAAGCATCAGCATCGCCCATCTTGGAGCAGGAAACGAACAGCTCGCAAGCTGCCCAGTAGCCGTCGTCCTTAACATCGTTATCGCCGTAAGGTCCGCCGCCCTTTGCCTGCCACATCGGTGCATACAGGGACTTTTCGTTGATTTCTTCCTTCGGGCACTTGCAGCCGAGCTCCGGATGCGTTGTCGGGGTGAGATCAGCCTCATAGAAATACTTCTTGTATGCCGCGAAAGCGTCCTTTGCCTCGGAGAGGAGCTCCGCTGCTCTGGTCTTATCATACGGCTCAAGGAGTCTTGCAGTCTGCGCTGCGCAAGCTGCGAAGTTCAGAGTTGCCGCGAATGTAGGCGGCTTAACGATACGAACGGTATCCCAACCGCCCTGATCGACCGGACCTTCGTAGTCCCACGGCTTGGTAGCCAGACCGGTCCACTTGTGGTCGTGCAGCTTGTGGTAGTAGAGACCTTCGTACTTGCCCCATGCAGTATCGCTGGAGGTAACCTTCATCTGCTCGATGAATTCCATCTCGAAGAGGCACTCATCCAGGATATCCGGGATCTTGTTGCCGGTTTCCGGAACAACGACCGTACCGGAACCGTCATCGAACTTCTTGCCGGCAGTCTCAGAGAACGTAGCTCTCTCATACATGTTCTGGAGTGTCCAGACAGCGATACCGCCGTTAACAACGTACTTACCGTGGTCACCGGCATCGTACCAACCGTGGTTTGCGGTCAGCGTGCCGCAAGCGTAGGTGCTTGTAGCCTCGGTCTTGCTTGCGTACTCATTGTGCCATTCCTTCTGAATGGTAGCGGTATCCTTCTTGTGACCGCCCGGGTGAGCCAGACCTGCATCGGTACCGGAAGTAATGTATGCCTTCTCGATATCAACGCCGGAACGGTTCTGATAGAAGTAGTTGATTGCGTTGGTCAGCATGTCGTGACCCTTCTCGGTGTAGATATCGTTGCCGATACGGAACTCGAAGGATCTCCAATCCTGACCCTTAATGCGGAGATAGTAGGTACCCGGCTCCTTGTAGTCGGAGAAGTCGATCTTGCAGACGCTGTCAGCAGAGTCCTGATCCTTTGCCGGAGCGGTGGTCTCACCGGACTTGACAACGGTACCGGACTTTGCATCGACCAGCTCCCAGGTGTAAGCACCGGAGAGATTGATCTTCTCTGCGCCGTGCATAACGTCGCCCTGGTTATCGCCGAGAACAGCGATCTTCTTGGTCTCCGGGAAGTAACCGAGCTGGTTAACGGAGATGTAGTTGTCCTTCAGGCCGCTGTAGGAACGGCTGACTGCACCGTAGTGGTTGTTCGGATCTGCGTCGCATTCGTCGCAGGTCTCGCACACGATCGACATATCGTCGAACCAGAGTTCGTCGCCGTCCTTTGCGTTACCGCCGTAGTTCTTCTTGGAACCCATTGCATAGTGGAATGCCCACTCAACGCCTTCCAGATCCTGGGTAGGAGTAAAGGTACCCTCGAAGGTCTGGTATTCGGTCGTCAGTTTGACAGCATTGCCCCATTCGCCGCCCATTGCCGGGCCCATGACGAACTTGCCGTCCTTGAGGTCGAAGTACTCTTCGTCACCCTTTGTGTTACCGATCTTGGAGCAGATCTCCATGCCGTCACGCTTTGCCTTGACCTTGCAGCTTACCTTATAGGTATGGCCCTTCTTGAAGTTGAGGTTTCTGTGGCGGAACTGCAGGTCCCACTTCGCGCCGTCAGCGCCTTCGCCCTTAACAACTTCGATGTGGAATGCGCCGTCTTCGATCTTAAAGTTCTGCTTTGCAGGGCTGGACTCACAGGTATGCCAAGGCAGTGCCTTGTATGTGAAATCAGTTTCGCCCAGAACCTGGCCGGCAGATGCGGTCAGCGGTGTCATAGTGACAGCCATCGGTGCGATCGTTGCGAGAGCCAGAAGGCTTGCAATGATCTTCTTTGAGTTTCTGTGCATCAAAAAACCCTCCCGTTTTTTTTTATATAAACACAGCCAGTACGAGCCGTGCTTATATCCGACTGAAAGCGGATACAGCTGTAATTCTTTGCATAGAAAGGCGCGCCGAAGCATCCCGTTCTTTCAGATCTGCTGCTCCCGTGCAGCCTCAGACTTGACGCCGGGTGATCCCGCGTTTCCTCACGCACATTATACAAGCTGTATTACATTTCCCGAGGGTAAACTTCGCCCCTGCGCAGTCCCTCGTTGCTTACATTATAATACAAGATTCAATTCTTGTAAAGAGTTTTTTGAAACTTTGTCGGAACTGTATAAACTAGGTAGTATTTTTTGTGCAATACTTCCAAATTATATTTGTTCATATTTTCAGGCGAAAGTTGCGAATCCGCACGTAAATTCATGATAAACAGCGGTAGAATCGTCTTAAAATATTACAAATAGTTTATTAAGATATGATATTTAACCAAATATTTGTACGAACTGTGAGAAATTTGTCATATATGCCAAATTCTTTCCGATGCTTGACAAATATGCCCGAATATGCTATAATTACTTTGCTGCGTTAAAGCTGTAGAGCATAAAAACGTCAAAGCGTAAAAGCGGACGGCCGCAGCATCTATACTATTTATAATATGCAGGAGGCTTCTTATGTCAGCATCCCAAATCATCACGCTCGTCGTGGTTGTGGTCTATGCGGTCGTCATGGTGTCGATCGGACTCATCACATCCCGCAAGACCAAGAGCGTCAACGACTTTGTTTTCGGCGGAAACAAGATCGGTCCCTGGATGACCGCATTCGCATTCGGTACCGCGTACTTCTCGGCGGTCGTGTTCATCGGTTATGCGGGACAGTTCGGCTGGAGCTACGGTGTCTCCGCTGCCTGGATCGGCATCGGCAATGCGCTCATCGGTGCGACGCTCGCCTGGGCCGTCCTCGGCAAGCGCACCCGTCTGATGACAAAGCATCTGGATGCGAAAACCATGCCGGATTTCTTCATGAAGCGCTACGGCAGCTCGCCGCTCAAGACGACCGCTGCGGTCATCGTCTTCCTGTTCATGATCCCCTACACGGCCTCCGTTTATAACGGTCTTTCCCGTCTGTTCGCGATGGCATTCAACCTCAGTTCCCCGAATGCTTATCAGTATGTCATGATCGCAATGGCGGTGCTCAGCGCGATCTACGTTGTGCTCGGCGGCTACTCCGCAACTGCGGTCAATGACTTCATTCAGGGCATGATCATGCTCGTCGGCATCTCCGCTGTCGTCATCTCGATCCTCAATTATAACGGCGGCCTCGGCAGCTCGGTCGATATGCTCAAGCAGGTCGCGGCTGTCCCGGACGGCAAGCTCGCTTCCCTCTTCGGCCCGGATCCGATTAACCTCTTCGGCGTTGTCATCCTGACCTCGCTCGGCACATGGGGCCTGCCGCAGATGACACACAAATTCTACGCGATCCGCGATGAAAAAGATATCAAGCGCGGCCTTGTGATCTCGACCTTCTTCTGCCTGATCGTTTCGGGCGGCTGCTACCTCCTCGGCGGCTTCACGAGACTCTTCAACACCACGGAAGACGGTCAGGGACTCGGCAGCAATGTCATCCAGAAGCTCTCAAACGGCAAACTGGAATTCGACGCAATGGTGCCGAACATGCTCCAGACGGCGCTCCCGCCGCTGCTGATCGGTCTGGTCGTTGTGCTCGTGCTGAGTGCTTCGCTCTCGACACTCTCTGCGCTCGTGCTGACCTCCTCCACGACGCTCGCACACGACCTGCTGCGTCCGGCTTCCAAGGGCAAAATGGACGACAAGAAAGAATTCGTCACGATGCGCGTGCTGATCATCTTCTTCCTCGTCGTTTCCGTTGTCATTGCTATGAACAAGAATGCCGCGATCACGACGCTCATGAGCTACTCCTGGGGCGCGCTCTCCGGCTCCTTCCTCGGCCCGTTCCTCTGGGGTCTCTTCAGCAGGAAAACAACCAAAGCGGCTGTCTGGACAAGCTTTGCAATCGGCGTCATTTCGACCGTTGCGCATATGTGCATCTTCACGTTCTTCAAGGACAGCTTCGGCGGTTTCATCAAGTGGGCGGCTTCGCTCCCGCTCAATCTCGCTTCCCCGATCAATGCAGGTGCGCTGCTGATGATCCTTTCGATCGTCATTGTTCCGGTCGTTTCTGCATTTACGAAGCCTTGCGAGAAGGAGACCGTTGACAACGCTTTCGCTGCATACAATAAATAATA
>CAMNFV010000013.1 GCA_946537515.1 uncultured Ruminococcus sp. | reverse complement strand
AGGCGCTGATCTTCGACAGCTATTACGACTCCTACAAGGGCGTTATCATCTATGTCCGCGTCAAGGAAGGCACCGTCAGAACCGGTGACCGCATCCGTCTGATGGCGACCGGCGCGGAATTCACAATCGTGGAAGCAGGTGTCATGAGCGCAACGGAGCACATCAACCGCGGTGTCCTGACTGCCGGTGAAGTCGGCTATCTCACCGCTTCGATCAAGAGCATCGGTGATACGCGCGTCGGTGATACGGTCACGCTCGCGGAGAATCCCTGCGCAGAACCGCTCCCCGGCTACCGCAAGGTCAGCCCGATGGTGTTCTCCGGTATTTATCCGGCGGACGGCGCACATTATAACGATCTGCGCGATGCGCTCGAAAAGCTTCAGCTCAATGATGCTGCGCTGACCTTTGAGCCGGAAACATCCGTTGCGCTAGGCTTCGGATTCCGCTGCGGCTTCCTTGGCCTGCTGCATATGGAGATCATTCAGGAGCGTCTGGAACGCGAATATGATCTTGATCTCGTGACGACCGCGCCGTCGGTTATCTATCGCGTCACCCTGACAAACGGCGAAGTCATCATGATCGACAACCCGTCCAATTATCCGAATCCCGCCAATATCGCGGATGCAGAGGAACCGATTGTCAAGGCTTCGATCCTCGCACCGAAGGAATATGTCGGCGGCATTATGGATCTCTGTCAGGAACGCCGCGGCGTCTTTAAGGATATGCAGTATCTCGATGATGTCCGCGTGGAAATGCACTATGTTCTCCCGCTCAATGAGATCATCTACGACTTTTTCGATGCGCTGAAATCCCGCACCAGAGGCTATGCGTCCCTCGATTATGAGCTCGACGGCTATGCATCCTCAAAACTCGTCAAGCTCGACTTCATGCTCAACGGCGAAGTCGTAGACGCGCTTTCGTTCATCGTCCATGACTCCAAAGCCTATCCGCGTGCGCGAAAAATCGCAGAAAAGCTGAAGGAAAATATCCCGCGGCAGCTGTTTGAGGTACCGATTCAGGCAGCGATCGGCGGAAAGATTATCGCGCGTGAAACGGTCAAAGCGCTGCGCAAGGATGTCCTTGCAAAGTGCTACGGCGGCGATATCACCCGTAAGAAGAAGCTGCTCGAAAAGCAGAAGGAAGGTAAGAAGCGGATGCGTCAGCTCGGCTCTGTCGAAGTACCGAGCGAAGCATTCATGGCCGTTCTCAAATTCGACGAATAAATAGGAATCATATACCAATTACGGAGCGTTGTACGAAATGGAACAGACGATAGAAAAACAAAAATCCGAATGGCGGTTCGGCTGCATTGACGGCACCGTCCTCAAGCTGATCGCCATGGCAACAATGCTGATCGACCACATCGGCGATATCTTCTTCCCGGATGTATTCTGGATGCGGTTCATCGGCAGAATTGCGATGCCGATCTTCTCCTTCTGTATCGCAGAGGGCTTCAGCTATACGCGGGACAAAAAGAAATACCTGCTGCGGCTCGGCATCTTCGCGCTGATCAGCGAATTGCCGTTTGACCTTGCATTTTTCCGCGAGTTCCTGTATTTCGGTCATCAGAATGTCATGGTAACATTTTTCCTTGCTGTCCTGATGCTGATGCTCTGGGACCGCATCACCGCAGCCGAAGGAAAGCCAAAGCCCGTACAGATTATCGCAGGTGTCATTGTCCTTATAGCGATGTGCATTTTCGCAATTCTGCTCAGCACCGATTACAGCTGCTTCGGCATCATGACGGTCTGGATCTTTTATCAGCTCCGGAAACAGGCACATTGGCTGCGCTCGCTTGTCGGTGTCGGATTTCTCGCGCTCACCCGAACAATGGGCTACAATATCGGCGTCGTGCTCAGCCTGATCCCCCTGCTGCTGTATAACGGCAAAAAGGGCAAGGGGCTCAAGTGGCTCTTTTATGTCTTCTATCCCGGTCATCTGCTGGTGCTGTATCTGATCTATACCCTGATCAACTAACGGAGGGATCCTTATGAAACATACCTGTCCGCATTGCGGAAAACCATCCTTCACCCCGCTTCAGAAAGCACGCTGCGGCGGCATGAGCAGCGCAGGCAAGCCCTGTCAGGAATGCGGCGTGCGCTGCGTCAACGGCAAGGCTTCGCTGATTGTCAATTCCGTGCTGCGCCTGATCGCATTTATCATGATTATTTTCATCTACTTTGCGCATGAGCCGGGCAACTATATGCAGGTATTCTGGTTCGGTGTTGTGCCGCTGATCGCAGCGTTTGTGCTGGGCTTCCTGTTTGATATGTTCTTCGGCAAGCTGGTCGAAGCAATCAAGCGGCAATGAGCGCCGGCATCTATATTCATGTACCGTTCTGCGCGGTGAAATGCCCCTACTGTGATTTCTATTCGGTGCGGTTTTCCCGGGAAGCGGTCAGGCGCTATGCGGATGCAGTCTGCCGGAATCTCGCCGCATTACCCGACCGATTGCAGGCAGATACAGTCTATTTCGGCGGCGGGACGCCCTCGCTGCTTCCAACAGAGATCATACAGCGCTTTCTGGATACGATCCGGCAGCGCTGTCTTCTTTCAGCAGATGCGGAGATCACGCTGGAGGCAAATCCGCTGACTGCAACAGCCGAGAAGCTCACAGCATGGCGAGAATCCGGTATCAACCGGCTTTCACTCGGCATCCAGTCATTTGATGCGGAAATCCTGCGGATTCTCGGCAGAAAGCACACCCCGGAACAGGGCTTGCAGGCGATCAGACGGGCAAAGTCAGCAGGCTTTTCCAATCTCTCAATCGACCTGATGCTCGGCCTGAAACAGCATACGCAATCGCGCTGGCAACAGGAACTGGAAACGGCAATCGCACAGCCGGTCACGCATATTTCTGCGTATCTGCTGAAAATCGAACCGCAGACGCCCTTCGGCAGCAATCCGCCTGATATGCCCGATGACGATATTCTTGCAGACCGGTATCTGCAAATGCACGATGTCCTGACTGCAAACGGCTTCACGCATTATGAAATCTCAAATTTTGCGCGCTGCGGTACAAATGATCATCAGGGCAAAGTGATGATATCCGCGCATAATACGAAATACTGGCGGCTCGATCCATATTACGGCATCGGCCCTGCTGCACACTCCTGCTATGGCGGGGTACGGTATGCAGTCTCCCGCGATCTGGAAGCATTCTGTTCTGCGCCGCTGCAGGAGCAGATCATCACCGAGCCGCACGCAGAAAGCGAATCTGAACGCATTATGCTCGGACTCCGGCTGAAAGAGGGCATCCGGCTCGACAGCGTCCCGCAGAGCCGCACACGCCTGATGCAGCGGGCAAAGCTGCTGATTCCCGAATATCTGGAATGTGACGGCGAGACACTCCGCATGACGCCGCAGGGCTGGCTGGTCTCAAATGCAGTCCTTCTCCGGCTTGGGATATAAAAAGGAATACTGCCTATAAATTCCATGTTATGTGTGATTAAAATGAAGCCGCTCCGATCAGCGAAACGGGAGCGGCTTTTTCGTTGCAAAAAGATTGCTGCAAAGCTTGCAAAATCAGCCGGATTGTGTTATACTGAATACAAATTCATTATATCAAAAAGGAGAATCATCCATGAGAGAAATATCAGCCGGACAAATCACCGAAACGATCCGCGATCTCTGTATCAAAGCGAATAAAGTGCTGCCGGAAGCGCTCGAAAGCTGCATCCGCTGCGGCGCAGACAAGGAGCAATCCCCCGCGGGCAAAGCTGTATTTGCCGACCTCTGCGCGAATCTCGATGCGGCAAGAGAAACCGGCCTGCCGATCTGTCAGGATACCGGTATGGCCGTCATTTTCATGCAGCTCGGCCAGGATGTCCACATCACCGGCGGCGATCTGCGTGAGGCGGTCAATGCAGGCGTTTCTGCGGGCTATCTGGACGGCTATCTGCGCTGCTCGGTCGTCAGCGATCCGCTGGAGCGCGTCAATACAAACAATAATACGCCTGCGGTTCTGCATCTCGATATCGTTCCCGGCGACCAAATCCGGATTGATGTATGTCCGAAGGGCTTCGGCAGCGAAAATATGAGCGCGCTGAAAATGCTGACGCCTGCCGCATCGCAGGAGGATATTATCGCATTTGTCACGGATACAATCGCGAAGGCCGGCAGCAATCCCTGCCCGCCGATCGTGGTCGGTGTCGGCATCGGCGGCGACTTTGAACAATGCGCATATCTTGCGAAAAAGGCGCTCTGCCGTGATGTTTCAGTCCGCAACCCGAAGCCGCTCTATGCGGAACTGGAACAGAAAATGCTGGAATCCGTCAACCGTCTCGGCATCGGGCCGCAGGGCTTCGGCGGAACGGTCACGGCACTCGCTGTCAATATTGAGCAGGCACCGACGCATATTGCAGGTCTGCCGGTCTCCGTGAATGTCGGATGCCATGTGACGCGTCATGCATCTGCCGTGATCTGATCGTGTGATAGACGGTTTGTACTTAAATTCTTAATTTTCTGCAATTTTCTTCCCGTTTGTGCATTATCGCAATTCGCGCTTGACATTCAAGGGAAACTATGGTATAATATTACTACAAAGAGGTATCATAAGGAGGACAACGCCCATGGAAGAAGAACAAAAGCGCATCGAAACAGCTGCACAGAATACAGAAGTGCTGCTCGCGATGCTGGAACACCGGAAGCTGAAATATACCATTGAGGAGCGCACGGATGTCCGGACGCATATCCGCATCCATTTCACCGGCGAAGATCTGCCGATGACGCTGCACATCATTCTGCGGACGGATCGTCAGATCGTCTCGGTGCTTTCGGTGATGCCGTTCCGGATCGACGAGGAACGCCGCCATGATGCCGCGATTGCGGTTACGGCTGCGAATCACGGTCTGATCGACGGCTCATTCGATCTCAATATGCAGACAGGTGAAATCCGCTTCCGTCTGACGAGCTGCTTCATCGGAACGGTACTGAGCGAGGCGCTCTATGCCTATCTGATGTTTGTTTCGGCGGAGACAATCGACCGGTATAATGACCGGTTCCGCGATCTGAATGAGGGAAAGCTCGATCTGGAAGGCTTCCTCGCTGCGGATGCCGCCGATGAGCGCAGTTAAGCGGAGGCAGAATCATGCGAAAATATCTGACAGAATATCTCAAGCAGCTGGAAGCAAAGCTTGCATCCGGCGAGGAGATCGACTATACGGAGCTGGAGCAATCGCATCTGATTATGATACAGTTCATGCAGCATGAACGCCTGATTCATTTTCTCGTGACGATGCTCTTTGCGATCTGCTTCTTCATTGTGCTGGGAATCTTTCTGTTCGGCGAGTTTATTGGCTTATTCCCGCTGATCGTGCTGGTTCTCGGCCTGCTGATTCCCTATGTTGCACATTATTATTTCCTTGAAAATTCCGTCCAGAAGATGTATAAACTTCACGATGAAATCCATGCAAGACGGCTGAAGCAGACAAAATCAGCCGCCGAATAAATCACAGAAAGGCTGGTAGAAAATGGAGCTATACCGTCCGATGAATGCCGAAGAATATCAGGAACTTGAAGCCCGCAGTTTCCACGGTTTTCCGCCGCGTGCCGCCGGGCAGCCGCTCTTTACCGCGCTGCTCTCGGAAGAGGGCGCTTCGCAGATCGCGCGGCATATGCGCATCGCAAAGCAGGCGGATAACACCGTTTACGTCGTCAGCTTTCTGGTTGATGATGCGTATATCCGGCAGTTCCCGGTGCAGCACGCGCATGAGCGCACCCGCCGCGCCCTGTGGATCCCCGCAGATGAGGTTGACATTCTCAATCAGCATCTGATCGGCGATATCCGCGTATTGGCAAGCTATCAGATCGACCGTTCCGACGGCGAAGTCTTCTTTGCATAAACAAAAGCCCTGACATAAGTCGGGGCTTAGTTTTTTTATTATGCTTTCCGGGCTGAATTCTTTTTGCTTTTCGGAGCAGGCTGCGCGGCGCGTGTGCCGAGCAGTTCTTCCCATGTCACCGGCTGATCGGAGAGCGTGCGATTGACATAGTAAATAAGAATCATCTGTGCGTCTTCAATCGAGATCGCACCGTCGCCGTTGATATCGCCGGCACGCTTCTGCTTTTCCGTCAGACCGCTGTCCAGACCGGTAAGCGAGTTGGCATATGCAAGCAGGGCAATCTGTGCATCATCCGCGCTGACGCTGCCGTCATCGTTGAGATCGCCGCGCAGATATTCCGGTTTCGGCGGCGTTGTTTCCGTCGTCGTGATAGTGGACGTTGTCGTGGTTGTTGTAGTGGTCGTTGTCGTAGTCGGCTTGGTGGTGGATGTGGTCGTTGTAGTGGTGGATGTCGTCGTTGTAGTGGTCGTGATCGGCTTGGTGGTGGATGTCGTCGTTGTAGTGGTCGTGATCGGCTTGGTGGTGGATGTTGTCGTTGTGGTCGTCGTGGTCGGCTTGGTAGTGGATGTTGTCGTTGTGGTCGTCGTGGTCGGCTTGGTGGTGGATGTCGGCGTTGTAGTGGTCGTGGTCGGCTTGGTGGTGGATGTCGTCGTTGTAGTGGTCGTGGTCGGCTTTGTGGTGGATGTTGTCGTTGTGGTCGTGGTGGTCGGCTTTGTGGTAGATGTCGTCGTTGTGGTCGTGGTCGGCTTGGTGCTGGATGTTATTTCTGACGAAGTCGTAACAGTATTCAAGTCGATGATTTCCACGGTTCCAATAATCCCCGTTACATGAATAGCCGTATCCTCCGCATAAACGGCAACCGAGTCCGTCAGCACCGTACCGTCAAGGAAATGCGCAGCCGCAGTTACGGTTCCGGATACAGATGCAGCATCTTCAAAATTAAAACCGGTAATCTGGCCGTTCGAGTTGAGATAAATCCGGCGGTTGTCTGTCTGCCATTCAATATAATCAAGGTTTTCACTCGCTGTGTAGGCGATCTGATGAATCTTATTACTTCCATACGGATGCGGTGTCCAAAGGGGGCTGTCCGCAGTTTTTGTCAGATCGAGCTGCTTTTCCGTGATATCAAACGCTGCCTCGACCGGTGCTGTGGTCGTTGTTTCTGCCGGATGATCTATAACCGTAACGGTACTGTCTGTCAGCGATGCGGTCAGCTTTTCTGTCAAATTTGCGCCCGAAAGCACATTGACCGACAGGGTGACAGGATACGCTGTCCCGACAGCAGCATCCGCAGGAAGATCAAACCAGACCGTGTAATGCCCCTGCCGGAAAGAGGACTTAGAAGAAATAAAAAACGCAGAATCTTCGGGCTTGGCTACGATGTTATAGCCCGATGTATGCGGCTTTTCGTGACCACTGCTGCGCAGATCGACCTCTGATTTCGGTTCATCCGGCACAGCGGGATCAGCCGGAACCAGATTCAGATGACTGTCATAATGCACTCTGACACTCATCATCGAAACGAAATAGTCTGTGCGGATATCAATGGTTACCGGCACGCGGCTCCCCGGCATACCTTCGCTCGGCTGTACAGCAATGTACACGGTTTTGTCGGCCACATCAGCAGAGACCGATTGCAGGTTTCCGCCGCAGAGGATGCAGAACATCATCATGGCAGCGGTCATGATCGCGGTGAGTTTTTTACGTAACATAGTATTCGTCCTTTCCGATTGCAGATGAAAAAAATGTACATCTATATTATACTCAAAAACAGAAAAAAAGCAAGTACATTATCATATTTATCTGTCTTCAGCAACTTCTCTCCCCTCATTCCTAACTCCTATCTACCCTTTCTCCCTATCATCACATCTTGTTTTTTATACAGGAATATGCTATAAGCCGGCAGCTGCGGCCGCCATTATAAGATCAGGCAGCTTATTCAGTTGTTTTTTTCGCTCTGAAATCATTGCATTTCACACGATAATGTGCTATAATAATGCTGAATCTATAATCTGAAAGGAAGGCTATCATATGGCAATGACGATTCTTTATCCGGTCGGGGAGCATCTCTATGTCAACCTGACAAATAAATGCCCGTGTGCATGTACATTCTGCATTCGTCAGAACGGCGACGGCGCTTACGGCTCCGACAGCCTGTGGCTTCAGCATGACCCTTCGCTCGCTGAAGTGAAAAAAGCATTTGAAGCGTGGAATCTCGCGGATTTCACGGAGCTGGTATTCTGCGGCTACGGCGAACCGACAGAAGCGCTGGAGATCCTGCTGCTGACGGCGCAGTATGCAAAGACGCTGCCCGGATGTCCCCCGGTCCGTCTGAATACAAACGGACTCTCCGACCTGATTCACGGCAAGAAGACCGCGCATCTGCTCGAAGGCCTGATCGACACGGTTTCTATCAGCCTGAATGCGGGCACCAAGGCGGAATACCTCGCCGTGACGCGCCCGAAATGGGATAATGCTTTCGAGGCCATGCAGCAGTTTGCATCGGATTGCAAGCAGTATGTCCCGCGTGTGATGTTTACGGTCGTGGATGTGATCCCGAAGGAAGAGATCGAAGCCGCACAGCAGGTCTCCGACAGCCTCGGCATTCCGCTGCGCGTCCGCAAATACGATTCGTAAGAATAAAAATACAGCCGCTGAAACATGCGTAAATGCATGATTTCAGCGGTTTTTTCATATTCAGCGGAGAATATCGGAGCCGTTTTCGATCAGGCCGGAGATACCGGAGCGGACAACGCTGAGATAATCCTCTGTGCTGCGGATGTCGCATTCCGTCAGGATGCCGCCGACAAACATATCCGACCAATGCGTATCCGAGCCGGATGTCTGCGGCAGACCGTAGCTTTCGGCATACCAGCGCGCACGTTCGTTATATTCCGGCCGGTGATTGCCGCCGTTATACACCTCAACGCCGTCCACGCGGCCGGGTACCAGCTTGATAAACGGCACATAGGCTTCCTCACGGAACGGATGCGCATGAACAATGCAGCCGCCCGCCAGACGGATCAGCTTCAGATATTCCAGCGGCTCCGCGGAGATTGTCTCCGGATGTGCAAGCAGCCATTCCGGCGGAAGGCCGTAGGTCAGAAAGTCATTGCCGTCCCAGCTGTACTCCCAGCCGAAGCATACACGCAGGCCGATTTTGTCACCGGTCTCCTTTGCGTTGTAATATCCGAGACAGAATTGCCGCACCCATTCCACCCACGGCAGACTGCGGTCAACCGAAGTATTCCCATGATAAAAATGGTCGGTGACGAACATGCCGTCATAGCCGGCCTGCTTGCAGCCGCGTGCCATATCCGCGGCCGATGCCGTCGCACAGGCACTCCCCTCTTTCGTGTGGACATGTGTTTCCCAGCGCATCATTCCGAAATCCCTCCTGAAAAAAAGCGTATCGCAGAGCATTGCCCCGCGATACTGCCTGAATATTTATTTGATCGAAGCAGCGATCTTCGGCGAGAGCACGATCGCAAGCAAAATCAGCAGAATCTGAATCGGGCTGATTGCCAGACGCAGACCGAGCGTAATCGCAAATGCATGAAGATCGAGCGTTGTCGGCGTAAATTCAAAGTTCAGCGCCGTGCCGAGCCAGGAGATCGTCGGCTCCTCAAGGCCTGTCAGCAGATTGCCGAGCAGATAGCCGAACACGATTGCCATGATAATCATGAGCAGATAGATCAGTTTCTTTTTCATTTTGATTTCCTTTCTTTTTCATGTTCTACGTTGTTTTCTATCTGTGTTATAACCCTGTTGAACCGAAGCCGCCGCTTCCGCGGTCTGTCTCCGGCAGAATGTCCGATTCTGTAATCTCCGGCATAATCACCGGTACGACGATCATCTGTGCAATCCGCAGGCCGTCCGTCACCGTAAACGGCACATCGCTCTGATTGATCAGCGGAACACATATTTCGCCGCGGTAATCCGCATCGACGATGCCGACACCGTTTGCCATGCCGATCCCCTGCTTTGCGGCAAGCCCGGAGCGCGCACAGAGCATCAGCATCACATCGCTGCGTGCAGGCGCTGCGGCAAATCCTGTCGGGATCAGACGGATCTCATGCGGCGGAATCACGACCGGTTCGGTCAGCGATGCGGAAAGATCCATGCCGGCGCTCGATTCAGTCGCTCTGGAAGGCAGTTTCGCACCCTCGCGCAGTCGTTTAAAGGTCAGCAGCATATCCGTATCCGCCCTTTCATAATAAACTATCTTTTAGTATAGCACATTTTGTCGGATTTTGCAAGTCCCTTTCTGAGAAAAGTCATTCATCAAACAGCTTCTGCACCTTTTCATGGTATGCATCGTCGATCGTATACAGATAACTGGAATGCGGCTGCACTACAGGTATCACGATCCGATCCTCTTTCGGCACGCCGAGCGAATTCAGGATCAGCTTTGCATCATCAATCGTCAGCGGCTTGAGTGACCAGATTTCCGAATCCGTCTTATTGCGGTTCGTGCCGCTCATGATGCCGCACGCATATGACTCCGGCGCCATTTGCCAGACATAGATCTCAATGCCTTTGAATGACGACAGCTCAAAATATTCCGGATACTGCGCTCTGAGTTCTTTGAGTCTTTCCAGATCGGCCTCGCTGAGATCCTGCCAGAACAGCCCGTCAGGATCCGGCACAATATATGCGGGCACCGCGATATCCTTCGCTTTCGTATCGACTGCACGGAAGAACATCGGCTGCTCCATCATCCCACCGATGTATTTGCGCATCAGAAAGTCGGTATCTTCATCCCCTGCAAGCGAGAAAAAGCGCATGTTTTGATCCTCGACGCCGTCCTGCACCTGATAGCCCAGACAGCTGCCGATCGCATCGGCATCTACGCCGCCGCTTGCGAGTTTCCCGTATGGAATATAGATCCTGCTCTGATATTCGACCGAAAAATACGTATCATTCTGATCCGCAGGATTGATGTATGTTTCGTTCTGAAATATGGCCGGATTCTCCGGCAGCGTATCGTCAAATCGTTTTCCGCAGCCTGTCAGCGCGGCACAGAGTACGGCCGCAAGTCCGATGAAACCGATTTTTCTGAACATGATGATTCTCCTTTGTATGCAGCGAATTTGTTATCTGATAAAAAGAAATACAAAAGCCGCAGCATTTTCATACTGCGGCTCTGTTTCAGCGGAATGTTGCGAGAATCTCTTCCTTTTGCAGACCGGTTCTGCCCTGGCAGTCATATTCCTCATAGAACAGCCGCGTCGGGGTGTTGAACGGTACAATGTGGCTGCCGCCCGCATGTTTATACTGCGTGATGCGGAAGCAGACACGGGTTTCATCGAGTGCATCCAGCATCACAGACATCGCGCCGTCGGTCTGTTCCGTACCGATCAGATGCGCCGAAGCCGAAAACTGGAAGATCTCCGGCAGGCCAAAGGAAGATGTATGCATGATCGTCAGCACAGGCTTGCGCTGTACCTGAATCCGCTCCTGCTGCGGTGTATCGCGGAAAGCATCCAGCGCGATCAGATCCGGCATCACAGGGGCATTCAGCGTTTTCAGCCTTGCACAGCCCGCAAATGCGCCGCTCCGGATTGCACGGATCGAGCGCGGCAGCGTGACCGATTCCAGCGCTGCGCAGTTGTGAAACGCATTCGCGTCGATCACGGCAACGCCTTCCGGAATCACGATCTCACGAAGCAGCGAGCAGAATTCAAAGCAGCCGATACCCATCTTGCCTGCATCGCCGTCCGGATACCGCATCTCACCCGGCATCAGGATATTCTCCAGCATATCGCAGTCCCGGAATGCATACGCGCCGAGTTCACAGAGCGCGTTCGGAAGCGATACACGCTTCAGATTTCTGCATTCACGGAATGCGCTTTCTCCGATAATCCGTACCGTTTCCGGTACATCCAGCTCCGCGATTTCGCTCCCGCGGAACTCGCCGCGCTCTACGCGGTCTTTGTTGCGGTATTTGATTCTGTCCGCAGTTGATTTCCGAAAAATTCCCATATACCCAAAATCCTCTCCCTAGGTAGTGTATTGCATTCTCTGTCTGTTTTCTGTTTCTCAGCCCGGCGTGGTCGGATACAGGCTCTTATCACGCTCGAAGCAGTTGCCGTTGAGTGCGGAGAAATTGTCAATCTGCGCATCTGTCCAGAGGAAGAAATCATTTCCGCCGCAATACGGGCAGGCATCGAAGTGATACCATGCGCCGTTGACGCGGACCAGATTCCAGAAGTGCTGCGCATACCATGTCTGCGCGCCTTCCTCATTCTCCTCATCATTCAGATTCGGATTCTGACGCTCAACCATCATATTATCAAAGCCTGCACATGTCAGAAGCAGACGAGAAAGCCCGTAATAGCAGGCGGAATCGCCGTAGCCGAGCGTCAGCGCATCGACCGCTGCAACCTGCCAGTCATCCTTATTCGTGCCGTTGACGTAATTCAGATGCGTCTTGACATAATCGTAAATCGCTCTTGCAAACGCCTTCTGATCGACCGTCGAAGTGGTCTTTTCCAGCTCGTGGATGATATAATATCCCATACGCAGAACGTCATCCTGCGTAAACAGATTGGAATTATCAAAAGAGGAAAGAACTTCCAGCTCAGCTGTCTGTGTGCCGACATTGCCCGCGGAATCCGTAGCCGAATAGGTAATGTGATATGTACCTGCTCTTGCGATATTGAATCCGGCAGGCTCCTGCACCGTCACATCAAGCACACCGTCCACGCTGTCCACAGCGGTCACGCCGTACATATAATCAATCGGGACACCTGCGATCGTCCGCATGGTCGTCAGTCCCTGAATGACCGGAACTTCGCCGTCGCCGGAGACAGTATAGGAAATATCGTAGGTCTGGCTGTTGCCCGCTGCGTCCACAATGACGATCTGCATACTCTTCGTACCGGATGTCACCGTGATCGGCTCATCGGAGAAATAATATTCGACCGGAGACATATCCTCGCAGCTAATGACGAAATCCTCTGCCTTGATCTCCTGATTCAGGAAGAAGGTCATATCCTTCCGGATCTCCGCGACCGGCGGTGTGGTATCCTGAACATGCAGTCTGAACGGAATCTGCTTGCCGTTCAGCGTGACCGTCACGGGATAGTTGCCGATCTCCTTGAAATCGGAAAGCGGCGGCTCAACCGTTGCACCTGCAAAGCCGCTGCCAAGCAGATCCTCGACCGTCGGAGTCGTTCCGGCTTCCATATTCATGACCGATTCCTTGACCGTCAGCACGGCATTCTCGGTTCGCGTCGTACCGTCCTTGAGCTGCACCAGAATCGCGACATCGTGATCGCCGACCTCGGTATCGGGGATTTGCAGATACCGCGCATCGCTGACCAGCACGCTGGTTCGCTTATACAGGAACGAATACGGCGAAGGGAGATCTGCACCTGCCCACATAGAAATATTATCCGTCACATAGTCCGGACCGGCCGTCAGAACGGGCTGCCCGAGCTTGCTGCGGTGAACCGCTGCGGAAATCAGCGCGACGACAATTCCCAAAAGAATCATCAGCCCGGCAAAGAGATAGCCCCTCTGCTGCGTGTTCTCAGCGGATGCAGCAGGATCCGTCTGCTCGAAATGCTTGTTTCTTCGCTTCATCTCATACGCCTTTCTCTCCGGATATCCGGAGATTCTTGATAGAGAGTTACATTTTATTATACCGCTTTTTCCTCAGATTGTCAAGTTTCTTTGCCGGATTTCGCAGATTCAGGCCGAATATTATAAATTCATGTACATGAATACGCGCATTTTTCTTCTGAAAGCGGGATATGATCGGTCCGGAAGGGCATCAGCGGCAGTCCGTTCATGCCGTAAACCGATACTTCCATGTAATTCGTCCAGGCGTAGCGCGCATACCGCGGTGCAGCGACCGCTTTCGCAGTCAGTGTGATGCAGTCGGGCGCAAAGGCCGCATCGGCAGGATAAAAGACCCCGTCTGCGCCAGCCAGTTCAAAGCCGGCCGCATCCCCGGTCAGCCGGAAGCCGTCGGCAGCATTCTCTGTCCGGATCACAAAGCTGCTCCCCGCCGGATAGCCCGAGACAAACATCGGCGCAGATGCCTTTGCACGCGGCATTTTGTGATAGACCTCACAGAGCGCCTGCAACGCAAGGCGGTGACCGGCGGCTGCCTTTTCCTTCGGGTGGATGTTGTCAAATTCGCCGCAGTCGGCAAGCACCGCAAGACCTGTGCCCCGCAGCTTCCGGTAGACATTTGCCTGCGCTTCCCGAATCCTGCACCAATGCTTATAATCCGGATCGTATGCCGCACGGTACATCGGCAGCTGCACATTTAAAAAGGCCAGTGTGCTGTCATCCCAGTCGCGCCGCCAGCAGCCGATCAGCGCCGTCAGCAGCGTTTCATATGTCTCGGGGCGATGGTCGTCCGATTCGCCCTGATAAAACAGAAATCCGCGCAGCGTATACGGACAGACACGCCGCAGCATGGTCTCATAAAGGCCGCAGGGACGGTTCTCATGCTTCGGCCCCATCGGCCCGGGATATTTCGATTCTCCGACAATTTTCAGCGCCGCATCCCAGGGGGTATCCGGATGCTCTGCAAGCAGCGCGGAGTACGCCGCCCACCATTGATCCTGATAGGCCATATAGGCGTCATAGGCTTCGATCAGCTCCGCATCGGTCTTTCCGGCGACCTTCTCGTCATAATCCGAAAGATAGGCACTCAGCGCGGCATCCGATTCGAGAACATCGCGCGAAACCCACGCAGATGCGGATGTTCCGCCCCAGTTGCAGCCGATGAGCCCGACCGTGACACCGAGCTTCTGAGAAAGCTCCAGCGCAAAATACAGCCCGACGGCCGACCAGGAACGCGCTGCTTCCGGCGTTGCCTCATTCCAGACCGCCTGCCGCTCCGTACGGTCAAATGCATCGTCGATCATACGCTGCTTCGGCGTGTAATAAAACCGCACGCCGCATTCCGGCGTCAGCGAATCAAGCAGCGCCTGACCGTTCCGTTCATCCTTGATCTCATATTCCATATTGCTCTGACCGCCGCAGAGCCAGACCTCTCCGACCGCGATCTCACGGTAGACAATTTCGACGGCGCCGCTGCGGATCGTCATTGTCTGATGCTCAGCGGCCGGCATCGGCGGCAGCGTGACGCACCATTTGCCGTCACGCACGGTATCCGAGGCGGACTGTCCGCAGAATGTGACGGTCACGGTTCTGCCGTCCTTGCCGTCGCCCCAGACCCTGATCGGTTTCTCTCTTTGCAGGACCATACGGTCGCTGAAAATTGCTGCTGTTCTCATTGTTTTCCGGTAACCCCTTTTTTCTGTTTGAATTCTGTTATGCTTCCTTTGTATCTTCCGGCAGTTCTTCCGGCTGATTCAGTCTGCCGTAGGTTTCGTTCATTTCGCGGATCTTCGCGGCGAGCTTCGGTGTGAATTCGGATGCATCGGTGCGGTAGATCCAGTTGCCGCCGAGTGTCGAGGGCGTATTGATCCGGTCAGAGGGCGGCGCATTGACAAAATCCTGGAAGGGCGCGATCGCGATCTTTGCCGTCGAGCGCCATGCAGCACGCAGCACCGCTTTCGGCAGCTTCTTCGGCTTCTTCACACCGAGATACCGCATCGCATAGGCATTGGCTTCCTTCGTATTGCTCTTCACCCAACCGCGGAGCGTGTGGTTATCGTGCGTACCGGTATAGCAGACGCAGTTCGATGAGTCAAAATTATGCGGCAGATACGGATTTTCCGCATCGCTGTCGAATGCAAACTGCATGACCTTCATCCCCGGGAATCCGGTGCGCTTCAGCAGCCGGATGACCGCAGGTGTGATATTGCCCAGATCCTCTGCGATGACATTCATCTGCCCGAACTGCGCCTTTGCAGCCTTCCAGAGCGCATAATCCGGCCCCTTGAGCCATTTGCCGTGCTCGGCGGTCTCATTGCCGTAAGGGATCGCATAATAGCGTTCAAATCCGCGGAAATGGTCGATCCGGACAACGTCATAGAGCCGCAGCGTAAAGCCGATGCGGTTCAGCCACCACGCATAGCCGTCCTTTGCCATGGCTTCCCAGTCCCAGAGCGGATTGCCCCAGAGCTGACCGGTCACGGCAAAGCAATCCGGCGGACAGCCCGCAACGGCAACCGGTTTCTTCTCCGCATCCAGCTGAAACAGCTTCGGCTGCGCCCAGACCTCTGCGCTGTCGAATGCCGCGTAGATCGGGATATCACCGATGATGCGGATGCCCTTCTGATTGGCATACTGCTTGAGCGATTCCCATTGCGAGAAGAAGCAGAACTGCACAAACTGCCAGAATTCGATATCGCTGCGGTATTCCCTGCGTGCCGCAGAAACCGCCTCACGCTTGCAGAGCCGCAGTTCCGGCTCCCATTCATCCCAGGATCTGCCGCCATGCGCATCCTTCAGCGCCATGAACAGCGCATAATCCGGCAGCCATGCTTTCTGCTCCGTGCAGAACTTTTTGAATGCCGCAGGCTTGCGCTTTGCAAAATTCTGATAGGCGATCCGCAGCACCGGCTTGACCTGCCGCCAGAGCAGCTCATAGTCAATGGAACCCGGTTCGGAATCCCACGGGATGCCGTCATAATCCGCATGGGACAGCCAGCCGCGGTCCGCTAAAATATCAAAGTCGATCAGATACGGATTGCCCGCAAAGCACGAGGGCGACTGATAGGGCGAATCGCCGTAGCTGGTCGGTGTCAGCGGCAGAACCTGCCAGTAATGACAGCCCGCGCTGCACAGAAAATCAACAAAATCATAGGCCGCCTGCCCGAGCTTTCCGATGCCGTGCTGTGACGGCAGCGCCGAGACCGGCAGCAGAATTCCGCTTTCTCTCATGATGATGCACCTCTGTATTTCAAATTTTGCGGAGATTACAGGACCACCGTTTGCATTTGAATTCGGTCTCCGGTGTATCGCCGCCGTTATATTTCAGCATGAAGCCTCGATACTGCTCCGGCAGCGTAATGCCGTATTTGCTTTCAAAATCCGCGATTTTCTTCTCCATGTCCGTCGTATCAAATTTCGATATCAGCATCGTCAGAATGCCCCTTTCAATCCGGAAATATCACGCAGGATAGACCTTGCGGCAATTCTCAACCGGTGCGCTGTCATCCTCTGAAATATAGATTTCCGCGATCTGCGAGAGATCATTCTCCGAAAAGCGCTCTGACCTGAGAAGCGCCGCAGCCTGTTCGGCACCGCGGGCGGCATCCTCGGTTTCCAGCCAGATTCCCAGTTCAGTACCGGACAGAAAATCATAGCCGTTGTCGGTCACCTGATTTCCGGTATATTCCGCGATGCGGTCCGGCAGCGAATAGCGGATATCGAGATCGGGGTTTTCCATTTTCTCTGCATTGAGCACAATGATGATCGTCTGCATGATGATTCTCCTGTTCGGTTCATATTCCGGGCGGCGCTGCGCATACTATCCGCAGAAAAGGGGGTATGTACAGCATGGATGCCCGTCCGTATCCGGTCAGCTTTCTGTTCGGATTCTTTGCCTATTGCTTCTTTGAAATCGCGCTCCGCGGCAGGACGCACTTTACCATGGGACTGCTCGGCGGCGGCGCGCTCTGTCTGCTGCTCTGCCTGATGCGGCATCTGCACAGGCGGATTTTGCTCTGTGCGCTGCTCGGCACATATTTTGTCACGGCAGCAGAATTCTGCTCCGGCGTATATCTCAATCTGAAGCACGGGCTTGCCGTCTGGGATTATTCCGGGCTCCCGCTCAATCTCTGCGGCCAGATCTGCCCGCTGTTTTCGTGCGTCTGGTTCCTGCTTTGCGCGGCGGGCTGTCTGATCTGCTCGGCGCTTGAGCGGCAGCTTCTTCCTGCAAAGACCGGATGAATTCGGTCAGCTCACAGGCCATTTCGCATTGCTCCGGGATCCGCGGATGCCCCGGTGTAGCAAGGCCGCTGCGCGTGAACCGGAACCGTCTGACACGCGGGCTGCTCATCCGCTCGCAGGCATCATCCAGCAGCGTTTCCCAGTATTCGTCATGCATCAGCACGGTCAGCATCAGGATGAACACCGCCTTCGGGTATTTCTGCATCAGGTCCTGCAAAATCCCGCAGAAGGTATCGAGCCAGCGCTCCCGCTGATCGTCATCGAGCAGCTGATCGCGGCCGTCAAAATGCTGATCGTTCTGCCCGATTGCGATTGTGACGTAATCCGGGATATAGCGCGAAAAATCCCAGGGCGTCATCGTCTGACCGGGAAAATAACAGAGCTTGTCATAGACCGTTTCCAGCCCGTAGCGGCCGTCCGCGAACCAGCCCGTATGGTCAAGGAGCGCGAGGCCGCCCTGTGCGACAAGATGCACCTGTGCGCCCAGCAGACGCGCTGTCTGCATCGCATAGCTGTGCCATGCATTGTCATAAACGGAATCATAGACCGGCGGATCGGGCTTAGCAACACAGTCCACCGCCTCAACGACTGATCCCGCAGTCACGCTGTCGCCGTAGCATTCGAGCCTGAGCGCCGGCAGCGGCGGCAGTTCCCGCAGATCGGCGTCATCCGCAAGCAGGATCTTCCGCAATACAAAAGAATGCGTCGAATCCTGCCGCTTGAACAGAATGCACTTGTGGACACCGCCGCCTGAAACCGGGATATCATAGCGGTTGTCGGCATCTCCGAGCGCAATGACATGCTCTTTGCCGTCGATGATGCAGCCGAGCTGCAAGCCGTTATAGCTGACATAATTTTCGATGATGAACGCAAGCTGCGTTCCGGTAAATGCAAACTGTACGAGTGAGCCCGCCCAATAAAAATGAGGCGCATCGGGTTCAGATACGTCGATGCGCCCCATATATTGCAGACGCTCGTCGGAAGGTCTGATTTCTTTCATAATATTGTATCTCCGGACGGTAAGCCGTCAGTATTCAGTCATGTGCAAAACAACGAAAATACATTATTATGCACATCCGAGCATTTCCATTTCTGTATTACTGTTCCTCACGCTTCTCCTTTGCAATGCGTTCCATTTCCTCGCGGAAGTGCGGATCATTGGTCAGGTCAAATGCGACACGGTTGAAGAGCGCTTCGAGGTCTGTCCGGCGGTATTGCTTTGCATTCTCCGCGAGCGTGACCGCAAGATTGACCAGATCGTTATTCGGGGGCGGCTGAAGGCCGTATTTCTCATAGACGTCGATCGTCTGACCGTGGGTCGGCGGCGTGAATTTCTGCCCGAAGGTCTTCATGCGGCGCAGGACATCCTGCAATTCAAATTCAACGGCCTGCGACGGCTGGAAGCGGATGCTCTCAAAATAGAACACGGCCGCCGAATAGAAATCCTGCTCACGATAGCAATAAAATCCCATATTCGCGAGCGCACGCGCAATGCGGTCCGCTGTCGTTGCATACCGCAGGGTCTCGATATTGACCGAGAGCAGCTTCTTCTGATTGCTGCCGAATTTGCAGAGCTCCGCAAGTTCAAAGCGGACATCCGCGCTGACCGGATTGAATTTCACCGCACGCTCCAGCGCAGCCTCTGCCGCACGCGCCTCGCGCTGCTCCAGCAGGACAAAGCCGTAAAGCGCAAGATAATGCGCAAAATCAAACGGCGCACGGTCAAACTCCGTGTCGTTCGGGAAGTAATAGCGGTACATGTGATATTCAAACGGATTCCGGAAGCTGAAATACTTCGGGTTCTCGCCCTCGTAATACTGCGCGATCTTATCCGAGATTGTTTTCAGAATTGCGGCTGCACCGTTCATGCGGCCTTCATTGACCAATTTCAGCGCCTCGCCGAATGCCAGATCCATGCGCTTGCCGTTGACAAAGGTCATGTCCTCCATTTTTGTGCGGACATCATCCGGCATAATTTCAAACGCAAGATCAGCTGCGGCTGCGGTCAGTTCATCGGCATTTTCTTCGCCGCGCAGATCCTCTGCAACCGCCTGCAAATGCGCAATATCCTTCTGCAAGTCGCCGGTCAGTTCAGCCCGGAGCTGCTTGATCAGTTCGTCTTTGTTCATCTTTGGAATTCCCCTTTTTTCGATTTTGATACCCGTATGATACTGCATCTGCTGCCGCCTAAGTGCGCAGCGGCAGCAGACAGCAGGCAAATGTTAATCCTCTGCGATCGTCGCGATACCGAGGATGTCAAGGCTGTCCTTATCGACCGGCGACGGGCAGCCGCTCATCAGCTCGCGTGCATTCTGCACCTTCGGGAAGGCTACGACATCACGCAGCGAATCGCATTGTGCAAGCGTCATCGTCAGTCTGTCCAGACCGATGCCGAGGCCGCCGTGAGGCGGTGCGCCGTACTTATATGCTTCGACCAGGAAGCCGAATTTCGCCTCGATTTCCTCATCGGTCAGGCCGAGCGATTCAAACATCTTCTGCTGAAGCTCATAGTCGGTAATACGGATCGAACCGGAGCAGAGCTCGGTGCCGTTCAGCACGAGGTCATAGGCCTTTGCAAAGACCTTTTCCGGTGCGGTATCCAGATATTGCAGGCACTCGTCCATCGGCATCGTGAACGGATGATGCATCGCGAGCCACTCGCCTGTTTCCTCATCCTTCTCGAAGAACGGGAACTGCGTGATCCACAGGAAATTGAATTCGCCCTCCGGGATCAGGTCAAGCTTTCTGCCGAGATGATTGCGCAGCGCGCCGAGCACCGGCAGCGTCACAGAGGTTTTATCCGCAACGATCAGGACAACGTCGCCCTGCTCTGCACCGGCCGTCTTGAGGATCGCATCGAGCTCGCCCTCCTTGAGGAACTTGCCGAAGGAGCAATTCGGCTCCGCATCCACCCAGCGGATGTATGCAAGACCTTTTGCGCCGATGCCCTTGACCATTTCGGTCAGCTTGTCGATCTCCTTGCGCGTCAGCACCGCAGCGGCATTCTTCGCCGTAATGCAGCGGACGGTGCCGCCGGATGTCAGCGCATTCTGAAATACTGCAAACTCCGTATCCTTCACGGTTTCGGAGAGATCGGTCAGCTCCATGCCGAAGCGGAGATCGGGCTTATCGGAACCAAAGCGGTTCATCGCCTCGGTATAGGTCAGTCTCGGCAGCGGCGTTTTCAGCTCGCGGTGCATGACATCCTTGAAAAGACGAATCAGGAAGCCCTCGGTCAGATCGAGGATATCATCGACATCGACAAAGCTCATTTCCAGGTCGATCTGTGTGAATTCCGGCTGACGGTCTGCGCGCAGATCCTCATCGCGGAAGCAGCGTGCAAGCTGAATATAGCGGTCATAGCCCGCGACCATGAGCAGCTGCTTATAGATCTGCGGGGACTGCGGCAGCGCATAGAATTCGCCGTGATGCACACGGGACGGAACGAGATAATCTCTCGCGCCCTCCGGCGTGGATTTCATCATCATCGGCGTTTCGATCTCAAGGAAGCCGTTCTCATAGAAATACTGCCGTGCGCACATAGCGATCTTGTGGCGCAGAATCAGATTCTGCTGAAGCGGCGCTCTGCGGAGATCGAGATAGCGATACTTCAGGCGCAGCTCCTCATTGACCTTTGTCTGCGGGGTGATCTCAAAGGGCGGCGTCTTGGCCTTTGCCAGAATGCGCAGCTCGGTGACATAAATTTCAACATGGCCTGTCGCGATCTTATCGGTCTTGCTCTCACGCTCGCGAACCTCACCCTTCGCCATGATGACGTATTCGGATTTGCAGGATGCAGCCTTCTCAAAGAGCGCCTTGTCGGTCGTATCGTCAAAGGTCAGCTGTACAACGCCCGTGCGGTCGCGCAGGACGATAAAGAGAATACCGCCCTTATCGCGCACGGTATCGACAAAGCCGCCGACTGTGACGGTCTTGCCCGCTTCCAGCACCTCGCCGCAATAGCAGGTGCGCTTCATTCCTTGCATGTTGTCCATGGTTCAAAAACTCCTTACAGAAAATATTCAAAAGCGAACGCGAATATTGCTCCGCAATTCACTGATTTACCTCACCTGATAGGTTTGTACATACGTAAAGTCCTGCATCAGCCGGAAGATAAAATCCAATAAAAACAGGCTGAGCGCAAATGCTGTCATCGCCATCGCTACAGCGCCGAGCTTTTCGCCGTATGAGCGCTCTTTTTCAAAGAAGCCGAATGCATAGAGCATCACCGGGATCGCCAGAAGCGAGCCGATCAGCGCATACGGATTGCCGAATAAGAATAATCCGCCGCTGTCCAGCGGAAAGACCTTCATCAGCACACCGGCAATCACCCAGATCACCGGGATCAGAAGTGCGGCAAGGATCCGCTTTTTAAACGCCTGCTTCTGCATCAGCACCCGTTCCTCGGTAAACGCCGGATTCGGCTGGAAGGATGCCCGCAGCTCCCCGTTGATAATCTGCATCTTCGCATCACACTCGGTACATGTTGTGATGCCGGTATCTTCAAATAACGTCATTTCTTTGCCGCATTTCGGGCAGTAGTAAGTATTCTGTGCCATTTTGATTTCCTCTTTTCATGTTGTGTCGGATTGGTGAATATGAAGAAGATGCATCAGTACATGCCGAGCAGTCCGGCAAGAATCGCAAACAAAATGCCGCCGACTGCCGATGAAATTGCGGCGCTGAGCCAGAGCTGCGTGATCGCCGCGGTAAATTTGCTCTTGGAAAACGGCTTTTTGTTGATGTAAGCGTCCTCGGGGCGCGTCATGCCGGAGACTGCGGCAAAGCCCGCGAGCGTCAGGACCCATGTCAGAATCAGCGGAACGCCGATCCGGTAGCCCTTGACCGTAAACAGAATGCCGAGCGCAAACATCAGCGTCTGCGCCGTAATCAGCGCGCCGTTGATATAATACCAGTTCCGGCGTTTGCTGTCCGCTTCTGCAAGCTGCTGCGGCGCATAGGACGCCTGTACCGGCTGCTGCATCTGCGCGGGCGCTGCAAGGCCGATATCGGGCTGTACAAATTCCGGCTCTGCAAATTCCAGATCCGTATTTGCAAACTGCGTCCCGTTCATGAATTCCGGCTCCGGCGCAAATGCAAAGCCCTGATCGCCGCCTGCGGGCGTATGCAGTTCACAGGCGCAATAAGGACACATCGCGCTTCTGCCTGCTTCAATCTGTGCGGTTCCGCCGCATTTCGGGCATGTGATATTGATATAAGCCATTTTGTCACCTCATCAAATTTGTAAAATCTTAGTTGTTACTGTCCCATATGGCGCAGCACGATGAAATTCATGGTCTGCCCCAATGCAAATGTCCCGACAAAGAATCCGCAGACCGCGATCACCACGCTGAGTGCAAGCACACGCGCTCGCTTTCTGCCGGTTGATTCCCCGAAGCCCAGCGCCGCCATGAGCAGCGGCACCGAAGCAATCACACCGATAATAATCAGAATCATCGGCGGGAACGGCACCCGGTTTCCCGTCAGCACGCCCGCGATCACACCGCAGAGAATCCAGACGCAGGGCGCGAGAATGCCGCAGATCACACGTTTCTTTCCGTTTTCCATGATAATAACCTCTTGAATATATTGTTGTATCAGAACATATAGTTCAGCATGTTCAGAATCGCATACAGAATGCCGGCCGTTGCCGCAGTCGCAGGCAGACTGATCAGAAAATGCATAAAGCCCTGCATGATCTTGCGCTTAAAGAGCGGCTTCCTGTCGATATACGCTTCATCGGGGCGCATCGCACCCGAGAGGATCGCGCAGACCGGCAGTGAGAACAGCCATGCCACGATCAGCAGCGCACCGAGATCATCGTTATAGAAATAATCCAGCATACCGATTGCAAAGAGCAGGACGACCGCCTGCACCGCAAGCATTCCGAGATTCAGAAAATGCCATTGACGGCGCTTTTTTCTGGCCGCTTCCAGCTGCTGCGGCGGGAATTGCTGCACCGGCTGCTGATACTGCATCGCGGGATTGATAAACTGCGCCGGATTGATCTGCGGGGATGCATAGGCATTCGGCTGCTGCATCTGAACCGGCTGCTGTACCGGCGCCTGCGCAAACTGTACATCCTGCGCAAACTGCATATTCTCAGCGGCGCGCAGATTCTCTGCAAACTGCATATCCTCTGCGAATGCAAATCCCGGATCGGGCGCTGCCGCATTCAGCTCAGAGGCACAATAGGGGCACATCGCGCTCCGGCCTGCTTCGATCTGCGCCTGCCCGCCGCATTTCGGGCATGTGATATTGATAAACGGCATGTTGTCACCTCATTATTTCTTCTATTCGCAGCTGCTATTTATTTAAAATATGAAAGAACTCATCATCGCTGTCACCTGCATAAAAAGCGGGGTATGGGGTGAGTTTGCTTGCAAACTCACAGCGAAGCGGACAGCGCTCCCCATTCTCAATCCATCGGAGATACCGCAATCACACTCTGCGCTTGCCGAGGACTTTTTTGACGAAGACCTGATGATAGAACCAGTCCATGCGCGAGAGCACCTTATCATAAAAATAAAACACCAGATTGAACGCAATAAACAGGAACACAAACATCACAGGGCCGGTATCCTCATAGGTCGGCAGGCCGAGGACATAGACCGTCGCGAGATAATCCAGCGCGAGGAACAGATTGAACACCGCGAATTTGCACACGGTCTTGAGCGGCTTTGCCCTGAGCTTCTCCAGATTCAGCCGCAGCATCGGATAATACCCGAAAAACAGAATAAACATCAGCGCGGCTTCCTTATCAAAGGTCACGATCAGCGCCAGCAGACTGACGGCCAGATACGTGAGCCACGCCCAGCCGACGGAGACTTCCTCGACCAGAATAATCATCAGCAGACCGGCCGCCATCGGTGCCGCGATATACAGCGCCGGCAGTACGCCCGTCAGGAACATAATCACAATACAAAGCGCTGCTACAATGCCGCCCAGCGCCACGCGGCTGCTCAGATTCCGGCTTCCGTTGCTCATTCACTGACTCCCAGCGCCAGAATCTCAAAGGACTTGTCCGTCTGATCATCCAGCATTCGTATTTCCACATGCAGATCCTGCACGGAATCATAGGTCTCAATCAGATCGACAGCAGGTTCGCCCCATCTGCCCGGCTGATTTGCAGAGACAACCCCTGCAAGCGACCCGTTGACATAAATCCCCGCAAGGCCCCAGTCCGGATCGCTGTACTTCTTATAAATGATAAACAGCGATCTGCCGGTCAGATCCATCACAAGCGGTTCATTCCCCTGATCCTTCTGATAGACAAATCCTGCGCGGAACACATTGCTGTGCGAGCCCGCTTCCCAGGAACCGTCGCGGTAAAGCGTATTCGATGCATCACAGATTTTCGCATTCAGATAGAGATTCTCATGCAGCGAATCCGCAGGAATTTCATAATCCTTTTCGGGCTTCTTCGCCTTTGCCGATGCAAAATAATTTGCGAGCATATCGGCAAGCAGACGGTGTCCTGAAGCAGACGGATGCACATTATCGGCGCCGTATTCGCTCCATTTCATCGCACCGGATTCGATCTCTGATGCGATCGCATCCCGCAGGGAGATCATGCCGAGGTCATAGTATTCACCGATCGCCTGCTGCTGATCCTGACAGGTATGTCCGGTCTCCATCCATGTAAACAGCAAAATGACGGCCGGTTCATTCGGCGCTTCGAGACAGGTACGCACAAGGCTTTCATACGCAGTCTGATAGATCTCATTCTGCCCGTCATTGACTGCATATTCAATCAGAATGATATCCGGCTCAGACGGCAGAACGGTATCCGCTGCCTGCAAATTGCCGATAATCGAAGGCGTCGCCGCAAAGCCGTCATTCTGACAGGTCACGGTGCCGCCGCTGCAATACGCAGTCTCAAATTCCGCAGCCGAGAGCGATGCATAGCATTCCGGCGCACGCGCACCGACCGCATAGCCCTCTGTAATCGAGCCGCCGACATAAGCGATTGTGATATCCTCACCGGCCGCCGCCTTTTCAAATACGCGGCTGATGCGGTGGGTATTGCCGGTGCTGACGAGCGACTGCGCGATCAGGTCTTCCCGCTGCACATTCGGTTTTTGGGCGGAATCCTGCGCGCCGCAGCCGGATGAGACAAAACCGGTCAGCAGGACGGCAGCAAGCAGAAATCTGCACGGCTGCAAACGGTGTATCCTTTCCTGCGAAATCCATTTCTGCTGACGTTTCTGCATCTTCCGGCCTCTCTTTCCCTCATATAAGAATCCTATCCTATATCATACCACAAACCGTGTAAAAAGTCAATGAACGGAAAGCAGATTCCGCGCTGAAATTTCTTGACACGCCCGCCTGCCCGTGTTATAATGAAATCAAAGCAGCAGCGCCGTTCAAAGCGCCTGCTGAGATTCCGAAGGACAGGGGGGCTTACGTCATGAAGCAACATTTTCTCCGCGCCGCGGCCGCGTTCATCTGCGCAGGGCTGCTGATGCAAACACCGGTGCTGCCGGTCTCTGCGGCGGATCCGCTTGCCGATTCCGGCATTTCCTACACCGAAACGACCGATACGCTGCTCAATCCCGGCATGGGCTATACCACAACGCTCTGGTACCGCTGTGCGCCCGGCAAAACGACTGCGCGCAATCCGTCCGGCAGCCTCGTGCTGATGTTCATTGACATCGGCGCATTCTCCAGCGGCGAAAACGGCACGAAAAACGATGACGGGACCTACAGCCCCGGCAGGGATTATCCGCTCGATGAGACATTTTTCTCCGCGCTGCGCGAGACCTTTGAGAATTGCCGCCGAAACGGCAGCACGATCGCCCTGCGCTTCCGCTATGACGACGACGGCACGCAGAATCCCGAACCTGCGACATTCGATATGATGAAAAACCACATTCAGCAGATCGGAGACAGCGGCCTGCTCGATGAATACGAGGATATTCTGATGTATGTCGAGAGCGGATTTGTCGGCTGCTACGGCGAGCAATGGGGCGGCAAATACTGCTCGCTCGAACAGAAAGCCGAGCTGCTCGATCTGATGCTCAATATTGTCCCCGATCCGGTCCCCGTGACCGTCCGGACGCCGGATATCTTTGCAAAGTGGGCAGGCATTGATCGGAAAAGCCTCGCGGACTGGGTTTCGGAACCCGGCAGCAAAGCCGCGCGCGTCGGGATGTATGACGACGGCTACATGGGCTCCGACAGCGACCTCGGCACCTACTCCGACCGTGCCGCGGAAACTGCATGGCTCGGCAGACAGGCCGTCACAAGCTATTTCGGCGGTGAATTCTCCGGAAATCTCGAATTTGCGCAGAAATATGACACCTATCTGCCGGAAAACGCAATCCCCGAAATGTATCGGACGCATCTGAGCTATATCAATTCCAATATCTTCGGACTCTACAATGACTACACCTTCGGCAGCGATTACGATGTCCCCGGCGCCGACAACTCCGCCTATTACGGCCAGACCGTCCGCAAATTCATCCGCGATCATCTGGGCTACCGCTTCGTTCTGCGCGATGCAAAGCTCTCAAAGGAAGTGCAGCAGGGCGGCGTCCTTGATGTGCAGCTGGCGGTCGAGAATACCGGTTTTGCAAATCCCGTCCGGGAGCAGAAAGCCGAGCTCCTGCTGGAAAAAGACGGCGATTTCATCCGGGCAAAGCTGGATCTGGATTCGCGGAAATGGGCATCCCGCTCGACAACGCCCGCAGCCGTTTCCGCGCAGATCCCGGGCGGACTGGAGCCGGGCAAATGGAATGTGTATCTCAAGCTGTCGGTCGGCAGCAATCACACGGCACAGACGCATCTGCGCTCAGTGCGCTTTGCAAATCCGGATATCTGGAATGCCGGACTCGGCGCGAATTATATCGGCAGCATTCAGGTGACAGCCTCGGACGATCCCGCAAAGCTGACCTACAGCGGCTTCGGCACACCGGCAGAAGCCCGGCAGAGAATCATCCGCTATACGCTCAACGGCATACAGATCACAGACGGCGCTGTCTCGCACCCGAATGAACTTGGCACGCCCGCTGCGGAGAATGACCGCGCTGCGATCTGGCTGCATCAGGATGCGCAGAATCTCTATGTCAGCGCAAAATATGAGCCCGGCGCGGAAGCCGAGGTTCACAATCTCCACCTGAAAAATCAGACCAACGGCGAGAATTACTGGATCTATTTTGCGAGCAACGGCTATGTGTATTTCAATCACGGCGAACCGGTCGGCGTGCTGCAAAAACACAGCGGCGGCATCATCGAGATTCAGATTCCGTTCGGGGATGTCATGGGGCTTGCACCCGGCGTCACGATCAGCGATGTGCGGTACGCCTTGCAGGACAGCGCGAATGAATGGGTCGTCAGCTCCGATGTCACCGCGAAGGAGCCGTATACGCTTGCGGACAGCATCACCGTATACAACACGATGCAGACCTATTCGCTGATGCAGGGCGAATTCTGCGATATGCTCGTGCTGAGTGATGTTTCCGGCGATCAGGCATCATTCCAATGGTATCATGACGGCAAGGCAATCAGCGGCGCAGCCGAAAACAGCTATCGTATTCTCAGCACGGATGCAGAATCCGTCGGCACCTACAGCGTCAGAATTACAAAGAAAAGCGGCGCCGGGCGAACGGTTGATATCTGTCAGATCAGGCAGGTTTACAGCGGTGTCCTGCGCGGAGATGCCGACGGAAACGGCTTTGTTGACCGCAGAGATCTGGCCGCGCTTCGCGATTATCTGCTGACGAAGCAGGCAGCGCTGAAAGACCCGGAAAGCGCTGATCTCAACGGGGACGGCATTCTGAACGCCGCCGATCTCTCACAGCTCAAACGGCTGCTCTGAGGGAATACTGATTAAGGTGTCTCCGATGGATTGAGAATGGGGACTGCGCGTCCCCAAACCCCGCGCTGAGGATATGATCCCCAGGCTCCATGTTTATGCCGGGAAGAATCAATCACGCTTATTTAGCGTCAAAATAAAAGTTTTGATCAAACTTTTTCAAA
>CAMNFV010000012.1 GCA_946537515.1 uncultured Ruminococcus sp. | reverse complement strand
ACATAGATGATAACGCCCTTGTAGGAGTCGTAATAGCTGTCGAAGATCAGCGCCTGCAGCGGTGCATTTTCATCCCCCTGCGGAGCCGGGATATCGGTGACGATGCGTTCGAGTACTTCTTCGATATTGGTGCCCATTTTTGCCGATACACGCGGCGCATCGAGGCAGGGGATGCCGATGACATTTTCGACTTCCTGTGCAACGCGCTCCGGTTCGGCAGAGGGCAGGTCGATCTTATTGATCACCGGGACAAGTTCCAGATCTGCTTCAACGGCAAGATAGGTATTCGCGAGCGTCTGCGCCTCAATGCCCTGGGAAGCGTCGATGATCAGAATCGCACCCTCACAGGCTGCAAGCGACCGGCTGACCTCATAGTTGAAGTCCACATGGCCGGGCGTGTCGATCAGATTGAAGCGATAGGTTTCGCCGTCATTTGCGGTATAATCAAGCGCAACGGCACGCGCCTTGATCGTAATGCCGCGCTCACGCTCAATGTCCATATTATCGAGGAGCTGTTCCTCCATATCACGGCTCGCAACGGCGCATGTCTTCTCAAGGATGCGGTCTGCAAGGGTTGATTTGCCGTGGTCAATATGGGCAATGATGCAGAAATTCCGAATTTTCTGGTTTGCCAAAGGGAGTACCTCCGTTCATAAATGCATTCATATCAGTATACCATATTTAAGCGAAAAATGCAAGCGCTGAAATGCTGTGAAGCGAAAAAAATCAGCCCCTCTGCGGCGAAATTGCAGCGAGGGGCTGTGTGTTATTCCAGTGTATCGCTTTCTGCCGTCCGGTATTCCTTTGGCAGGATCAGAACCGCAGGGGATTGCTCCGGTGCGGCCAGAACCGGAAGGAACTGTGAGAATCCGGACGGTTTCCCGCGGCCGGAATCAGAGCGGAATGACTCTGCCCTTCGGCATTCCGAATGCAGGCTGCTGAATTTTTTGCAGCAGGCAGACGCAATGCGCGGCAATGCCTTCCTCATGTCCGGTGAAGCCGAGTTTTTCCTCGGTCGTAGCCTTGACGCTGACCTGTGAAATGTCACAGCCGATTGCTTCGCTGAGATTCTGCCGCATGGACAGGATATGCGGCGCCATTTTCGGGGCCTGTGCGAGAATTGTCGCATCCAGATTGCCGAGCTCCCAGCCTTCTTTGCGGATGATTTCCGTCACATGACGCAGAAGCGCAATGCTGTCAGCACCTGCATATTTCGGATCGGTATCCGGAAAATGCTTGCCGATATCGCCGAGCGCCAGCGCGCCGAGCATTGCATCCATGACCGCATGTGTCAGTACATCGGCATCGGAATGTCCGAGCAAGCCGAGCTTATGCGGGATCTCCACGCCGCCGATGATCATTTTACGGTTTTCGGTCAGGCGGTGTACATCGTAGCCGTGACCGATCCGGATATCAGCCATTTGTATGTTCCTCCTTCGCAAGCAGCGCCTCAGCGACTGCAAAATCCTCCGGGGTTGTCAGCTTGAGATTCGTATAGGAACCCTCCGTCATCGTGACAGAAACGCCGAGTGCTTCGACCAGCTGACAGTCATCGGTATAATCCTTACCCTGTTCTGCGGCAAGCTGCATTGCATCGTGATAGAGCGAGCGCCGGAATACCTGCGGTGTCTGCGTCTGCCATAGGACAGCACGCTCCGGTGTTGCTTCAATGATGCCGCCGCGCACGACCTTGATCGTATCCTTAACCGGAACGCCGAGCGTTGCAGCGCCGGTTCTGCGCGCATCTGCAATGACCTTTTCGATATCCCTAGGACGGATCAGCGGACGGGCTCCGTCATGAATCGCAATATATTCCGCCGGGAAGTCAATCGCATTGACGCCGTTGCGGACGCTCTGCTGACGGGTATCGCCGCCGGCTGTGACCGTCACGGGGCAGGTAAGCTCCGATTTAATCTCAGCGATTGAGCGGCGGAATTCCTCTTTGTCCTGTTTCCGGCAGATAACAACAAGCCCCGCAATGCTTTCACATTTGCAAAAGCTGCGGAGCACTTGATGCAGAACCGTCGTATCCCCGAGAGGATGCAGGATCTTATGAATGCCGCCCATTCTGGTCGCGTTTCCGGCGCAGACCAGAATGGCAGCAGTATCTTTGATTTTCATGGGCACAGATCAGTCAACGCCCGGCGCCTTGGTGCCGCAGACTGCGCAGAACAGCGCATCCGGGCTCAGCACTTCGCCGCAGTTCGGGCAGACATTCTGTACGGGCTGTACCGGAGCAGCCGGAGTTTCCGGTGCCTGGGGTGCAGCAGGCTGCTCAGGAATCTTGTTGCCGCAGGCTGCACAGAAGAGCGCATCCGCAGCGAGAGCCTGTCCGCAGAAGGGGCAGATCGGCTGAACAGCAGCCGGAACGGGAGCCGCAGCCTGAACCGGAGCAGCTGCGCCGCAGTTCGGGCAGAACTTCGATCCGATCATGATCGCGCCGCCGCATTCTGCACAGATGATTGTGCCCTCCAGCGCTTCGAGCTCATGCTGCTTTGCAGCGAGGCTTGCTTTCAGTTCATTGATTGCAGCAAAAATTTCTGCGTATTCCGGTGCGGGATTTTCGCTGTTTTCAGCAAAATATTTTTCACCGATATCGCGGTACCGGTTGCGCAGTTCGTTCTCATACGCCGCAATATCCTTACGGATCCGGTTTTTATCCGCGAGGGATTTTGCATTGTCGGAAACCTGCTTTGCTGTTCTGGATACAGAAGCGGTCAGTCTGTCAAAAAATTCAATTGCCATAATTCGGTTCCTCCTTCGCAATTACGCCGCATCGGCGTTTGCTTCATTATAGCATATCCGCCGGAATTTGTCAACTGACAGCGCAGGACAAAAGGACACAAAAGCAGAGACTCCCAAAGTCCGGGAATCTCTGCCTGATTGTTATGATTTGTTTGCCTCTTCCGATTCCAGCAGCCAGCGGACTGCATACGGAATAAAAGTCTCAACGCTCATCCGCCGCGGCAGGCTTTCATTTTCCCACGCGAGCAAAACGACATGGCGGATGCTGCGGTAAACCCTGCGGGCTGATAGTTCCTCCTCGGCAGCAATCTCGTCAAATATCTCCGAAAGTTCACGTTCGGGATTCTCCGCAGATTTCAGTACAGCATGTGTCAGCAGACGAAAGCCTGTGCTGTCGGCGGGCATATCAAGTTCCTCAAGAAAGATCTGCAAAGCTGTTTCACGCTGAAACGGGTGTTTCTGGTCATGCTCCATGCTGCTCGGTTCCTTTCCTTTTGTGTAATGATACTACAATTATCATACCATATTCCGGATATAAAGTCAACCGCATTCGACAAAATTCGACACAACCTGCTGCGGATTGTCGAATTTGTCGAATGCTGAAAGGATCACCGCGGCAGATTGAAATTTCAGCGCCGATGTGATATAATATGCAGAGAAAGAAGGCGTTTTATGAATCAAAAGCAAATACTGACGAATACATGGGTCGTTGCGGGGCTGGCGCTGTTCAGCTGCGCGCTCTGGGGCAGCGCGTTTGCTACGGTGAAAACCGGCTATGCACTCTTCGGCATCCGGAGTGATGAATGGGCGGAGCAGCTGTTCTTCGGCGGCATCCGCTTTGCGATTGCGGGGATTATGGTGCTGCTGTTCGGGAGTATCCGTGCAAAGAAGCCGCTGCTGCCGTGCAGACAGACTGTTCCGAAAATCGGCATCATCAGCCTGTTTCAGACAATCCTGCAATATTTCTGCTATTACATCGGGCTTGCACATACAAGCGGTGTGCGGGCATCTGTACTCGTCGGAATGAATGTGTTTACTGCGATTTTCATTGCTGCTGCCGTGCGGCTGGAACCGCTGACAGCCCGCAAGGTCACCGGTTCGCTGATCGGCTTTGCAGGGCTGGTTCTCATCAATCTGAACGGCCTGCGCGGCGGCCCGGCGTTCAATTTCCTCGGTGACGGCATGATTTTGCTCTGCACGGTCGCGAGCGGATGCTCCTCAGTCTGCATGAAGAAATATGCTGCGGATGAGGATCCGGTGCTGCTGAGCGGCTGGCAGTTTTTCTTCGGCGGAATCGTACTTGCCGTAATCGGCTTTATCGGCGGCGGCAGGATCTCGGTTATTACGGCGAAAGGGCTGATCCTGTTGCTGTATCTTGCATTTATCTCGGCTGCGGCCTATTCGGTCTGGGCGATGCTTCTCAAAGCGAATCCGGTTTCAAAGGTTGCGGTCTTTGGCTTTACAAATCCGATGTTCGGCGTGCTGATTTCAGCGATTGTGCTGCATGAATGGTCACAGATCGACATCAGCTTCCTGCTCGCTCTGATTCTGATCTGCATCGGCATCGTGACGGTTAATCTGCATCCGCGGAATCAGCAGCAGGACGAATCGTAATTTTCTTGACATTCGCTGCCGGATTATGGTACAATAACAGAAAAGGAGGTGCGGCGCTGTGGAATTGCGTGTCCTGCGGTATTTTCTCGCCGTTGTGCGGGAACAGACAGTCTCTGCGGCGGCGGAATCGCTGCATCTGACGCAGCCGACGCTCTCCCGGCAGCTGCATGACCTGGAGGATGAGCTCGGCAAGACGCTTTTTGTACGAGGCAAGCATAAAATCGAGCTGACAGAAGAGGGCATGCTCCTGCGGAAGCGTGCGGAGCAGATTCTGGAGCTTGTCAGCCGAACCGAGAGCGACATAGCAGCGAGTGATGCGTCGCTTGCCGGAGATATTTATCTCGGCGCCGGTGAGACCGATGCGATCAAGCTTGCAGCGCGTGCTGCGAATCAGCTGCAAAAGCAATATCCGCTTGTACGGTTTCACATTTACAGCGGCGACGGGCAGGATGTCATTGACCGACTGGACAGAGGCCTCAGCGATTTCGGCATCGTGTTTACGCCTGTGGATGACAGCCGTCATCATGCGATCCGGCTGCCGATGCGGGATGAATGGGGCGTACTGATGCGCCGGGATGCCCCGCTTGCTCAGAAATCTGCGATTCAGCCGGAAGACCTGCGCGGGATTCCGCTGATCGTATCAAGGCAGCTCTCGGATAAAATGCCGATTGTTAAGTGGCTCGGTGTGCCGCTTGAAAAGCTGAATGTTGTCTCGACTTATAATCTTGTATACAATGCATCTGTTATGGTTCGCGAGGGCATGGGCTATGCGCTGATTCTGGATAAGCTCATCAATGTCAGCGGCGAGAGTGATCTCTGCTTTTTGCCGCTTGCGCCTGCGGTCTATGCGGAGATGCATCTGATCTGGAATAAGTATCAGATATTGACCAAAACTGCGGAGAAGTTCCTTGCATACTTCAAAGCAGAAATATCCGAATGATCCGTGCGAACGGAGCTTGTATGAGAGGAGAATCAAATGAAAAAACTGACCTGTTTTGCAGCGGCGCTCAGCCTGCTGACCGTCCTGACCGGCTGCGTCAATCCCTTTACGGAGCGGCCGCTGACCGAGGAGCAAAAGCAAAAATATGCCTCGCATAATGTTTCGCTTGTGACGCTTTCGGAAGCGGCAGCGAAGCCGGATTCACCGTATTCTATGGATGATATTCACACGCTCTGTTCGTATCTGCTGACAAAGCCTTCTGATACTGATCTGCGCGATAAAAAATATGATCTCGACAGCAACGGTGTCTGGAATGCAGACGATCTGACGCTGATGAAAGCAGCGATCCTGAAAGGGATGCTCAAAGACGATGTACCGGTCGTCTATATGACAAAGGATATCTCTCCGGAAGGACTTATCAATGCATATCTTGCCCTTGGCTGGCAGCCGGGTGAGAAGCCTGCGGTCAAGCTCAGTACCGGTGAGCCGCCCGCGAGCAACTATCTGCGTCCTGAGCTGATTACCGATCTGATCCGCTATGTGGACGGTACTGTTGTCGAATGCAATACCGCATACGGCGGCAAGCGCGGTGAGACTGCCATGCACTATCAGGTCGCGAAGGATCACGGTTTTACCGATATCACCGAATTCCAGATTCTCGATGAAAACGGTACAATGGCGATTCCGGTCAGCGGCGGCACCAATATCAAAGAGGACTATGTCGGCGCGGCATTCGATGATTATGATTCCTATCTGATCCTTTCGCACTTCAAGGGACATCCGATGGCGGGCTTCGGCGGTGCGATCAAGAATATTTCGATCGGACTGGCGGCGAGAGAGGGTAAATTCTGGATTCACTCCGCCGGCAAAACAAAGTCAAAGTGGGATTCAAGCAATCAGGACGGCTTCCTGGAATCCATGGGTGAGGCAGGCAAAGCCGTCAGCGATCACCTCGGCGACCGCATTACCTACGTCAGCGTGATGAACCGCCTCTCTGTGGACTGCGACTGTGTCGGCAGACCGGAAGAGCCGGATATGCATGATATCGGCATCCTGTCCTCGTCTGATCCGGTCGCGCTCGATCAGGCCTGTGTGGATCTGGTCTATGCGGCAGAGGACGGCGAAAAGCTGATCCGCCGGATCGAATCGAAGAACGGTCTGCATACGCTGGAACATGCGGCAGAAATCGGACTCGGCAGCCGCGAGTATCAGCTGGTTATGATTGATGATTGAGATTCTGTCTGTATTGAAGCGTGAGTTTATCTATGTCAGCTCCTATTTCATGATCCAGCTCCGGCAGATTCTGCCCTACTGGATCATGGGCATGGTGCTCGGCTCGGTCATTTCGGTTTTTGTCAAGGATAAGATTCACGGCGCCGTCACAAAGCTTGGGGAGCATAAGCTCGGCGTATTCGGCATCGTGATCGCAAGTATCCTCGGGATCGCATCACCGCTCTGCATGTATGGCACGATACCGCTTGCGGCTTCGTTTTCGCGCAAGGGCATCCGGGATGACTGGCTCGCTGCGTTCATGATGAGCTCTATCCTGCTCAATCCGCAGCTGATTATTTACAGCTGTGCGCTCGGCAAAGAGGTGCTGGCCGTCCGTATCATTACCTGCTTTCTCTGCGGGATTGCAGCCGGACTGATTCTGCGGTTTGGCTTCAAAAACAAGGCCTTCTTCAATTTTGAGGGCTTTGAGGAGAAACAGAGCCGCGATACACACCCGAATCTGCTGATTCGTCTGCTGAAAAATATTGGCAGAAATTTCAAGGCGACAGGGCTGTATTTTTTGTTCGGCGTACTGCTCTCGGCGCTTTTTCAGCGCTATGTGCCGGCAGAGGGCTTTGCAAAGCTGTTCGGTTCGGAGCATCAGGGCTTCGGACTGCTGATGGCAGCAACGATCGGTGTTCCGCTCTATGCCTGCGGCGGCGGCACGATCCCGCTTTTGCAGCAATGGCTGATGAGCGGCATGAGCATCGGTTCGGCGGCATCCTTCATGCTGACCGGCCCTTCAACAAAAATCACGAATCTCGGCGCGCTGAAGATTGTGCTGGGGATGAAGCACTTTCTGCTGTATCTGCTCTTTGTGATGCTGTTTTCGCTGGTCTGCGGATTCGTGGTCAATCTGTTATTTATCTGAGGTGGAAAAGTGGGGAATCCGTGGGAAGCGATCAGGCTGGAAACCTATGAGAATCATATGAAGCTGGATTCTGTCAGACAGCTTCAGGCGCTGAATACGCTGATGCAGCGGCAGCTTGCGGCCTGTCCGGCAGATACTGTAATGATTCTCGGCATTGCGGGCGGAAACGGTCTTGAGCATATCCGCAGCGATCAGTTCCGCAGGGTATACGGTGTTGATATCAATGAAGCATATCTGAACGCCGTCCGCGAACGGTATGCGCAGCTTGAAAGCCTGGAATGCCTGCGGATCGACCTGACAGCAGAGCCCGAGAAACTGCCCGAAACGCAGCTTCTGATCGCGGATCTGCTGATTGAATATATCGGATATCCGGCGTTTCAGAGAGCGGTTCTGCAATCGGCGCCGGTTTATGTTTCCTGTGTGATTCAGATCAATACGGACGCAGAACGCTGGGTTTCCGATTCGCCGTATTTGCATGAATTTGACGGCCTTGACGCGGTGCATCATCAGATAGACGCCGCTGCGCTGACAGATGCGATGCATGAGATCGGATATGCGGATGTTCTCACGGAAACCGAATCCCTGCCGAACGGCAAGGCGCTTGTCCGGATTGATTTTGAGAAGGCAGCATCGTGAAAGGAGCAGCTCAATGACATCTTTGGAAGAACTTGCCGCACATCTGCGGGCGTGCCGTGCGGTACGCATTGTGTATCACATCCGGCCGGACGGCGATTGCATCGGTTCTGCATTTGCGCTGGCGATGGCGCTTCAGTCTGTCGGTATTCAGACGGCGGTAACAGGGCGCGATCCGGTCCCTGCGCCGTTCCGGTATCTGACAGATCAGTATGTGCCGGATGCGCCGGAAGATGCGGTCTGGATTTCGGTCGATACCTCAACGCCCTATCGCACGGGACCCTTTGCGGAGCAGCATTTCACATTCTGCCTCGATCATCACAACGGCAATACGATCGAAGCAGATTACAAATATGTTGAGCCGGACTGCGGCGCGTGCAGCGAGATCATTTATAAGCTGCTCTGTGTCATGAAAATTCCCGTGACAAAGCCGATCGCAGACCTGCTCTATGCTGCGATCGTGACGGATACACTCTGCTTCCGGACATCTGACGCTTCTGCGCAGACCTTCCGGACGGCTGCGGCGCTGGCGGAATGCGGTGCGGATATCGAAAACATCGGGCGGCGGCATATGATGTATAAATCAAAAGGGCGCAGGGAGATTGAAAAGGCGCTGGAACGCCGTATGCATATTTCCTGCGGGGAGCAGTTGTTTTCGAGCATTATTTTCCGCAGCGATCTGGAAGCGGCAGGGATCGCGGATTCCGATTTAGAGGGCATCAATGCCTATATTGAGCAGTATGAGGAAATGCGCATCGGTGTGACGCTCCGCGAACTGCCCGACGGCAGAACCAGATGCTCAATTCATACCAAGGGCGATATTTATGCACACGAGATCTGTCAGCGGTTCGGCGGCGGCGGACATCTTCATGCATCCGGCTGCGAGCTGGATGCGCCGCCGGAGCAGGCACGCGAGATCGTGGAAGCAGTTTGCAGGGAATACCTGTGAGAAAGGAGCAGCTTATGCGCAGGCAGATCACAGTCAATGCACAGAGCAGCATCCGCATCGGCGGCGATCAGGTGCTGTATTTTGATCCGTTCCGCATCACTGATGCGCGGAAGGATGCGGATATCGTTTTCATCACGCATCCGCATTTTGATCATTTTTCTCCGGCGGATATCGCAAGGATTTGCAAGCCGGAGACTGTATTCATTGCACCGGAAAGCATGGCCGCAGAGCTGAAGTCTGCCGGTATCACGGAGCCTGTCCTGATGAAACCGGGCGAAATAAAAACAATCAGCGGGATTGCCGTGGAAACGGTGCCGGCGTATAATATCAGCAAGCAGTTTCATCCGAAGCAGAACGGCTGGCTCGGCTATATTGTGACAGTCGGCGGCAAGCGGATCTATGCAGCAGGGGATACCGATGCGACAAAGGAAGCGGCGGCAGTACAATGTGATATCGCGCTGATCCCGATCGGCGGAACCTATACGATGGACCCGGCTGAGGCCGCGGAACTCGTCAACCGGATGCAGCCGCAGATCGTGATCCCGATCCATTACGGTACGATCGTCGGGAATCCCGGTGACGGCGCAGCCTTTGCAAAGCTTGTTGCGCCGGGAATTACGGTATCGCTTTGATCCCTTTGACAGAAAACACAGCGGCTCCGGTGAAGCAAATCACCGGAGCCGTGTGCACATAGTGGGGGTTATTTTAGGATGAGCGTTTTCAGCTGCGACAGATCTGCCGCATTGATGAAGCCGTTTCCGTCGATGTCGGCTTCCTTCGGGATCGTGCTTTCTGATGTCAGCAGATATTTTGTCAGCATGACGGCATCTGCGGCGCCGACGCTGCCGTCGCCGTTGAGATCGCCTTGCAGAGGCTGTTTCTGCGGCTGTTCGGGGGTATCGGCAGGCTTGAATTCCTTGCCGCCGATCTCATAGAAATTCTTTTGCAGTTCTCTGTCAGTAAGCTGGAACGCCTCGCGGTCGTAATGGCCGCCGGGTGTAGACCACAGCACCGGACAGAGCCCTCTGCTGTATGCTTCCTTGCAGACAGCTGTCAGGAACCGCCGGACGGATTCCGGCTCTTTATTCTTGGTCGGGCAGCCGTATTCACCGATGATGACCGGGATACCTTTATCTGCGAAGCTGGTTTTCATCATATCCATTTCGCTGCGGAGTGACGCATAATCCTGATCGCTGCCCCAGGTCGGCGTAGCCTTGCCCCAGTCCGCGTCCTCTTCCAGGATCGCGAAGCCGGCAGGGGAGTAATAATGCACCGAGATTGCCATGCGGTTTGCAGGATCAGACGGCATTTTGAAGTACGCATCGCAGGTGCGGTCGATGCCGGTGTTATAGCCGGAGATCAGCAGATGCCGCTTCGGATTGTTTCCCCCGGATGCGCGGATCACATCGACAAACGCCTGATTGATCTCATTGCAGAGCGCATAGGATTCTGCTTTTCCCTCTGTGCCGCCCCAGGGATTCCAGACGGTCTCCCAGCCGAGTTCCTCATTCTGACATTCAAACATCAGATAATCGCCGTAATCCTGAAAGCTCTCCGCGATCTGTGTCCACATCCGCTGAAAGCGCTTCATGCATTCATCCTTGTTTTCCGGGAATTTATTGACCCAGCCGTTGTCCCAATGGATATTAACGATCGCATACATGCCGCTGCCGATCGTCCAGTCAACGATCTGATGCACGCGGGCATCGAGCTCCGGACTGATCGTATAGGTGCCGTCCTGCTGCATCATGTTCGACCAGGCGACCGGGATGCGCAGGACGCCGAAGCCTTCCTTTGCGATTCCCTCGATCATTTCCTTTGAAACGAGCGGACTGCCCCAGGCTTTTTCATAGTCGGAGATGCTTTTGCCGTTGATCCAGTCGCCGCAGGCTTCCATCGTGTTTCCGAGATTGATTCCGATTCCCATATCATGTACCAGTTCGGTTGTTGAGATTTCGCGCATCGTGCCGGTTATCTCAGATGCGGCTGTACATCCTGCGGCAGGAAGTGCAGAAATCAACAGTACAGCTGCGGAAAATACCGCGATAATTTTTTTACAGAGCATATAAAATTCCCCCTTATCTGCTCATTTGCCCTCATTATAGCACAAATCAGCAGAATTGAAAATAACAAAATGTGCACGTTTAAGATATATTTTCCGCAAATTTTAATTTGGTATTGCAATTTCTGCAAGTTTATGTTACAATATAACAAAACTACGGAGGTGTGCTATGGATATCTACAGTATCGGTTATCATCATTCTCACGACAAAGATTTCGTCATTGATCGTCCCAACGGAATCAGCCCGAGCTGGCTCTTTCTCCTGTTTCACGCAGAATGCGAGGTGCGGATCGGCAGAGAGATCCGGCAGGTTCCGAAAAACTCCGTCCTGATCTACACGGACGGCACGCCGCAGTATTACCGTGCCTGCAATGATTATTACATGGACGACTGGTTTCATTTTACGGTCGATCCGGCAGACCGTAAGCTCTTCCGTGAGCTGGATATCCCGCTGAATAAGCCGTTTCCGATCGGCGGCGCAGCGGAATGTTCCGAGATCATCCGTGCAATGACCTATGAGTTTTATAATTCAAAGGATTATCACTATGACATCACGCTGCTGTATTTGCAGATGATGCTTTTTCATCTCAGCCGCGATGTACATACGAAGCCGCAGACGACAGCGATGAAGGCGAGCGCGAAGTACGACCGGCTCGTCACGATGCGCTGGCAGATTCAGCATACGCCGGAGGTGATCGGCAGCGTGCAGGAGCTTGCCGAAGTATATGCGATGAGCATTTCGTCGCTGCAGCACAGCTACAAGGCGATGTTCGGCGTGAGCGTTACGGCGGATATTGCGGAGTCGCGTGTGAACCGGGCAAAGAGTCTGCTCTCGACATCGGGGATGCCGCTGCGGCAGATTGCAGAACGCTGCGGCTATCACAGCGAGTTCCACCTGATGCGACAATTCAAGGAACTGACCGGAATGACGCCGTCTGAATACCGGAATTTCTGCAAGTAACAGCGTTTATTTTTAAACATAAGAAAGCCGCAAAATCTTAGCATTTGCTTTGATTTTGCGGCTTATGTTTTATTCGGCAGCCTGAACGGTTGCGCCGTTCGAGAGAAGCCCGTTGAGCTTATCAATGGTGGTCATGATCTTATGCGTTGCGCCCTGGGTATCAAATACATTCTGATTGAATGCGCTGAGCGCGGTCATGGTGGTTTCCAGGATGCTTGTCAGCTGCTTGACACAGTTCTCGTCCATGACCGGATTGTTGTTGCAGAATGTAATGATATTGCGCATCAGATCGTTGATGACATTTGCGCGTTCACCGGTCGAATCCGCGGTCCGGTTGATTGCAGCAATATCATTCTGAATCTCAGCAGCAGCAACACGGAGATCAGTTGTCAGCTTCTGGATATTCGTGCCGGATGCGTTTCCGTCGGAAGCAGAAGTAGATTTTGCATGATGAACACAGTTATCGGGGATATTGAGTCCGCGGAAGATTGCAGTCGCCATTTCGCGGCAGGATTTATAGCCGCAGGCAGCACAGTCAATGCAGCGATCCTTCTCGGTCATCTTATTCATAGCGGTATAGACCGGCTCAAGCTGGGCATCGCTGGGAACGACGCTCGGTTTTGTCGGCTTATAGCTGCGCAGGAAGTCGCTGACCTTCAGTTCCTCGTCGAAGCGGCGGAAGAGCTTATCCTCGCTGTTCCGGAAGACACCGCCGGTCGTCTTGCGGCGTGCGCGTGCTTCATCTTCGATCACACGCATGGTACGGAGCGTTTCAAAGCAGCTCTGGTCGGAATCGGAAGCCGGTCCCATGTTGCATCCGTATTCGCAGGAGAGCAGATCGAAAATCTGCGGCTGCTTCTGCTCAGGCATTCTTGCGTACATGTCCAGTTCGCGGTAGACCTTCTGCACGCCGTCAGAGCAGGAGATGCTGAGATCCGATGCATGTTCGAGCAGATTGTCGCGCATACCGCCCGGGCGGCTGTAGATCGAGCCGAGTTCGCCCTGGAGATCGTCGAATTTATAGGTGTAATCATCCACCGGATTCGATGCGATCCGAATATCATTGCGGTCGAAATATTCCATCAGGCGGCGGAAGGTAATGCTGTAATCGACAAGGCCGGTCTCGGCAAATTCTGTTTTCTTCGCAATACATGCCGACAGAACAGCGATCGGATTATCGCGCCGCTGATACTCTTTGACATAGATCACGCTGCACGAAACAGGGGAGTGGAAGGGCGAAAGATTCGTCAGGAGCTTCGGCTGATACAGCTCGATGTACTTTACAACAGCAGAACATGGCTGCGTAATAAAGTTGGAGAGCTGGCCGGTTTCCAGGGCACGGAGATGCGCCCATGTGCAGATATCCGCGCCGAAGGAAGCGTCATAGACGCTGCATCCCTTGCTGCGGAACCAGTCGAGAATGCCTTTCCATTTTGTCGGATAAGCGGTTTTGATTTCAGGAGTCACCATGACGATGAGTTTTTCTTCGCGGTAAATTGCATTCATGGCGTCTTCGGTGTCGTCAATATAGTCTCTTGCATCATGTTTACATGCACGGATGCATTCTCCGCATGCAATACAGCGCTCCGGATCAACGCGCGTAATCATTTTTCCGTTCCCGATAGGCTGCATAATATTGGCTTCCGGAGCGGGACAGGCGCGGATGCAGGCGGTGCAGCCGATACATTTTTCAGGCTTTACAATAATAATTTCATTCATCTTTCGTTACTCCTCATTCATACAGAAAAATCAAATAATAGTACATTCGTTATTTTTTTCCGCCGGTAAGCGCATCGGCCTGTGCGGCAAGTGCAGCGAGATCAGGGACGCCGGAAAAGCCCTGTGAAGCTACTGGTTTTGCGGGTGCATGGACTGCCGGCTGCGGTGCCGGATTTTTGACACCGATTCCGGCGATTGCATTCGCCATTTGCTGCAGGCGCTCCAGCTCTGCATTTTGACTTGCGGCTGCCTGGCTGACTGCGGGTTCGGGAGCTGCCGCAGGTGCTTCTTCCGCAGGTGCTTCTGCTTCAACCGGCTCCGGCTCTGCACCGAAGTACGCATGCGTAACCGGCTCATATTCCGGCTCCGGAGGAAGCTGCGGCTGAACCGTCACCGGCGCCTGATAAACAGGTGTGCCGCCTGTTTTCAGAATCTGATCGGTCGTACTCAGAAGCTGCGCTGCGTTTGAAATAGACTGTGCGCTCTGTGCATGAAGCATCTCAAATGTCCTTCTGATCTGTTCGATCTGTGCTGTCAGCCGGTCAACGTCTGCCACGAGATAGGAACGCAGATTGCCTGTTGCGACTTCTGTTTCGGAACATCGGTTTTGCGCATTCGCAAGAATCTGTGCGCTCTGCGTTTCAGCCTCATAAATAATGCGCTGAACGGTGTTATTGGCCTCTGTGATGATATTTTCGGAGAGCTTGCGGCTGTTTTCCTCAAGCTCATCGGCATCCTTTCTGGCAGCATGAAGAATATTGTGCGCACGCTCCTCGATTTCCGCGATTGCGGCGCGTGCGGGCTTGTTATCCTCATCGGCCTCAAAAGCAGAGAGCTTCATTTCCTTCTCATGGAGTTTATCCTTGAGTGAAATGATCTTCGCCTTGAGCGATTCGATTTCTTCATCCTTTTCTTTCTTTTCAGCTTCAGCAGCCTGGAGCTTTTTATTGATCGTTTCCTGCTGTGCCTGAATCTGACTGAGCTTGGTGCGCTGTTCCATAAGGACATTATGAAGCGCATCGGCTTCGTTCCCGCCCTGCTGCAAATCAGCGAGCAGTCTGCGCTGATCGGCGACTTCATTTTGCAGCTGGAAAAGCTGCGCGCTGAGGCGTTCAAAGGTTTGTTCGACACCGGCGCGGTCATAACCGCCGAACAGGACTGTTTTCATAAATCTGGATTCAGACATTCCCTTTTCCTCCTAATGATATATTTGCAGCTGTTGCCGTACTGCCGGAAGGGGCAGCTTGTTGTCCGTAACAACCGCGGACAAGTTGTCGAATTTGTATTGTATTGCTGTATAATCTATTATAAAGATATTATACAACAGATTTCATGAAAAGTCAATAGAACTTCATGGGAATCCGGCAATTTTTTTATAGTTTTAGACATTTCACGGCAAAATGGCGGATTCCGGCAGTTGTTTTTGCAAGAATGGACAATTTTGCGGGGGAAAAGAAGGAGCTGCCGCAATTTGAATTACGGCAGCTCCAAAAATTATTTCGGTTTGATGTCGCAGATCAGATGTTCATAACCTGGAAGATCTGACCGCCGCCCGCACGCTTTGCGTTACGGAGAACGTTATCCATCTTCACGAGGAGCGAGTTGACGTTCAGGCAGTCGCCGGCGAGGTAGTGGTAGGTGCTGCCGGAAACAGTCAGCTGAACGGTCAGGTTCAGGATTGTATACGGAGCAGTCATGACGTTGACGATGTTCTCGATCAGACGAATGACCTGTGTCTCAGAGACTGTTCTCTTGAAGACGAAGCAAAATTCGTTACCGGTGATATTGTAGATATCAGCGAACTGGTCGAATTCCTCTTTGAGCTTTTCTGCGATCTGTGCGAGATACTCGTCACCGAAGTCATAGCCGTAGGTATCGTTGATACTGCGGAAGTTATCGAGGTCAAAGACCGCAATATTGAACTGCTCGGTTGCGAGGCGTTCACCGATATCCTGTTCCAGCGCATAACGGTTCTTCAAACCGGTCAGAATGTTGGAAACAGCAATATCTTCCATCTTTTCGCGGGAACGCATGAGCTTGGAAGATGCTTCTGCAAACTGTGCGCTCTTGCGGCTGATTTCTTCACTTGCACGCTTGTTGTATCTAGCAGCCAGGAAGACGGCGATTTCACCGATTACGAGAACGGCTGCCAGAACGGCAAGGATCAGGTACATATTGCGGGAAGATTCAGCTGTACGCTTGTTTGCATTGGTTGTCGAGATCGAGATTGTTGCAACAAGCATCTCAGTCGCAGCAGTCTGAAGCGGTGCAATATCCTGCTCATAGAGGTCTTTCAGAGAATCCTGGAAAGCCTGGATCTGTTCGCTGTCATTGGTCTTGAGAATTTCCGTGTACTGATCACGGTACTGCTCAAATTTATTCTGATATGCACTGACATATGCACGGACGTGACGGAAACGGCGGACAGCCAGTTCATTGTGAATACCGAGCTTTTCGTAGGCATCCATCTTAGCCTGGCAGGCAGGGAACAAATTGGAGATTGCGTTCATGTGGCCCTGCGTATTGCCGACGCCTGCGATCATATTGACAAGCTCGCTGTTTGCATTCTGGAGCATACCGTTTGCAGAGTTGATCAGGTTCATCTCCGTAGAAGTCGTGCTGAATGTCTTGTTTGCAGATGCGTAGTTCAGATAAAGGAGGGACATGTTCAACAGCATGATGACTGCAAGTGCAATTCCGACAACGATATAGCCGAAGCTGCTGAATTCTGTTTTCTGTTTAGCCATTTCTATTCCTCCCCCTTATTTCTTTGTAAATTCAGCCGGATCGAGCAGCAGACGAACTTCATCAGTATTCAGCGTCTGGAGCGTAACATATGTAGAACCGGTATCAACCATAGGCGAAACATTTTCGCCTGCGAGGATTCTTCCTGCATAGTAGACGCTGAGATAACCAATGTTATAAGGATTCTGGACGACCAGTCCGCTCAGCGTACCGTTCTTGAGATAAGTCAGCTCGGTTTCATTGGTGTTGTAGCCGATGATCGCGACCTTGCCGACGAGCTCAGCTTCCGCGACCGCTTCACAGGCACCGATCGTTGAGCGCTCACCGGTCGTGAAGATGACCTTGATTTTATGATCAGTATCATTCTTGAGCAGCTGAAGGACCTGCGACTTTGCAACTTCCGAATCGCCCTTGCAGTTCAAAACCTGCTGAATAGGGGAGATCGCGTCGATTGCGGAACCGCCGCCCTGAATGGTAGAAGGTGTTCCGGTTTCGGCAGGTTTGTCTGTTTCCTCATTGCCGCCTTGGGGAGCACCGCCCTGGGGAGCGTCGTTGCCCTTGGCGTTTGCAGTTGCTTCCGCGGCAGCAGTTGCAGCAGCAGAAGGATCACCGCCGTTTGCAGCAGCAGCCTGTGCAGCAGCCTGTGCAGCAACAGAAGGATCTACGCCGAGATCGACAGCCGTTGTAGCAGCAGCGTTTGCAGCTGCCTGAGAGATTGCGACAGGCGGTGCGCCGTTTCCGGCAGCGGTCTGTGCAGCCATGTTTGCCGCCTGTGCGAGTTCTTCCGGAATATCAGCATTATCAGCGCCGCCGTTCGGTGCGCCGCCCTGCTGAGCATCGCCTTGTTCCTGTCCGCCGTTTGCATTCTGATTACCGCCGGAAGTATCGCCGTTTGCCTGTGAAACGATCTGTGCAGCATTGGACGAAGCAGCGATGGCATCACCGCCGTTCTGACCAGCAGCAACACCGGCAGCCTTTGCAGCAGTGCCGGGACCTGCACCGAGTTCAAGAGCAGCTTCTGAAGCAGCTTTTGTTGCAGCTTCCGTAATTGCATCCTTAGGTGCGCCGTTTGCAGCAGCGGCCTTTGCGGCAGCCAGTGCGGCAGCATTGACCTGTTCTGTAATGTCTTCGGAATCATTGTAAGCCGGGGCATTATTACCTTCCTGCGTTTCGGCAGGCTTTTCGCCGGTTATCATTTCAATGGTCTGGCTGTATGCGAGATCGCCGTTACCGCCGTTTGCCTCGGTTGCAAGCTTTGCAGCACGTGCCGCGACTTCCGGATCAATATTCGCAGATTTTGCGCTAGCAGAAACCGCACCGGCAACCGCTTTTGCGAGTGCCTCAGGCGGAGCGCCCGCTGCAGCAGCAACAGCAGCCGAGGAACGTGCCGGATTCAGAACAGCAGCCGGCAGATCCGAATTTTCAAGTTCCATCATTGCCTCCGACTGCATCTGTTCAGCGAGTGCGGCGGCTGCTCTGGATTTTACGGTTCCGATCAGCGCTGGCATGAAGCCGCTGAGACGATCCTGCGAAGACATGGCAACTGTTGATTCTGCAACAATCACGACTTTATCATCATAATAGTTCTTGAAGAAATCTGCAGCATGACGTGCAGCCATTGCACCGCTGGAAGCGTTAATGGTTCCGACGTATGTGCGGCGGCCGACGAAATTCATATCTGAATCAATCGCGATAACTTCAATTCCGGCCTTGACTGCTTCGTTCAGTTCATTATTGAGTGCATCCGGATCATTCGGCGCAATGACGATCGTGTCAGCATCATCGTTGATGGCTTCACGGATCAGTTTGCGCTGCGCATCTGTATCGGTGATGTCACCCTCGGCTTTGAAAATGACTTCATAGCCGAGCTCTTCCGCTGCTTCCATTGCACCCTGTTTGACATGATCCCAGAATTCAATGCCTTTGCCCTGACCGATGACATAGATTCTGCTGCCTTCCACACTCTGCACGCCGTTCATGGAGCCGTTGATCAGTCCGCATCCGCTGGCTGACAGGCTGACCGCTAAGGCAAGCGTACAAAGTGCCGGCCGGAAGAGTCGCGCTCTGCTTTTCTTTTTCATTGACCTTTCCTCCTGCAAATGAATTCAGATGAATTTTTAATGAATCGGAGCGATAGAGTACACTCCTCATCATCATTCACTTAACAATATAATAATAGCACATTTGCAAAAAAATTGCAAGGTGTTTTATTTTATACGCAAACCAATTTTGTCCTATCAGTTTTGTCTATATTGCACAACTGTAAAGTAAAATAAACAACTTCCGGATTTTTTTGAAGCTCCCGAAAAGCAACGAAAATCCATACAAATCGCCGCTTTCATTCGCTGAATCGTTAGAAAAAGAAACTCGCGCTTTTCAAGCGGATACTGCAAATATGATACATCTGTTACTTGACAAGCACAAAAAAACATGTTATAATAACACAAAGGAAAAAGGACAGGGGCGTATTATACCCTGCCGCTCCTGCAGCCGCGTTTGGCTGAACAATAAAATACAAACAGAATCAGATTCAGGAGAGTTAACTATGCAGTGTGAGAAATGCCATGCTGAACTCCCTCCGAACAGTATCTCCTGTCCGGAATGCGGAGCACCGGCCCCCCAGACGATTGAGGGCTTTGATAATACCCAGCATATTCAGCTGCAGTTGAAGATGATGTTTAAGGAATATGCGTATACGCTGTTTCTCAGATATGAGGGCAGCCTCATGTTCCACGAAAAACGATTCATCGCGCTGCTGAATGATTTTACAGCTGAATATGATAAGGAGAGAAAACTGCTGCGCAGCATGATCGAAGAAGGAATTCTCGGTGTGCTTCTCTCTGAACAGGGCAATCATGAAATGGCTGCTACAAAGGCCAGAAGCATTATGCTCGGTGAAAAATTCCTTTCGGAAAATGCGGCTGAGTTTGTGCTTGCGAGCCTGACTTATATGCTCGGCTGGCCCTATGAATCGCCGCTGCGCGTTCCCGATAAAACAGAGGAAGATGATTCCAAGAAGGAAAAAACGCGCCCTGTCAATGTCAATGATCATGTTTTCACCCGCGGCGATGCGAATAAATATCGTGTCTTTTCCCGGAATGTGACAATTCCGGAAGGCTGTACCAAGATCGAGGAATTCAGCTTCGACGGCTTCAGCGGTCTCCGTACCGTGCAGCTTCCGGATACGCTTCTCGCGATCGGTCAGTATGCTTTTTCAAATTGTAAGCATCTGCGCCTCATAGAGCTTCCCTCGTCGCTCCGGCTGATCGGTACGGCGGCGTTCACCGAGTGCGAAAAGCTTGTCAGCATCAATCTTCCGACGGGCATTCTCGAAATTGCAGAGAATACATTTGCTTTCTGCAAGAGCCTTGAGGTCGTTGAGATCCCGGATACAGTCAGCAGCATCGGCGAGCAGGCCTTTGCAGGCTGCGAAAAGCTTCGCAAGCTGACGCTTCCCGACAGCGTAAAGTATATTGACAAGAATGCGTTCGCGTATTGCCCGGGACTGACTATCTTATGCGTGGAAAATTCGTACGTACATAAATATTGTATCGCACACGCACTCAATTATGAGACTTATATCCCTGCTGCACGCTGAGAATCATGCACTCGGATTGCATTGAATTTGATTACATTATTTAGGAGGACAGATTCGCATGGTTGAGCTTTCAATCGGTCAGGAAGTCGAAATGGAATACGGCGGAAAGGCCGAAGTTCTCGGTGTGATCGGAAGCGGCGGACAGGGTACTGTCTATACCGTCCGCTACAACGGAATGAAATGGGCTTTGAAATGGTACGACATCGACAAGATGAAGAACCCCAAGGCATTCCGCAAGAACATCCAGAATAATATCAGCGACGGTCCGCCGAGCAATAAATTCCTTTGGCCGAAATATCTGACGAAGGAAACAGAAGACGGTACCTTCGGCTACCTGATGGAGCTGAAGCCCGAAAGCTTCGATTCCTTTGTGGATATCCTCAATACCTATAAGTTGTCTGTCAATCCGATGACAGGGCGTTCAACCAAAACGCCGGTTCGATTCACCAGCCTTTATGCTATGGTGACTGCGGTCATCAATATCGTCAATGCGTTCCGGCAGCTTCACCGCGCCGGCAAGAGCTATCAGGACCTGAATGACGGCGGCTTCTTCATCAACATGGATACCGGCGCAGTTCTCGTCTGCGACTGCGACAACATCGCACCGGACGGCAGCAACTTCGGCATCGGCGGTAAGCCCGGCTACATGGCACCGGAAGTTGTCCGCGGCGTCGCAAAGCCGAATGTCCAGACGGATAAATATTCGCTCGCAGTAGTCCTGTTCAAGCTGCTGTTCCGCGGCGATCCGATGGAAGGCGAAAAGGTTGTCCGCGATGTCTGCCTGACGGAATCTTCCGAGCTCAAGCATTACGGACAGAATGCCGTCTTTATCTACGATCCGGATGACACCAGCAACCGTCCGGTCCGCGGGATCCATGACAATGTGATCAAGTTCTGGCGGATTTATCCGGATTATGTAAAGGAAGCGTTTATCAAGTCCTTTACGCTCGGCATTTCTGATCCGAATAAACGTATTATTGAAAATGAATGGCAGAAAATCTTTATCCGCCTGCGCTCGGAGATTATCCAGTGCAGCTGCGGCAGAACCAATTTCTGCTCGACCTTTAAGCAGCCCGACTCCAAGTCGTTTAAGTGCCCGCAATGCGGAACAATCTTCGAAACGCTCAAGTTCAGCAACCGGAAAAACCGGATGCCGCTGTATCTTGGATGCGTCTTCTATGAATGCGAGATTGATCCGGATTCCGAGGACTTCCAGACGATCGCCGGCGAGCTGGTCGAAAACCGCCTGAAGCCCGGCGTACTCGGCTTCAAGAATATGTCAAGCAAAACGTGGAGTGTGAAAATGCCGGACGGCGATTTCTATGATATCCCGCCCGGAAAGGGATTCCCTGTCTGGCAGGGACTTATCATCAATTTCGGTGATGTAACAGCATCGCTGTGATGCTATGCTATATGATTTGCATATCATGAAAGGGAGATCTGAGTTATGAGCAATGAAATGAAAGGCGCTTCCGGTGCAGCGACATCTGCACAGGCGAAGGCAAAAGCAATCGAGGAAGCCGCTGCAAGCCTGATGAAATCCGCAGGCACGGGTGCGGCGTCTGCACTTGAAGGACTTGCCGCAGCTGCCGATCAGCAGGCCGCTGCTGTCAAGAAGACCGCAGGCGAGGCTGTCAAAGAAGCGAAAGCCGCTGCAAAGAATGTTGCGGATACCGCGGATGACCTTCTCGATTTTGATGATGACGATCCGCTGAGCGCAACAAGTGTGTCCAAGAAGAGCCTTGTTATCTTCTTCCTCATTGATACTTCGCGCAGCATGGTCGGCAAGAAGATCGGTGAGCTTAATACCGTTATGGAAGAGCTGATTCCGGAGATCCGCAGAGTCGGTGAGGCTGATACGGATGTCAAGGTCGCAGTTCTGACCTTCGGTACGCAGGTTCGCTGGATGTATACCGAGCCGATCCTGATCGAGGACTTTGAGTGGACGCGTCTGCGTGCGGACGGCGTGACGAATATGGGCGAAGCATTCCGCGAGCTTTCTGCAAGAATGTCCCGCAACAGCTTCCTGAATTCGCCGTCGCTTTCCTTCGCACCGGTCATCTTCCTGATGACTGACGGCTATCCGTCCGATGACTATAAGGAAGCACTCGAAGAGCTCAAGCAGAACAGCTGGTATAAGTTTGGCCTGAAGGCTGCGCTCGGTATCGGAAGCGAAGCAAATGACGAGATGCTCGAGGAGTTCACCGGCTCCAAGGATACCGTTGTCCATGCGTATTCCGGCGGTCAGCTTGCACAGATGATCAAGATCATCGCTGTTACTTCCGCACAGATCGGCAGTAAGAGTATGACGCTCTCCGATGACGTCAATCATGAGCTCAGCGAGGAAGAAGTCCGCGCAGCAAAGCAGAAGCTGCTCGGTCAGCAGATCCAGGATTCCATGACGAATCTCGGCGATGCAGATGCAATCTCGCTGGATACAGGTTGGTAATAGAAAGCTTTTATCAGGATCTCTGTACATTGATTTGATTTATAAGGAGGATTATTGCGATGTTCGGCGGTTTCAGCCATTCTGTAATCGGCGCAAGCCATGAAACCAGCGGACTGGTCTGTCAGGATCATTCGGCATACGAGGTGAATGAATATTATTCGGTTGCCGCAATCGCTGACGGCCACGGCAGCAAAAAGTATTTCAGAAGCCATCTGGGATCTCAGTTTGCCGTGGAATCTGCTCTGGAAACACTCCGGAGTTTCTATGCGGATCCGGAAACCTTTGAGCAGAATTTTCCTGCAAATCACAAGCTGATTCTGAATAATATGAAAAAGCAAATCATTGCAAACTGGAACCTGCACGTGACGGATCATCTTGCGCACAATCCTGTCCGGCTTGCAGAATCCCAAAAGTTTACAAAAGAAGAATTCAAAGAAATACCCCCGGAATCTTACTACGGAACAACTCTTGTAGTTGCAGTCTGCGGACGCGGATTTCAGTTCGGCCTTCAGATCGGTGACGGCAGTCTTGTCGCGATTTTTGAAGACGGTGTTCCCGTTATGCCGATGGTCTATGACGAATCTGCGCCGGCAAATATGACTGCATCTATGTGCAACAGCAACGCAGCTTCCATGTTCAATAGTTTTTATATCGAAAATAAAAAGGCGATTGCGATGTTTGCGTCGTCTGACGGGCTGTATACTTCCTTCGGCAATGAAGATGATTTCCTTGAGTATCATCTTATCATTACGAGCCAGCTCGATCATTTTGATGTCTTCGCGCAGTCTGTCAAGAAAAATCTGACCAAGCGTTCTCATTACGGCACAGAGGATGATATCTCCCTTGCATGCATCTGTGACCAGACGCTGCTCAGTGAAAAAGCAGAAATGCTCAAGGCGACCGTTGCAGACCATAGGGCACATGCTGCCGAACGGAAAGCAGCTCGCATTGCGGCTCTGAAAAATACGTAAATTCGCATGTTTTGATTTTATCTTTAGGAAGGAAATGAATTGGAATGGAAAACAAGGAGCTTCTCAGTCTCGCGCGTGAGTATGCTGCTTCCGTGAAAGAGAAATTTCCGGAATTTGCCGCAGATTATTCTGTGACACTCGTCCAGACAGCACGCGATGAAATTATTACCGGCGTGACCGGAATCGCATTTGAAGACGGAACTGCTGTGATGGCGGATTCTGCTGCACAGGCGTTGCGGATCCTTTCGACACATCAGGTCGCTGTAACGATGGTGACTGTCAAAGTTGCAGACGGTTCTGTTGCGGAACCTGCGGAATCCTGTATTGACCGGCTGGTTTCTGCAAATGCAAATAACGCAGCATGTCAGATCATGGTTTCTGAATCAGAAATCAAGCCTGCTTCTGCGCTGACTTCTCTGACCGCTGATATGGTCAGTGATTTCATGAGCGGATTTGAAGAGGCAGAGTCTGCACCTGCGCATGAAAAGAAAAACGGCCCTGTGACAAATCAGTTTGTCGAAGGACTCCAGATTGATGAAAACAATCCGTTCTTCGGCGGCGGTGCAGATGCCGGCGAGGTGAAAACGCTGGATCCGGAAGTCACACAGCCCGGCATGGGTCAGTTCCCCGGCTATGGCGGTATGCCTGCGGGCTATCCGCAGCAGGGTGGTTACCCGATGCAGGGCGGCTATCCGATGCAGGGTGGTTACCCGATGCAGGGCGGTTATCCGATGCAGGGCGGCTACCCGATGCAGGGTGGTTATCCGCAGCAGGGCGGTTACCCGATGCAGGGCGGCTACCCGATGCAGGGCGGTTATCCGCAGCAGGGCGGTTATCCGCAGCAGGGCGGCTTCCAGCAGCAGCAATTTGTTCCGCAGCAGCAGATGGGAATGGTCACCCAGTCTGTCCATGCGACAAGTGCTGTCCAGCAGAGCGCAATGGTCTCTCAGACACTCGGCGGCTCGAATGCCGGCGCTTACCGTAAGCGCCTGACCAGTTTCCTTGATGATACGGATACTGCTCCGGCCGATGCAGCGGATGAGATTCCGACCGACCTTTCCAAAGAGGAAATGCTCAAGAACGCAAAGGCGCGTAAGAAGGTCGCGAAGAATAATTTCAATTTCAAAAAAGGTATGTAATCAAAACCCCCTCTTCGTTCCAGGCGAAGAGGGGATTCCTTATGCCGATATCATAAAAAAGAAGAGCCATACAGAATATCTGCATGGCTCATGTGCTTTGTTTTTTTATTTGAAATTGACACCCCAGTTGGAGTTTGCACTTACCTTGCGGTAGAACTTAATCAAAGCTTTTTGTCTGTTATTGCGGTAGACCATCGTAATACCGACAGCGGCTGCAATGGACAGAATGACGCCCGCAACGATCGAAGGTACACCTTTGTCCAGGACGATAATGCAGAACACCCAGATCACAATCAGCGCAGCCAGAATCATCGGCAGGCAGAAAGACGTAAAGGTTCTGTCCTTCACCTTGACATAGCGCTGGATCTCTTTGATATTGAAATTCTCATAATGACGCGCAATGAAGTTATCCGGACGCGCCCATTTGCAGAACTGCTTGACATTGTCAAATTTGACGGTATACTCCTGCTTCGTATAGGTGATACGATAATACACATTGATTGAGCCGTCCTTGTTGCTGTGTGCATCCATGATATGGACAATCGTACCCGGTTCCACCTGATTGTTCAGTTTTTTCGTCACCAGAAACTTTCGGTCAATGGCCTCATCAATATCATTGAGCATGTAGGTCATACAAAGCACCCCTTATCTTTGATTTGACATTGCGGCGTATCCATGAATCGCTTCCCTCTCGATTATCATTATACACCTAGTATATCGTATATTATAGCACATTTTTTCAAAAAAAGCAAGGGGTAAAAATCACTTTTTGTGATGAAAAGTAATCTGTTCAGAAAATGTTTACAATTACAGTTTCTGCGTTATTTTTCTGAAGCTATTTTTCGGGCGGTGAGAATCATGTTAAGATTTTAATATGATCTTGCCCTTGTCAGCTCTCCGACCTTGTTTTTTTGAACAGTTTGCGCATTTTTTGCGAAATACTGGTTGACATCAACCGATAATTGTGGTATAATCATAAAATAGAAAGCAAACTATATAAATTTTTTCGACGATTTACAAAATTCACTAAGATATGCAAAAATCCGAAGGGTGGTTAGAAATGTGAATTATGATGCAATTATCCAGCGCGCAACTGAAATTGCAATGCAGCGCATGAAAAGCGGGGAGCCCGTGATGCCGGATGATACAGTATGCGTTCTGTGTTCTTCTTCCGGCAGATTGTTTACCGGTTTGAGCAAAATTGAAAACCAGGGCGGCAGCGTTCAGAACGTTCATGCTGAGGTGGAAGCAATCCGGAATATGCAGGTCATGGGAGAATCCGTGATACAGGCGATGCTGCTGATTTCGATCATGAACGGTATGCCGCTGCTTCCCTGCTTTGACTGTATGCGTCATATTTTGTCTCTGCATACGGACAATATCCATTGCGAGATCATGATGCAGGATCGTGCGGTTCCGATTGCGGAATTCAGCGAGCAGCTCAAAGCGCAGGCGCGGATGCAGTCTCCGATCCCGACGATCAGCATTCAGCGCGTGACATCCGTTTCTGCACCTCTTCCGGCTGAAGCGAAAAATGACGCAAACCTCATTAAGAACCGCGTGAACAGTCTGCTGAGCGTTGTTTCTGATGATGAGGACGATGACGAAAAGGAGGAGAAGGAAGAATCCGGAAAGAAAAAACGATTTGGCTTTTTCCGGAAAAAATAATAGCTGCATTTCGGGAGTTAAATGATTTGAGGAAAGGAATTAGAGGATAAAATGGCAAAGAAAAACAGAAAAAAAGGATCGGCCGTCAACCGGATCCTGGTTATTCAGTTGATTGTAATGCTTTTGCTCCTTCTGGCGGTTTCATTCTTCATCGCGCAGAGGACCAGACAAAGCTCGCTGGCGCATATGGCGGCAATCAATGATGAACGTGCGATTATTATCAACAACTACGTTGCAAACGCAGAGAAAACGCTGGTTACCTTCAGCCATGCAAAACAGGTTACCGATCTCCTGAAGAATCCGAATAACGATGTCTATGCGGAAGTGGCACAGAAATATACGGAGGAATATTCCAAGGATGTTCCGTTCCTGGAGGGTATCTATATCAGCCAATGGGATACCAAGGTGCTTGCGCATACAAACCCGCTTGTGCGCGGCATGGTCACCAGAACGGAAGAGGGTCCGCTGAAGGAGCTGCATGACGGCATGATTAAAGCCGGCAGAGGCGTCTTCAATACCGGTATCATTACATCTCCGGCGAGCGGCAAGCAGATTCTCTCCATGTATAAGGCGATCTATGATGATAACCACCATGAAATCGGTCTGGTCGGTCTCGGCATCTTTACCGACGGCATGGATTACGATCTGCAGAGAGTCACGGTTGCCGGCCTGGAGAATTCTTCTTACGGTATCGTGAATGTTGCGACAGACCGTTATGCGATCCATTCTGACGGCTATATGTTCGGCAGAGAGCCGCGTATCCCGAAGCTCCTGGAGTTGTCTGCACAGGCGAGAGCATATTTAAAAAGCCCGAACGGCAATCCGCTTACAAAGGGAATGTTCGAGTATAAGGATGAAGACGGCAAGAAGCAGATCTGCAGCTGGTATTATCTGGAGGATCACAACTGGATCCTGACAATCAATGACGAAACGAAAGAGGTTTATCAGCTGAGCAACAGTATGCTCGCGTTCCTGTTCGTATTCGGCCTTCTGCTCTTCGGTCTGTGGGTCGTATTCCACCTGATCAATAAGCGTCAGGAAGCAACCAACCGGAAGCTCAGCTCGCAGATCGTGAAGACTGAGAAGACAAAGGAATCCCTGACAACCGCAATGTTCAAGGATATTCTGACGGATGCAAACAACCGTGTTTCCTTCTCCATGGAAGCGCCGAATCTGACATCTGCCGCGAATACCTGCTACTACTTCGTATTTGTCAATGTTTCCGGCTTCAGCCAGATTAACATGACATACGGAAACGATGCCGGTGACCAGGTTCTGCTCTCGACGGTTGAAGCGCTGCGCAAGGTGTTCCAGAACGGAACAGTCTACCGCACGGGTTCCGATGAGTTTATCGTTGTGGTTTCCGCTGAGGATTCTTCGGCAGGATTCAGCGCAGTCATGAACAATGTCAATACGGCACATGCAATCCTGCTTTCGCCGGTTGAAACACCTGCTGGTAATGTTACCGCGGAATATAAGCTCGCTGTCGCGAAGAAGACTTCTTCGATTGATACCTCTGTGGTTTCGATTCTGAAGGATCTGACGAACCGCAACGGTGAGACTGTATTTGAACAGGTACAGTTCATTGATCTTGATGCGAAAGAAGAATAATCTCAAATAATAAAAGCACCGCAGAACGAAAAGCAAATCGTTCTGCGGTGCTTTTTGTTATTCAAAAATCCATTCGGAATCGCTGCGGTATCCGGTTTTGAAATCAAGTTTTGTGCAATTCTCTGCAAAGGAAGGTGTTTCTCCGCTCTCATAAGATATCGGACCGGTTTCTTTTGTGATGCGGACGGTTTCGCCGTCATAATGATACCATGCAGCGCCGCCGCGGCCGTCATCACTCCATTCCGTTACGAGCTGCTGTGTTTCGTTGTCGCAAAGATAATTGGAGACATAATAGCCGCTGAAATTATAGCCGATGAGCCGGATCATATTGTCGCGGAAGGTATAGAAGCAGATTGCGCGGTCAACCTGCTTGGAGCCGGTTGTAACAATGAGCTCATCGACACCGTCATGATTCATGTCAAAGCGGACATAGTCAATCATCTCTGCGAAGCCGCTGACCGGCTTGCCGTCAATACCGCGGTATTCAGATCGTGCGAGGATACCGTCGATAAAGGCGCTGTAGGCTTCGTCACAGCTGTCGTATGCCGTGGGCGTATCCAATACGTCCAGGGTGTTTACAGGCGTTTCTGAAGCATTCTGAGGCGAACCGGAGCTGTTTCCGTCAGAAGCAAGGCGAATCTCTTCGTCTGTTTCGACGGTTGCGCCTTTTTTGACCTTATACATATGCGTCGTGACGTCGGAATATCCTTCTAAGGAGAAATAGAGCGTGTATTTACCGGCGGGAACCATGAGCTCATACTCTCCGGCCGAATCGGTTTTCACAGAATAGGTTTCTTTTGATTTGATATGTTCCGCGGTGACGCGCACACCGGAAAGAAAGTCGCCGTTTACTTCCTTGTAAACCTTTCCGACGAAGGTCCCGCATTTATCCGGGTCAAGTTTTTCCTGTGATTCGGAGGAAGAAGCAGCATTGCCGCATGAAGTCAGTACACAGCTGCATCCCGCAGTCAGAAGCAGCAGGGAGCAGCAGAGAATTTTCATTGATCTATGCATAGATATTCTCCTTCCGGTTGATAGATTACTTGTATTATAGCACATTACGAATCAAAAAGCAAGATGAGAATGATGTATTCCTTGCTGTGTGCAGAGCGGATGCGGGATTACATCCGCTTTTGCAGCGCTGCTGTATCATGGCAGATTATGTCGTAAGAAGCAGGA
>CAMNFV010000011.1 GCA_946537515.1 uncultured Ruminococcus sp. | reverse complement strand
CGTCATAGGTGCCGTGATCGAGGTGCAGAGCGACCGGAACGGTGATGCCGAGGGATTCATCCATTGCCTTGACCATTGCAGCAACGGTCTTGAAGCCGCACATATACTTTCCTGCGCCTTCGGAAACACCGAGGATGACAGGGGAGTTCAGCTTCTGCGCTGTGAGCAGAACAGCCTTTGTCCATTCGAGGTTGTTGATGTTGAACTGACCGACAGCGTACTTACCGTCTCTTGCCTTGTTCAGCATGTCTTTTGCAGATACCAGCATTGTTAATTCCTCCTATGATACAATTATGCCGGAAGCACCGGCTAATTCCGGATAAAACATACTTCCGTACATTTTACCACTCCATATTATACACGATTTCCGGGAAAAAAGCAAGAGGGAAACCGCATAAATCGCGGAAACGTGCAGAAATCGGGAGATGACCGGAAATTTCTGTGAATCTTACTGTATAAATCCCGCTGCGCTGCCAATACTGCGGTCAGAATCAAAGAACGGAAAGAGGAGATCATGTATGAGACAAGCGATCGGGCTGCTGGTGATTTTGCTGCTGGCAGCGGCCGCGGCAAATCTCGGACATACGGCAGAGGCACTTTCGCAGATTGAGCATTCTGTGATCCGGCTGCATATTCTGGCTGACAGTGATGAGACCGGTGCACAGATGCAGAAGCTGCTTGTCCGGGATGCGCTGCTGGAACACGCTGCTGACTGGATCCCGCAGGATGCTGATTTTGAGGCGGGATGTGAAGCAATCCGCAGGCAGCTTCCTGCAATCCGGAAAACTGCGCTGGAAACGCTGCGTGCGGCAGGCTGTCCGGATGCGGTCAGCGTTTGCCTGGAAAGAACGGCATTTCCCGAAAGGGCTTACGGGAAGCTGACACTTCCGGCAGGGGAGTATCTTGCGCTGCGTGTTGAGATCGGCAGAGCGGCGGGGCAGAACTGGTGGTGTGTGATGTATCCGGCGATGTGTATTCCTGCGGCAGCGGAATCGGAGCCGGAGGAGATGCTTTCAGCGGAAGCATGTGACATGGCGCTGCATCCGGAGCAGTATGAAGTCCGGCTGAAATGTGTCGATACCGTCCGCAGCGCGATGCGAAAGCTCCGGGAATTCACGGAACAGGCGGAAGCCGCCTCTCCCGAAGGAAAGACGGCCTCTCCGCAAACGGATGAAATCTCCGCAATCAGCAGCCGCAGCCGTTATTGCAGCCGCAGCCGTTGTTGCCGCAGTTATTGCCGCAGCAGGTCGAGAACAGAAGAATCAGAATGATAATCCACCACATGTTGTTGCAATCATTTCCGCACATAATCAGCACTCCTTATCAGATGAATGTAGGTTTTGCATCGCGTCCGGATCGCGGTGCACAGCGTTTGCAGGAGCGGTCGGTTCCGCTTCCTAGTCTCATGATATGCTGCGGGCGGAAATGTGTGACAGCGCGGCGCGGGGTAATTCTTTGCGGCGCTGCATATATTGATACAAATGAAATCGGAGGGATCTGACTTGCAGAAGGATGCATATACCAAAAAGGCGCGCCAGATCATCGCGCATACAAAGAAACAGGCCGAGTCGCTCGGACACAGCTTCATCGGAACCGAACATCTGCTGCTTGCAATGCTCGCGGACGGGAGCAATGTCGGCGCGGCGATTCTGCGGACGCATCATGTACCGCTGCAGCGGTTTCAGCAGGCCGTATTGGATGAGATCGGGCGCGCAGATCCGGTGCATCTGAATGATGATGCCTGTACACCTGCGCTCCGGCGGGTTCTGCGGAGTGCCGAACAGGATCATTCAGCGCAGACTGTCAGCTCGGAGTCGCTGCTGCGGGCGGTATTATCTGATGAACATTGCGGTGCATCGGCCATGCTGCGGACAATGGGAATTCCGCTGCATCTGCTGCGCAGCGCCTGCGGGCAGGAATCCTGCTCGGACAGAATCCAGCCGGATGCATTTCCGCAGTTTGACCGGAAAGCCTGTCCGACACTCGCACAGTTTGCGCAGAATCTGACGGATCCGATCGCCGCAGAACATTTTGATCCGCTGATCGGCAGGACGCGGGAAATGGAACAGATCATGCAGATTCTGCTGCGCCGGACAAAGAACAATCCGGTTCTGATCGGGCAGGCAGGCGTCGGAAAAACGGCGATCATAGAGGGGATTGCGCAGCGCATTCTGCATGGCGATGTGCCGGAGAGTATGCGCAGCAAAGTGATATTGTCGCTCAATCTGACCGCCCTGCTTGCAGGGGCAAAATACCGCGGCGATTTTGAGGAGCGTCTGCGCGGCTGCATGGAAGAAGCTGTGAAGAATCCGGAGATCATGCTTTTTATTGATGAGCTGCATATGATTACAGGAACCGGTGCGGCAGAGGGTGCGATCGACGCAGCAAATATTCTGAAACCGCGTCTTGCCCGCGGAGAACTGCAAATCATCGGCGCGACAACGGAAGAAGAATACCGCCGTCAGATTACGAAGGATGCAGCATTGGCACGAAGATTTCAGCCTGTCAGGATCGCGGAGCCGACTGCGGATGAAGCAGCGGAAATGCTCCGCGGACTTTGCCGGAAGTATGAGCATTTTCATGCTGTTGCGATTGAACCGGACGCGATCGGAGCCGCTGTGCAGTATTCGGTGCGGTATCTGCATGATCGTGCGCTTCCGGATAAGGCACTTGATTTGCTCGATGAAGCATGTGCGGCGAAGCGGCTGCAATGGTGCCGTCTGCCGCAGAATGCGCAGTATCCGACAATCGGGCAGGGTGATATCGCGCATATGGTCGCCGTAAAAACCGGAATCCCTGCGGAAACGCTGACAGAATCCGAGACAGAACGCCTGCTGCATCTGGAAGAAACGCTTCGCAGCCGGATTATCGGGCAGGATGCCGCGATTTCGGCCGTCGCGCAGGCAATTCGCAGGAGCCGCTCCGGACTGCGCAATGCCCGCCGGCCGATCGGTGCGTTTCTGTTCCTCGGTGCGACCGGCATCGGGAAAACAGAGCTTGCCAAGTGCATCGCGGATGAACTGTTTGCAGGCAGTCTGATCCGCGTGGATATGAGTGAATATATGGAAAAGCATACCGCAGCGCGGCTGATCGGTGCGCCGCCGGGATATGTCGGCTATGATGACGGCGGTACGCTGACGGAAAAGGTACGCAGAGCGCCGTACAGCCTGATTCTCTTCGATGAAATGGAGAAAGCGCATCCGGATGTGCTTTCGCTTCTGCTGCAAATTCTTGAGGACGGCACGCTGACCGACAGCAGCGGCGTGCAGGCGGATTTTACGGAAACACTCGTCATTCTGACATCGAATCTCGGTGCGGAAACCTTGCAGCAGGGCGTGATCGGCTTCCGTGACGCCTCTGACAGGGAAGCAGAGCAGGAGAAAGCCTTGCGCGCGATTCTCAAAAAGACGATGAAGCCGGAATTGCTGAATCGTCTGGATGCGGCGATCGTATTTCGTCGGCTGACACAGGCGGATCTGCTGCAAATCGCACAGCTTCAGCTGCATGATCTCGCAGTTCGGGCGGCTGCCTGCGGTACGGATCTCACATGGACGCCGGAAGCGGAGCAGCTTCTGATTGCAGCAGCGGATACAGACCACGGCGGAGCGCGTGCAATCCGGACTGCATTGACGCAGCAGGCAGAACCGCTCCTTGCAGAGAGCCTTCTGCGATCAGAACGCGGCGCGCATTGCTTATGTGTCCGGAACGGGGTGCTGACGGTCGAACAGACGATTCCGGCAGTATCATGAAAGCCGGACATCCGGTATCGCATATACTTTTCCGAGGTGATGTGAATGCTATCAGTATTATCCGGAATATTCAGGCAAATGACCTTTCTGCTGCTGCATGTGGATCATGCGGCAGCATTTCCGCCGGCATTGACCCGTGCAGAGGAGCAGATACTGCTCGATCAGCTGGCGGAAGGCTCCGAAGAGGCGCGGCAGAAGCTGATTACACACAATCTCCGGCTTGTCGCGCATATGACAAAAAAATTCTATTCGCCGGAGCGTGAGCAGGAAGAGCTGATTTCGATCGGGACTCTCGGCCTGATGAAAGCCGTATCGACATTCAAGCCGGAAAAGGGTGCGCGCTTTGCGACTTATGCGAGCCGCTGCATTGAGAATGAGATCCTGATGCATTATCGGGCGAAAAAAAAGACCGCCGGAGAAGTATTCTTCGACGATCCTTTGGAATATGACAAAGACGGGAATGCGCTGACGCTTCTGGATATCATGCCGGACAGTACGAATCTGGAAGAGCAGGTCGAGCAGTCCATGCAGGAGAAGCAGCTCTATCATTACTTACAGACAAAGCTTTCCAAACGGGAATGGACGGTCATCGTCCGGCGATACGGCTTATTCGGATATCCGGCACAGACACAGCGTGAGGTAGCCTGTTCGCTGGATATCAGCCGCTCTTATGTCTCCCGTATCGAGAAGCACGCATTATCCGTTCTGCGGGATGCCTATGAGCAATCCTGCGGAGAATCCGTCAGCTGCGATTGAGGAATATGACAACACCGATGCAGACAGCGAGCATCAGCGCGGAAACGCCTGCAACCACGAATACCGGAGCCTTTTTGTCTTCCAGATGCTCGCTGACAGGATAGCCGCAGAGATGCAGCACGCGCAGGAACGGACGGTACAGCAGAATTGTGAAGCCTGCATTGATGCCCGCTTTCAGCAGATTAAACGGCAGGAATACAGAGCTCAGCATCGGGACGATCTGCTCGCGGGTGACGCCCATATAGAGCGGCGAGATCAGATAATTCCAGAGCAGCATCGACACGCTCATCGCCGCAACACCGCAGACAAGTCCGAGCGCAGCACCGTAGATATCGCGGCGCTTTTTGTAGATCAGGGATGCGGTGCAGGCGAAGGATGCGCTGGAGATAATATTCATGACCATACCGATCAGGCCGGTTGAGCTGAACGGCATCTCCAGCAGCGACGTGACGACAGAGCAGGCGAGTGCCGCAAGCGGTCCGTAGAGAAATCCGCCGAATGTGATAAAGATATCCTTCGGTTCATATTTGAGGAAGCTGACAACCGGAATTTTTATGAACATCATCGAGATGAATCCGATTGCGGAGAGCAGCGCCAGAATCACAAGCTTTCTGGTTGCGGATGTGTTCTGCGCAGATGCGCTGACAGCAGCAGTTTTTTTCATGAGAATCGTTCCTTTCTGAAAGAAGATCTGAGGCTTCTGACAGAAGAAAACCGCCCGTGAAACAAAGCGCTTCACGGGCGGGATTGTACCAGTTAATCAGCGGAAAACCGCTTATGCTGTGAACAATCTGTTTCTTCCATCCGGACTATACCGTCGGTACCGGAATTTCACCGGTTCAGCCGATCATACGGCTCGCGGACTTTACCGCCGGTGAGGAATTGCACCTCGCCCTGAAACAAATTTGGTTTTGAGGGAGCAGATTACTCTGCGTCGCCCTCGGAAGGATCGGCGATATCCTCATCGGAATCCTCAGAGTCAGAGAAATCCTGTTCGATATCGTCATAGTTGAATTCAAGCAGCTCGCCGCAATGCGGGCAGACAATGCTGCCTTCCTCCAGCTCACGCTCTGTGAGGTTTACGGCTTCATCGCAGCTCGGACAGTTGACGATGTAGACTTCGTTATCATAATCATCGCTGTCCTCATAATCAAAATCATCATAATCAGCCGGGAGAACTTTTCCGATGCGGAAATCATTGTCCTCATCGTCGTCATCGTCCAGATCAAAGTCATCATCGTCGAAATCGTCGTCATCACAGTAGAGATCGGTTTCGACGTCACCGAGATCCTTATCCAGCAGATCGCAGAGCTCTGTCAGCTCATCGACCTGAGACTGCAGATCGTCGATGTAGACGCCCATTTCCTCCATGACCTCGGCCATTTGCAGAATGGCCTTGCCTTCCTTGGTCGAGCCGTCCAGCTCCATGCCGTCCAGCAGACCTTTCATATAAGCGATTTTCTCGGTCAGCTTCATGATGATTTCCTTCCTTTCATTTGATTGCCCTGATGAATGATTCACGGGCAGATTGCGGGGGAAGAATTATGCGCGCTCCATGTACTCACGGGTACGGGTATCAATGCGGATGCGGTCGCCCTCGTTGATGAAGAGCGGAACACGGATCTCTGCACCGGTCTCAACGACAGCCGGCTTGGTTGCGTTGGTAGCGGTATTGCCCTTGACGCCCGGCTCGGTGGAAGTGACCGTGAGCTCGACAAAGAACGGCGGCTCGATACCGAAGACGTTGCCCTTGTAGGAGAGGACCTTGACGATCTCTTCTTCCTTGACAAAGTCAAGTGCATTGCCGATAACGTCCTTGCTGATCGGGATCTGCTCATAGGTCTCCATATCCATGAAGTAGTAGAGATCGCCGTCATTGTAGCTGTACTGCATATCCTTGCGCTCAACGAAAGCGGTCGGGAACTTTGCAGTCGGGTTGAAAGAGGTTTCAACCACAGCACCGGTGATGACGTTCTTATACTTGGTACGGACGAAAGCTGCGCCCTTACCCGGCTTAACGTGCTGGAATTCGATAACCTGAACGACCTGACCGTCCATTTCAAAAGTCATGCCGTTGCGAAAATCGCCTGCTGAAATCATGTAAATAACCTCCAAGAAAGTGTGAATGAACAAATGCATTCCATATAGGATTATTTTACACTATTTTCGCTGTTTTGGCAATAGCTAACGGCAAAAAAAGAATCATTGCACAAATCATCATCTGAGCAAAATGAATTTTTCAGCAATCTGACGAACCGTATCTGCGCAATTTGGCCGAAATCTGCACATATATTATAATAGTTCAGAAAAAGTGAGGGGACTGCGATGCGGCTGGCAGGAATCCTGTGCTGTGTGCTGCTTATGGCATTTTGTGCAGGCTGCGGAAGCGGCGGACAATGCGCGGAGATACCGGAAAAACTGCCTGTGACGGCGGAGCCTGCCGCAGCGATTTCGGAGATGCTGCTGCATACGGATGAAACACTTCAGATCCGTATAGATCCGCATATTCCGTGGGAACCCGGGGTGTGGCTTCAGGATGCTGCTGATTCGCAGGTGCTGGCACGGACGATGGTGCAGACGGTTGCATGGTCCCGCGTACAGGATATTCTGCGTGTACAGGCTTCCTATGCAAAGCCGCAGGCAATTCTGCGAAAGGAGAAGCAGAAACTGACAGAATCTGCAAAGGTCTGGTGTGCATCAACTGCGGGAGAGCCGCCGGAAATCCGCGTGCTGCTGGCGCATGATCTGCTGTGCCGGAGCTGTCAGTATGATGATACCGTGCCGGATTGCCATGCTGCGGCGGGGGCATTGTTCGGGCATTCTGCGGCATGTGACGGCTATGCAGAGGGGTTTGCGCTGCTGCTTGAAACGGCCGGGATTCCGGTTCGCATCGTGACGGGGATCGCTTGCAGACAGGACGGTGCGGCGGTTTCTCATGCGTGGAATCTCGTCCAGATATCCGGCAGCTGGTATCATGTGGACTGCACCTGGGATGATACCGGTACAGAGCCCGATCACAGCTTTTTTCTGCTGGATGATGAGCAGGCCGGCCGCACACATATCTGGGATGCAAAAAAATATCCGCCTGCACAGGGCGGCGGATACCGGTATGAGGCCATTGCGGCGGAAATGGCGTCAGGCATCAGGAAAGCTGCTGACGGATATACCGGATAAAATCCCGCGCCGGGTCTTTGTCAGTCAGCTGATAGAGCATCCGGCATCCGACCGCATCCTCAATTTCGCCGAGGATATACCCGCCGTCCGGTGAACGGAGCAGATCAATGCCGGCAAAATCCAGCGGCATGATATCGAGAATCCGGCGGACGAGTGCGCGCATTCCGCTGTCCGGTTTGATGCATTCGGCATGGCCGCCGAGTGAGAAATTGCTGCGGAAATCGGTATCGGATGTCCGCAGAACGGCAGAATAGATTGTGCCGCCGAGCATATAGAGCCGGACATCCCAGCCGGTGACGACAGGCTTCTGAATCAGGAACCGTTCGCCGTCTTGAACGCTTTCAGCATATGCAGCGAGCGCATCCGCATCCCGGAGCCATGCCACACCGGCGCCGCCGTGGCCGTCCGCGGGCTTTGCGATGAGCGGATATGTAAGGTTTCCGGGCAATGCACGCGGGGAGATTTCCAGGGTCTCAGCCATGGGGATCCGGTGCCTGCCGTGCAGATGCAGATAGGTTTGATATTTGTCATTGGTGATTGCCGTGACTTCGGCGCTGTTGAAGCAGGGGATGTGTCTCTGTTCAGCGGCGAGGCTGTATGCCGCAAGCCGGCTGCGGTTGATCAGAAAGTCCGGCTGCACAGCGCATAGTTCCGAGGGCTTTGCCGCATCCGAAAGACAGAGCCGGAGAGACATCCCCTCCGACTCTGCATACTGACATAACTGTTCGATAAACCACCGGTTGCGCGCTGCATCCTCCGGTGTATACAGCAGAATGCCGTTCAGCCGGTTCATTCTGCGCTCTTGATCTGGCTGCGGATATGCCACATGATATTCGTGGCCGGATTGATGCCGCAGGTGTCGATCGTGCTCTGAAGCTGCGGATTGGAATTGACCTCGCAGACATAGCGCTCCTCCGGCGTTCTGCCCATGAGGATATCAACGCCGGCAAAATCGAGGCCGAGTGCGGCTGCTGCATCGACAGCGAGCTTTTCTTCCAGCGGGGAAATGACGCGTGCGGTTGCGGTGCCGCCTGCACCGATATTGGAGCGGAATTCGGTCGGAGAAGCAGCATGACGTTCCATTGCGCAGATTGCCTTGCCGCCGACAACAGTCACACGGAGATCCTTGCCGCTGCTGTCACGGATAAATCTCTGGAACTGGCAGTCATGCTCACCGATATGCGTCAGGATGCGCGCAGCCTCTGCCTTATCCTTTGCAAGATAGACCTGTGCGCCGAAGCTGCCCTTATTCTCCTTGATGACGAGCGGCCAGCCGAGGATTTTTGCAGCACGTTCTGCGGAATCCGGATTTCTCTTGCAGCCCGGGAAGCAGGTCGGAGCCGGAATGGTATCCGGAATCGGGATACCGGCTGCTGCGAGCTTCAGTGCAGTTTCCATTTTATCATCCGCGAGCGCGATCGCATTTGCACTATTAAAAAGGTGCAGACCGGAAAGCTCCATGGTCTTTGCAAGCTGGATGTCCTTATCCCAGAAAAGGACAAAACTCGGCTTGGGTTCCTTTGCCTGCGAGCCGACGATTGTCGGGCGCTGATCCGAGGTCCATTTGGAAAAATGCAGCCCTGCTTTTTCCGCTGAATCCTCAAGAACGCGATAAAGCGAATTGAATTTTGCCGGGTTGTAGTAGCTGTTGACGATCAGCCAGCCGTTATAGATCTCCATGTTCAATCTCCTCCGTATCCGAAATAAAAACAGTCTGTCCGGCATCTGGTGCCTTTCAATTTATATTTTACTACATGAAATTCAAATTGTCAATATCTGTTGAAAAAAGTGCAGATAAAAAACAGCCGCGGATCGAATCGCGGCTGTTCGTATGTGCGGAAAGATCAGAACAATGCTATGAAAAGCCCGGCTGCTGCGAGCAGAAGCGCTGCGGTATTTGCAAGACCTGCAAGCAGACAAGGCTTTGCGACCTGCGGTCTGCGGGATTGATACTGCTTGCTGAGCTTGAAGCCGTGGCCGGGGATCAGCGCAGAGAGGATCAGTTCCTTGCGCGTAACTTTTGCATTTTTATCGCGGACTGCCATCTGTGCGCGGCGGAGCGCCAGGGGATTGAGCACGTAATTGCAGTTGACGCAGACGGTTGCTTCCGGATCGACGATGCAGCCGCAGTTGGAGCAATAGACCTGACCGTTTGTCTCAAAATGGTAATGCTGCTGCCGGACGGCCCAGCGCTGCTTCTGTGCATCGGGTTCCAGGTCGATGCCCGTCAGATTACGGACAAACCGCTGAATGCGCGTCAGCTTGCTGCTCTCATATTTCTCGCGTCTGGCGCGGACAAGCCGCTGTCCTTCCCGCAGAGATACCGGGTTTACAACATAGTTGCAATGCACGCAGACGCTGGCATTTTTATAGATCGGCTGACCGCAGTTGCGGCAGAAGCAGCGCTCCGGATCGAGCATGACCTCGCGTGCAAGCTCTTCAAGCGCTTCCTCATTTTCATCAAATGCTGCCTGCTGCTGCGGGGGCGGTGCGGCCTGCGTCTGCGAGCCGAAAAGCTCATCATCCGTCGCAGTCTGATATGCAACGTCGATGATATCTTGTTCGTCATTGAATATCGGATTTGCCATGTCAGATCACTCCTGTTGGTGTGTTGATGATAATTTCTTAATTTGATTCAGTATCGCGTCAGCTTGATGCGGGAAACCATAGTTGCTGACAGCTTTTTTATATGTGAAGACCGACGACAGCAGTTTGCGCTGTTCCTCATAGGACTGCAGCTGCGTCAGATCCTCATCTTCGATTTTACCGAATGAAAAGAGCGTGCCGGTGACTGCGCCGTCCTCACAGATCAGCGCAAAATTCATATCGTCGATATCAGTACAATACGGATATATTCCCTGATATACGGGATCATTGGCGCGATCATCTGATTTGTTGTAGATTTTTGTCGCGATTTTTACATCATTGCCGGCAGCGTACTGGTCAGTCATGTAAGAAGCAGCGGCGTTAAAAACTCGTTTTGCATCGGAGTCCATGGTTCTGCTTTTTGAAATTGCGGTATATCTGTATACGCAGTTGATGAGAAACAGACCGATGCAGGCGCATACAGCAGCTGCAATCAAAATGCTGACCAGGCAGCTGCGCGATGATTTCTGCTTCGGCAGTTCTGCATCTTCATCTACAGATGGATCGGCATCCAGGCGTTCCTTGTTCATAGTTCTTCCCTCCGGCAGTCTGTCTTTCAAAGCGGTCAATCAGTTTTTTGCGGAGAAATGTAATTCCCGACTGAGTCTTCTTTCCGGAACATCCGGTCGGTTTTCAGGGACACCGGGTTCACAACATAGTTGCAATGCACGCAGACGCTGGCATTTTTATAGATCGGCTGACCGCAGTTGCGGCAGAAGCAGCGCTCCGGATCGAGCATGACCTCGCGTGCAAGCTCTTCAAGCGCTTCCTCATTTTCATCAAATGCTGCCTGCTGCTGCGGGGGCGGTGCGGCCTGCGTCTGCGAGCCGAAAAGCTCATCATCCGTCGCAGTCTGATATGCAACGTCGATGATATCTTGTTCGTCATTGAATATCGGATTTGCCATGTCAGATCACTCCTGTTGGTGTGTTGATGATAATTTCTTAATTTGATTCAGTATCGCGTCAGCTTGATGCGGGAAACCATAGTTGCTGACAGCTTTTTTATATGTGAAGACCGACGACAGCAGTTTGCGCTGTTCCTCATAGGACTGCAGCTGCGTCAGATCCTCATCTTCGATTTTACCGAATGAAAAGAGCGTGCCGGTGACTGCGCCGTCCTCACAGATCAGCGCAAAATTCATATCGTCGATATCAGTACAATACGGATATATTCCCTGATATACCGGGTCATTGGCGCGGTCATCTGATTTGTTGTAGATTTTTGTCACGAGTTTCACATCATTGCCGGCATCGTGCTGGTCAGCCATGTAGGCAGCAGCGGCGTTATAGACGCTTTTGGCACTGGAGTACATAGTTTGGCCTTTTGAATGTGCGGTATATCCGTATGCGCGGTTGATAAGAAACAGACCGAAACATGCGCAGACAACAGCTGCAATCACAATGCTGATCAGGCAGCTGCGCGATGATTTCTGCTTCGGCAGTTCAGCCTCTTCATACACAGACGGATCGGCATTCAGGCTCTCCTTGTTCATAGTTCTTCCCTCCGGCAGTCTGTCTTTCAAAGCGGTTAATCCGTTTTTTGCGGAGCAATGTAATTCCCGACTGAATCTTCTTTCCGGAACATCCGGTCGGTTTTTTCCAGAACTTCATCAAATGATTGCAGATGCGTCAGATCATATTCTGTGATCGGACGGCGGGAACTGAGCGCGCCGGTCACGATGCCGTTTTCATCACAGATGACTGCATAATTGAATCTTTCTGAATCGTAAAAAATACATCGCATCGCCTGGTGCAGATCGCCGTTTCGTTCGGGGGAATCCAGATTGACGATGGTTGTCTGTAATCTGGAATCCTGCCCCTGTTCATCCAGTTCATTTTGATAGTATATTGCGGCGTTATAAGTGGATTTTGCTACTGAATTAAGAACAGTTGCCTTGCTGTGCGCCGTAAAGCTGAACATTGCGGAGAACAGGAGAAATCCGATGGAAGCGAGCATGATAATCACCGCGGCGGATGCACAGCGGGAACTGTGTTTCCGGACATCTTCACACAGCGCGCAGGCAGGCGAGCCCGGATGCAGCCCGGATGATTTGATCTGATTGCGGTAGTTGATCTCTGATAGAATGAGAATCAGCGGATAGAACGGAAGCAGAAAGAATCCGGCGATGCGCATGGCTGAGCGCTCTTTTTCCAGCTGCTTTGACTTTTCCAGATAGCAGCTGTCTGCGGCATTCCATGCATTCAGGGTTTCGGCATCCGCAGGCTTCAGTTCCTGCATCCCGTTGATCCGCTTTTCCAGCTGATGATCTGATAAAGCGAGAATCACACAAAAGATCAGGCTTCCGATCAGAGAAACTGCGGCGAAAATATCGGCATAAGTATCCCGGCCGGCATCCGGATCTCTGCTGCCGGCAAATGCGGTAATCGCGCAGACTGCACCGATCCAGCAGACAAAGCTCAGCAGATAGCGGGTTCTGATCTGTCTGCGGAGACTGCGGATCGTTTCTGTCAGTTCGGCTGCCTCAGGGCTGTTCAGATTCGTCATGTTCCTGTTCCTCATTCTCTAAGCGGTCAACGATTTCCTCAACCGGAACCGGAACGTAATCCTCATCCGGCTCGACCGGCAGAGGCATCAGCGGCATTTCTTCATCCTCTTCCTGTTCCGGCTCTGTGTTCTCATCAGGTAAGGCTGCGTAGTGTATTTCATTGGTCATATAGTTCTCAGTATCGGAAGGGAGACCTTTTTTGCGGAGCTGCTCGCTCAGAAAATCAGAGAGCAGCGTATAGACAGCGGCGAAAACCGGGACAAATGCGACCATGCCGACAAATCCGAAGATACCGCCGCCGACTGTGATCGCGAAAAGCGTCCAGAACATCGGCAGGCCGAGCGAATCGCCGAGAATCTTCGGGCCGAGGAAGTTGCCGTCGAATTGCTGCAATACCAGAATAAAGATCACAAACGGGATGACCTTTCTGGGCTCGGAAAGCAGGATCAGCAGCGCACTCGGAACCGCACCGATGATCGGGCCGAAAAACGGAATGATATTCGTGACGCCGACAAGGATCGAGATCAGCGTAATATACGGCATATTGAGGATCGTCATGCCGATGAAGCAGAGCAGTCCGATGATCAGGGAATCCAGCGTCTTGCCGGAGAGAAAATGCATGAATTTATAGCTGACATGCGAACCGATCTCCAGGAAGGTGTGGACATTCTTCTCCGGAAGTGTGGCATAGAGCAGCTTTCTGGCCTGCGCGAGATATTTCTCCTTATTATATAGCAGATAGATCGCGATAATGATGCCGAGCAGGAAGTTGGTAAACCATTTAAATACGGAAACGGCGCTTGTCGTAACGGTCGTAATGATATCTGCGCCGCCGCTCGCAATGCTGTCGAGCTTCGGCTCAAACTGATCTGCGAAATTGTTTGCGGAGTTGAGTACGGTATCCCAGATGCTTGTGAGGATCGTGTGAATCTGCGGCTGATCGTCCTTGAGCGTCGCGAGATGAACGGTGATCCAGTCTGTCATATTGGTCAGATATTCCGGCAGACTGACGAGCAGGTTTTTGATGCTGGCGATCAGCTCCGGCACAATGGATGCGACCAGGCCGACGATCGCGGCAAGCAGTACCAGGATCGCTCCGGTCACGGAGAGCGCACGTTTCAGGCGCGGATGCGGTTTGTTTTTATCGGTGTAGCGCGTGAGCTTTTTTTCAAGCCAGTTCTGCAGCGGACTCATCAGGTAGGCGAGCGCAAGACCGACCAGCACCGGTGCGAGCACGGAAACGACCTTCCGGAATACTGCAACGAGCGATGACCACCGCCAGACGGCAATGCCGATCAGCAGACAGACCGAAAAGACCCAGACTGCGGTCCTTGCGATGCTGCGCTGCCGGTCGTCCAAATGTACTTTCATAAAGGATCATCATCCTTTCCAATCGAAGGTATAATACTATCTCAACCTATATTATACAGGAAATTCGTGAAAAAAGATAGTCTTTTCAGGAAAATTTAAGAATATAATCAAATTTTCATCGCAATCTGCACAAAATGCGCGAACGGATGTTTGAATTGGCATAAAATATGAAAAATATCGAAAAATTTTCTGTAAGGACTTTTCAATTCCGGAGATTTGTGTTATAATAGATTCGTATTGCCGGAAGTATGCCTTCAGCCCGGAACGGATCCGGCGCTGAATCGGAAGAATCCGGTTCGATTACCATGAAAGGAATGGAGTCCGGAAGATACATGCAGAGCATGATTGAACTGAAACAAGCCGCGCTGACGCGGTATCTGACCGCAAAAGGACTGAATCCGCCGCAGCAGGAAGCTGTCCGGACTGTCTTGGGGCCGGTCAGCGTCCTCGCCGGTGCCGGCAGCGGCAAGACAACAGCGATTGTCAACCGGATCGCGTTTATGATGCGGTTCGGCAATGCCTATGACGGAGAACTCCCGCCGTTCAGCGCAGAGGATGCCGAATTCCTGCGGCAGACCGCAGACGGCGAGATTCCGCCGGATGAACAGCGCCTGACCGAGATTCTCGGATTTGCACCGATCCCGGGCTGGCGGATTCTTGCGATTACATTTACCAATAAAGCAGCCGCCGAACTGAAAGCCAGACTGGAAACGATGCTCGGCGAATCTGCGGCGGATGTCTGGGCGGCGACATTTCACAGCGCCTGTGTCCGCATTCTGCGGCAGCATATTGACCGCCTCGGATATTCTTCCGATTTTACGATCTATGATGCGGATGATTCACAGCGTGTCATCAAAGACCTCTTAAAAGAAACCGCGCTTCAGGACCGGAACAGGGGCGTTGCGCTGGAAAAAGCATTCCCGCCGAAGGCTGTTGCATATGAGATCAGCCGTGCAAAGGACAGGCTCCTTTCGCCGGATGAACTGATGAACGAGGCGGACGGCGATTACCGCCGCAGCAAGATCGCACAGATCTATGCCGCTTATCAGCAGCGCCTGAAGGATTCCAATGCCGTTGACTTTGATGATATCATCATGCTGACGGTACAGCTCTTCCGGAATGAACCGGATGTGCTGGAAAAGTATCAGAACCGCTGCCGGTATCTGCTCGTGGACGAGTATCAGGATACGAACCCGGCACAGTATGAGCTGATCCGGCTGCTCGCGGAACGGCATCACAATCTCTGCGTCGTCGGTGACGATGACCAGAGTATCTATAAATTCCGCGGCGCGACGATCGAGAATATCCTCTCCTTTGAGTCGCAGTTCCCGGATTGCAAGGTCATCCGGCTGGAACAGAATTACCGCTCGACCAAGCAGATCCTGAAAGCGGCGAATTCCGTGATCCGGAATAATCAGGGCAGAAAGGACAAGACGCTCTGGACGGATCTCGATGAAGGCGATAAGATTCAATGGTATCGCGCAGGCGACCAGAATGCAGAGGCAAGGTTCGTCGCGGATACTGTTCTGGAAGGCATCCGGCAGGGCGGGCTCTATCAGAATTACGCCGTTTTGTACCGGACACATGCACTCTCCAATACGCTCGAACGCCAGCTTGCGCAGGCGGGCATCCCGTACCGCATTTACGGCGGTCTGCGGTTCTTTGACCGTAAGGAAATCAAGGATGTGATCTCGTATATGTGCGTGGTCAACAATCCGTTTGATATTCTCCGCTTTACGCGCATCATCAACGAGCCCAAGCGCGGCATCGGCGCACAGACGCTCTCGGATATTACCGCGATCTCGCTTGATCTCGGCATTTCTCCGCTGGAGGTCCTGCGGACGGCAGATTCCTATCCGGCGATCGCAAGGCGTGCGAAAGCGCTGAAAGAGGCTGCGGATGTCTTTGACCGGCTGCGTGAGGCAGCTGAAACACAGACGCTCGATGAATTCTATGATACGCTGCTGACGGTTTCCGGTTATCTTGAGATGCTCCGCGCAGAGGGCGAGGAGGGCGAAAACCGGATCGAGAATATCAAGGAACTCAAATCCAGTATTCTCAGCTATATCAATACCGCGGAAAACGAAGGCGATGAGCCGACGCTGAGCGGTTTTCTCGAAGAGATCTCGCTCTATACCGATCAGGATCGTGCCGATGAATCGCAGGATGCCATGACGCTCATGACGATCCATGCGGCAAAGGGTCTGGAATTTGAGAATGTATTTCTGATCGGTCTGGAAGAGGGCATTTTCCCGGGACGGCGCAGCATGGACAGTCCCGAGGAGATCGAGGAGGAACGCCGCCTTGCGTATGTTGCAATTACCCGCGCAAAGAAGCGGCTTTACATCACGACGACCTCGTTCCGAATGCTCTACGGCCAGACAGCATCCAATACGGCATCACGCTTCCTGCGGGAAATGGATCCCGATGTTCTTGATAAACAGGAACCGGAACGCCCGGCAGCTGCTGCTTCTCCGTATGGGAGCAGCGCGTCTCCGAAGCAGACGGATGCATTCTTCCGCTTCTCCGAAAAGAAGCAAAGTGACGCTTCCGATCTGCAATTTACCGCGGGCGACCGCGTGAAAAGCTTCATTCACGGTGAAGGAACCGTTCTGCAAGTCTCACCGATGGGCGGCGATGTTCTGCTGGAAATCGCCTTTGACCGCGTGGGGACGAAAAAAATCATGGCAAAATATGCCCGAATCCGAAAGGTGTCATCATGAGTACAAATGCTAGAAAATCAAATGCACTGAACGGCAGACAGGCCGCCGCAGATGCCGGTGATCAGATCCGGAATGCATGGGAAACCGCTAAGGAAGCGATCCGTACAAAGAACGGGCATTACTTCGTCTTTGCGGTACAGTTCCTGCTTTCGTTCTTGTCCGTGCTTTATCTGAAGGGCGTGATCCAGCTCGCTTACAACAGCATGTTCTACCGGCTTTCTATTCCCGAAGAGAACCGCGGAAAGTATTGCTTCCTGGTAACGCTTGCCTGCATCTTCTTCGGCGCTGTTATGCTGTTTACAAGACGGCAGATCGTGACGCGGCTCTCAATCATGATTTCCATGCCGTTCTATTTGCCGATTATCTTGTTTAATTACAAGCATCTTGTTCTGCTGGTTCCGCTCGGGATTATGGTCGTCGTTACGTATCTTGCGAGCGGCACAAAGGAAGGCCCGAAAACGATTCTCGGTGCGGTATTCCTGATGATGTATGTGCTCGGTGTCTTCGTATTTTTGACAGTACAGAGCATTTTGCAGCCTGCAATCGAGGAAACTGTCATTGAGCGCGGTGTGACGCCCGGCGGCTCCTATCGCTATTCGGTCGTGCAGGTGCTCGATCAGGGCGACGGCAATACCTATGTTGCGATTGAGCCGAATGATGCGGATGTTGAATATAAGCATTCCAAATGGTATGCAAAAGGCTTCCGTCAGGAAATCTACCGCGAGCGTCCGCTGAAAAAAGGCTTCAAGATCGAATGGACCACCCAGACCCGTGCAGAGATTACCAAAGAGCTGATTACAAAGAATCCGAGTACTGTATTCATTCTGAATGCAGATCAGATGAAGACGCTCGGCCTCAATGTCGGCTATGCAAAGGAATTCAAGATCGGCTCACTCTCCCGTTCGCAGCGGCATAAGCTCGGCTATGGTTCGACGGATGATCCGATTGATAAGCGCTTTGGACGGTTCTTCCGTGTTGAAATGATGGAGCCGGATTATACCGTGACGCTTGATTTTGACAAAATGGTCGAGATCGGCCTTACCCCGACCTATGAATTCCGGCTCTCCCGCATGACCGACGATCAGCTCGAACTGCTTGGCGTGCCGGAGGAAAATGAGGTTCTGAAGGTCGGCAAGAAGGTTGTATTCCGTGAATACGTCGCTGTCCTGGAGCGCCGTTTCTCCGAGGAGAATCGCGATCTTGGCGCATTCCTGGAAAAGAATGAAGAGCCGGAGGTGCATCCGGAGGGCGTTGAGATCCCGGTAAAGGAGACAACGACCGAGAGCACCGAGACAACCACCGGCACCACGACAACAGAGGAAACGACAACGGAAACCACCGCAGCACAGGTAATGTGGTAATCCTGATTTTATATGAAATGAAGTAGAGAGTGTCCGGGGGAATTCAGATACAGCCGGAGCGGATGAAAAGGGAATCATCCGCAGGGCTTACAGGCCCGTGCAGCAGCCGGCTGCTGATTCTGCCGATTCCGGAGACGAAGTCTCCGTCGGATAACCCGCGACCCTATCATATGAAACGGAGGATTTGAACCATGAACTACTATCTTGGCGTTGACATCGGTACCAGCGGTACCAAAACTGTCCTTTTCGACGTAAAAGGCAATGTGATCGCTTCTGCAACAGAGGAGTATCCGCTCTATCAGCCGCAGAACGGCTATGCAGAGCAGGATCCGCAGGACTGGGCAAATGCTGTACTGCATACTATGGCAGCTGTTCTTGCAAAGAGCGGCGCGGATAAGAATGATGTCAAGGGCATCGGTCTTTCCGGCCAGATGCACGGCCTTGTCATGCTCGACAAGGACAATAAAGTCATCCGCAAGTCGATTATCTGGTGTGACCAGAGAACCGCGAAGGAATGCGAGGAGATCACCGAAAAGGTCGGCGCAGAGCGTCTGATCGAGATCACCGCAAACCCGGCACTGACCGGCTTTACCGCATCCAAGATTCTCTGGGTGCGCAACAATGAGCCGGAGAATTATGCAAAATGTGCCCACATTCTTCTGCCGAAGGATTACATCCGCTTTATCCTCACCGGCGAATATGCAACTGAGGTTTCGGATGCTTCCGGTATGCAGCTGCTCGATATTCCGAACCGCTGCTGGTCGGATGAAGTGCTGGAAAAGCTGGACATTGACAAGAGCCTGCTTGCAAAGGTCTATGAGTCTCCGGAAATCACCGGCAAGCTGACAGAGGAAGCGGCAAAGCAGACCGGTCTTGCAGCCGGTACGCCGGTTGTCGGCGGCGCAGGCGATAATGCTGCTGCTGCGATCGGTACGGGTGTTGCTTCTGACGGCAAGGCGTTCACAACGATTGGTACGAGCGGCGTTGTCTTCGCACACAGCTCCAAGATCTCGATTGATCCGAAGGGCAGAGTCCATACCTTCTGCTGTGCAGTTCCCGGCTGCTGGCATGTCATGGGCGTTACCCAGGGCGCAGGCCTTTCGCTGAAGTGGTTCCGCGATAACTTCTGCGATGCGGAAAAGCAGACCGCAAAGGGCATGGGCGTTGACGAATACTATCTCATGGATAAGGAAGCAGAGCAGTCTCCGATCGGCGCAAACCGCCTGCTGTATCTGCCGTATCTCATGGGTGAGCGCACACCGCATCTCGATGCCAATGCACGCGGCGTATTCTTCGGACTTTCCGCGATGCATCAGAAGCGCGACATGCTCAGAGCTGTCATGGAGGGCGTCACCTATTCGCTCCGCGACTGCCTGGAAGTATTCCGCGAGATGAATATTACCGTTGATGACATGATGGCATGCGGCGGCGGCGGATCCTCTCCGCTGTGGCGTCAGATGCTTGCTGATCTGTTTAACTGCCCGATCCAGACAACCAAGTCGAAGGAAGGCCCGGCACTCGGCGTCGCAATCCTCGCAATGGTCGGTACGGGCGCATATGCAAGCGTTCCGGAGGCTTGTGCTGCGATCATCGGCACAGATAAGACCTGTGCGCCGCAGACGGATGCCGTTCCGGTTTATGAGAATTACTATCAGCTCTACCGCAAGATCTATCCGGCTCTGAAGGATCAGTACGCCGAGCTTGCGACACTGTGAGTCACAATATTGAGATGACGCGCCGGAAGTCAAACCGGATTCCGGCGCTCATCATTCACGCGATCATCTTTTATGCATTCTGGGCATGCTGGGCGCTGTTGATCCGCCCGGCGATGAAGGATGCGATGCACGATTCACTGCTCTTTGAGATCCTGGCCTCCTGCGTAAAGCTGGCGACATGGACACTTCCGGCGCTGCTGCTGATCCGGCATTTTTCACCGGAACTTCAGGTCGGGTTCCGGCAGATGTTCACAGCGAAGGTTCCGCTGAAATCCGCTGTTCTCTGGATTCTGCTGTTTTCGGCATATTCGGGCGGCAACTGTCTGTTTGCATTGTTCAGGGGCAATTTACATATCAATCCGGAATTTTCTTTGCAAACGCATTTCTGGCTGCTCGGTGTCGGCATTACGGAGGAAGTCGTTTTCCGCGGCTGGATGCTCAATGCGACTGCAAAATCCGAGCGCGACTGGAAAATGATTCTGCTCAACGGCGTCATGTTCCTGTGTATCCATTTCCCAGGCTGGATTCAAAAAGGGTTGTTTGTCAGCGCGTTTACCGGTTTCGGATTCCTGTCGGTTATCCTGTTCGGTGCGGCAGCCGGCATCTGCTTTTTGAAGCACAAAAATCTGCTGCTGGTTGTGTTCATCCACATGCTTTATGATTTCATTCTCGAATTCTGGCAGGTTGGGTGAGATTATGCCGGATTTACCGATTATACTGCCGTTTCCGCTGATCGACATTGCAGCGGAGGGGGAGCAGTTCCGTTTTTTATGTACGGAGATTCAGCCGGAGTTCCGGACACCTGAACAAACGGAGCCGTCTGATTTTGACTGCGAATTTGCGGTCGAATATGCGGACAGGGGAATTTCTGCGCAGTTCGGCTGTGATATCTCAGCCGGCAATGTCTATGCGTTTTATCAGTCGCTTGAAACGGCATATCAGCAGCTTGATCCGGAAAAAACGGCGCAGCTTGCGAACTACGGTTCACTTGACCGCACAGCAATCCGGATTCAGTTTGACCGGCACGGCGGCTGCCTGCTGACCGGACACTTCCTGAATGCGGAAAATCATTATCACAGCGGCATTCAGATCAGCATTCCGCTTGATCAAAGCTATATCTGCGAAATCCTGCGCAGCCTGCGGCATTTCTTCCGCATCTTGACGGATGCGCAGGGGCACGCGAGTTTTTATTGATGTTTTCACCACACGGAGGCAAATTATGCGAGAGGCAACAGTTACACGGAATACCAGAGAAACACAGATCACAGTCAGCGTCAGGCTCGACGGCAAGGGCGAGAGCAATATCTCGACCGGTATCGGCTTCTTTGACCATATGCTGACCGCGCTTTCACGCCACAGCGGCATCAGCATGGATATCAAAGCGAACGGCGATCTGTATGTGGACGGGCATCACACCGTGGAGGATACCGGCATTGTCCTCGGTCAGGCGCTGAATCAGGCGCTCGGCGACAAATCCGGCATCGCTCGCTACGGAAGCGCCTATATTCCGATGGATGAGGCACTTTCCTTCTGTGCGCTCGACCTCTCGAACCGGCCTTATGTCGTATTCAACGGCACCTTCACAAATCAGATGATCGGCCAGTATGACGCCTGCCTGACGGAGGAATTCTTCCGCGCGCTGGCTGTCAATGCCGGCATTACGCTGCATCTCGATATGCGCTACGGCAGCAACGATCATCACAAGTGCGAGGCGCTGTTCAAGGCGTTTGCACATGCACTCAAGGCCGCAATTCGCTTCAATGAGGACGGCACGGTGCTTTCGACAAAGGGGGTTCTCGCATGATTGCTGTGATTGATTACGGTGCAGGCAATCTGTTCTCGGTTTGCAATGCACTCAAATATCTGAATATTGCGTTTGAAGTGACCAAAGACGCGGATGTCATCAATCGCGCAGATGCGGTGATTCTGCCCGGTGTCGGCGCATTTCCGGCAGCAATGGAATCGCTGCACGCGACCGGTCTGGTCGATACGATCAAGGAGAATGCGGCAAAGAAGCCGCTGCTCGGCATCTGCCTTGGTATGCAGATGCTCTTTGACCGCTCCGACGAGAACGGCGATTGTGACGGTCTCGGACTGATCGCCGGGGAAGTACACAGAATTCCGTCCAAGCGCGTCATTATCCCGCATATGGGATGGAATGAACTTGTGATCACACAGGATTCGCCCCTGCTGAATCATATTGAAAAGCCTGTATTTACGTACTTTGTACATTCGTATCAGGCGTTCTGCGATGACCGGAATATCATCGCTTATTGTGATTATGACGGCAAGATCCCGGCACTCGTCACAGACGGTAAATTCGTATTCGGTGCGCAGTATCATCCGGAAAAATCCGGCGAAAAAGGATTGCAGATGCTGCGGAATTTTGAGGAGTTGGCAAAATGATTATATTTCCGGCGATTGACATTATCGGCGGACAATGCGTCCGTCTTGTAAAGGGAGACTATGCGACCGCATCCAAAGTTGCAGAGGATCCGCTGGAAACAGCAAGAAAATTTGAGGCTGCCGGTGCCGAATGGATCCATATGGTCGATCTGGACGGCGCAAAGGCAGGTTATCCGGTCAACACGGAAATATATAAGAATATTGCGGAGAATACAAACCTCAAAGTCGAGGTCGGCGGCGGTATCCGCACGCTGGAAACCATTCAGGCGTATCTCGATCTCGGGATCGCCCGTGTCATTCTCGGCTCTGTCGCGCTGAAAAATCCGCAGCTTGTTGCAGATGCCGTGATGAAGTTCGGCGCGGAGAAAATCGTTGTCGGGATTGACGCGAAAAATGAAATGGTTGCAACCGAGGGCTGGCTGGAAACGAGCGAAGTGAACTATATTGACCTTGCGAAAGAGATGATGAAGGTTGGCGTCAAGACCTTCATCTTTACGGACATTTCCAAGGACGGTACGCTCTCCGGTGTCAATATTGAACAGCTCCGGAAGCTCCGCGATGCAACATTCGGAAAGTGCAATATTGTTGCATCCGGCGGCGTCCATACGATTGATGATATCATTGCGTGCCGCGATCTCGGTCTCTACGGTACAATCGCAGGAAAATCGCTCTATCAGGGAACACTTGATCTTGCCGATGCGATCCAGACCGCGGAAGCGCTTGAGATCCGTGCCATGCAGATTTCGGATTTCGATGCGCTCTATGCACTCTGGACTGCCTGCGGAAACGGCCTAAACAACCTCGATGATTCGATCGAGGGCATCGGCCGCTATCTGGAACGCAATCCGAATACGTCATTTGTTGCGCTGGATCACGGCAAACTGGCCGGTGCGATCCTCTGCGGTCATGACGGACGCAGAGGCTATATCCAGCATATGTCCGTGAATCCGGAATTCCGGCGCCGCGGCATCGGCACAAAGCTGCTGAACCGTGCGCTCGATGCGCTGAAAGCCGAGCATATCCATAAGGCAGCGCTGGTCGCATTCAAGCAGAATGCGCTCGGAAATGCTTTCTGGGAGAGCATGGGGTTTTCGCTGCGTGAGGATCTGAATTACCGGAATATGTCGCTTGCTGAAATGATCCGGTTCGATCCGGAATACTGATAAAAGGAGAGCAATATGCTTGCAAAAAGAATCGTTCCCTGCCTGGATGTCCGGCACGGAAAGGTTGTCAAGGGCGTGAATTTTGAGGGCGTCAAGGATGTCGGTGATCCGGTTGCATGTGCAGCGGAATATAACCGGCAGGGCGCCGATGAGATCGTTTTTTATGACATTGTTGCTTCACATGAGGGCCGCGGAACGTTCCTGGATGTCGTCCGTGAGACTGCAAAGCAGGTGTTTGTCCCGCTGACAGTCGGCGGCGGCATTTCCAGCGTTGCGGATATGCGCGAGACGCTGCGTGCCGGTGCGGATAAGATCAGCATTAACTCCTCTGCGGTGAAGAATCCGAAGCTGATTTCCGAGGGCGCAGAGATTTTCGGCTCGCAATGCATTGTCGTCGGCATCGACGCAAAGCGCGACGGCAAGGGCGGCTATACGGTCTTTGCGAACGGCGGCAGAATTGATATGCATGTCGATCTGCTCGAATGGGTGCAGGAGATCGAGCAGCGCGGCGCCGGTGAGATCTGCCTGAATTCGATCGACACGGACGGCGTGCGCGGCGGCTTTGATCTTGAGATGCTGAAAGCAGTCTGTGCGCGCGTGCGGATTCCGGTCATTGCATCGGGCGGCGCGGGCAAGCTGAGCGACTTTGCAACTGTCTTTGAGCAGACGGATGCAACGGCTGCGCTTGCGGCTTCGCTGTTCCATTTCGGAGAGCTGACGATTCCGCAGGTTAAGGCGGACTGCCGCAGCAAGGGCATTCCGATGAGGTGATTTTGGATGCAGATACGAGATTTTCGCAGCTTTGCCGCGATCTGGTACTGGCTGCATCTGCCGCAGAACGGAGATGTGCGATATTGCGGAAAGGATTTGTCCGCATGAAAAATTGCGCTGTGACTGCACTGCTGCTTGCGGGTGTACTGCTGACCGGATGCGGTGATGATGCGACTCCGGTTCCGATTGAAACAATGACTTTGCCTCCTGAAACATCTGTAACTGAAACTTCCGCTGTGACTGATACAGCGGAGACAGGCACATACGATCTGAATATGAGGATCGGGCCGTATCTGACCGTTCCCGTTTCCGATCAGGAGGCGGAGGCAATCGTTTCGGAAATCCGTGCGCAGGAGGAGATTCCCTTACCGGATTCAGATCGGAATGCGGCGGATTACTATCAGAAGATTGACCGGTTTATGGATTCCTATGCGGTGATCCTGTTATTCAACGATCTCTTTACGGACACCGATCTTGGCTTTAATTCTCTTGAACTGCATGATCAGAATGGCTGGATCTTCACAAGCGGCAGCAAGTATTACAAAGCTCCGGAAGACCTGATACAGCGGATATGCAAAATTCAGTTTGCATATACACAGGAAGATTTGCAGCTTGAAGCAGACGAGCCGTTCGAGGATAACGGGCTCATTCTGGAAACCTGTGATGTGCCGGAGGGCTCGTACTTCTTCAGTTTTCTGTTTCAGTCTGCCGTGAATCTGGTCAATGCGGATACAAAGCTGACAGACAGCAGCGGAAATGAAATACCGATGCTGATTTCCGGTGAAATGCCGGATTATTATAATGAAAACAATTTGCGGAGCTTTGATATCCTGACCGATACGCCGCTTCGTCAGGGGACATATACGCTGACGATCGGTGATGTCAGCGCGGATTTTTCCGTCATCCCTGCGCAGGACTTTGTCGATGCGGAAAAACAGTGGATCCAGGCGGAAAAAGAGCAGGAACAGGCAGAACCGAATCCCTGACCGGGAAGCACTTATGTAAATTATATTTTTCTTTATGAAAAGGAGTATATACTATGACCTTATACGAGGAACTTCAGCGCAGAGGACTCATTGCGCAGACCACGGATGAGAAGGAGATCGCAGATCTCATCAACAACGGAAAAGCCACATTCTACATCGGTTTTGACCCGACTGCCGATTCGCTGCATGTCGGTCACTTCATGGCGCTCTGCCTGATGAAGCGGATGCAGATGGCCGGCAACAAGCCGATCGCGCTGGTCGGCGGCGGTACCGGTATGATCGGTGACCCGTCCGGCAAATCCGATATGCGCAAGATGCTGACACCGGAAACCATTCAGCACAACTGCGACTGCTTTAAAAAGCAGATGAGCCGCTTTATCGACTTTTCCGAAGGCAAGGCGCTCATGGTCAACAACGGCGACTGGCTGCTCAAGCTCAATTATGTCGATGTACTGCGCGAGGTCGGCGCATGCTTCTCTGTCAATAAGATGCTCTCCTTCGAGTGCTACAAGCAGCGCTGGGAGCGCGGCCTGACCTTCCTGGAATTCAATTACATGATCATGCAGAGCTATGATTTCTATAAGCTCTACCAGGATTACGGCTGCAATATGCAGTTCGGCGGCGATGACCAGTGGGCAAATATGCTCGGCGGTACGGAGCTGATCCGCAAGAAGCTCGGCAAGGATGCATATGCTATGACCATTACGCTGCTGCTCAATTCCGAGGGCAAGAAAATGGGTAAGACCGAGAAGGGCGCTGTCTGGCTGGATGCCGAGAAGACTTCGCCGTATGATTTCTTCCAGTACTGGAGAAATGTCGGGGATGCCGATGTTATCAAATGCCTGAAGATGCTGACCTTCCTGCCGATCGAGCAGATCGAGGAAATGGAACAGCATCTCGATTCCGGTGCAGCGTACAACAATGCAAAGGAAATTCTCGCTTATGAGCTGACCGCACTTGTACACGGTGAAGAGGAAGCTGCAAAGCAGCGTGAGGCTGCCCGTGCGATCTTTGCAGGCGGCGGTGTTTCTGCGGATATGCCGACGACTGCGCTTTCGGATGAGGATTTCACCGACGGTCAGATCGGTCTGCTGACGATTCTCGTCAAGACCAAGCTTTGCCCGTCGATCTCCGAAGCCCGCAGACTTGTGCAGCAGGGCGGTGTCACCGTCAATGACGCGAAGGTGACCGATCCGAAGACCATGTATACGCTTGCTGAGGATCTGATTATCAAGAAGGGCAAAAAGGTGTTCCATAAGGTCACGAAGGGCTGAGGAACGCATATTTGACAAGGATTCCGGTGCGGAACACCGTAAAAAATCACAGGGAGGATTCATGTCATGCAGGACGGAGTTGCAAAGCAGCTTTCACAGGTTTATGACAACTGCGCGAAATGCGATGAAAAGGGTTATCATGTCGGCGTACAGGGCAAATCCATGCAGGATTACCTGCGCTTTACGCTGCTGAAATTTTATGTATATCTGAGCAGCAGCAACGGCAATATTTCGATGGCGGAGATCGCCTATCTCAATGATGCGCTCGGATATTCGATGTCCGCGGATCAGATCGACCGCTTCAATGTCAGCAGCAAGATCACAAAATATAGCCTCAAGGACAGCATGATCACGATGATGATGCCATTCCTGAAAATGGATCTGGAGACCTCGCCGATCGGCCCGATGAGCCTTGCGTTTATCGAGTTTATCAATCAGGCCGGCCTCGATTTCATGACCGTTGACAACGGCAGAACTGATCCGTTTATCATGCGTGATCTCGGTGCGCTGGTGCTTGCGCTGCGTAATTTCCGGATCGAGTACATCACGAACTGGGAGAATATGATCCGCGAGCAGAAGCGCCGTGAGGAAATGGCAAACCGTCCGCCCTATGTACCGGGCAGCGGCAATTCTCCCTGGGGTGCGCCGCAGGTTCCGCCGACCAATCTGACGCCGATTGCGCCGAATAATCAGCCGGGTATGAATAACAATGTGCCGCAGAATAACGGTGCACCGGTGAATCCGTTCCAGCAGCAGAATCAGCAGGCACAGGGCCAGCAGCAGCCGAAGAAGGAAGAGAAGGAGCTGACGCTTGACGAGCAGCTCGCAAAGCTCGAAGACCTCACCGGTTTGCAGGCTGTGAAGGAAGATCTCAAGAGCCTGATCAACCTGATCCGTGTCCGCAAGATGCGTGAGGACAGGGGAATGCCGCAGTCTGCAATGACGCTGCACATGGCCTTCCTCGGCAATCCGGGTACCGGAAAAACCACGGTTGCGCGTATTCTTGCCGGCATTTACAAGTCGCTCGGCGTCCTCTCCAAGGGACAGCTTGTCGAAGTTGACCGTTCCGGACTTGTTTCGGGATATGTCGGACAGACCGCAATCAAGACCAAAGAGGTCATTGACTCTGCAATGGGCGGTGTGCTCTTCATTGATGAGGCCTATGCGCTGACGGCCAACACCGGCAAGGGCGATTTCGGTCAGGAAGCGGTCAATACGCTGCTGAAAGCAATGGAAGATAACCGCGACGACCTGATCGTCATTGTCGCAGGCTATTCCGATCTGATGATGGAATTCCTCGACAGCAACCCCGGTCTGCGTTCGCGCTTCAATAAGATCATCACTTTTGAGGATTATATGCCGGATGAGCTGCTTGATATCTTCAAGAGCATCTGCACGAAATCCGGAATGACGATCACGAAGGAAGCAGAGGACGCGGTGCTGCAATTCTTCATTGAGCGCTGCGGCCTGAACCTGAAAACATTCGCAAATGCGCGTGATATCCGCAATTTCTATGAGCGTGCCATTACGAATCAGGCGAACCGTCTTGCTGCGATCGAGTCTCCGACAAACGGTCAGCTGACGACGCTGACGATCGACGATGTCACCGGCATTGAGCTGAATTAACGAAACAGTAATTCCGGTAAACTGTGTTTACTGAATGGGAAAGGAATCAGATTATGGTAGTTATCACAATGGAAAACGGCAAGCAGATGAAGTTCAAGCTGCGCCCGGACTGCGCACCGATCTCCTGCGAAAACTTTGAAAAGCTCGTCAAGCAGGGCTTTTATGACGGACTTTGCTTTCACAGAGTGATTTCCGGCTTTATGATTCAGGGCGGCTGCCCCGACGGGACCGGCATGGGCGGCCCGGGCTGGAATATCAAGGGCGAGTTCCTTGCAAACGGCGTGAACAATCCGCTGAAGCATACCCGCGGTGTCCTCTCTATGGCACGCGCAGGTCATCCGGACAGCGCAGGTTCGCAGTTCTTCATCATGCACGCAGATGCGCCGTATCTGGACGGCAACTATGCTGCATTCGGTGAGATCATTGAGGGCCTGGATGTTGTCGATGAGATCGCTTCCGTCATGACGAATCCGATGGATCGTCCGCTCCAGCCGCAGATCATGAAAAAGGTCGAAATCGTAGCAGACTAATAAAAATCCCGCCGTCCGGTCAGCTGATCGGGCGGCGGTTCTTTCAGTTGATTTGTTCGGTGAAGGTGTCGAGGACGGTCTTGCCGTCGGATGCATAGACGTTGAGCGTTCGCGGTTCATAGGTGCCGCTGCGCTGCGCTTCCGTGATTTTTTCTGCTTCCTCCGGTGACATTGCGATATCACCGAAATAATCTTCTTTGTAGATATATCCTTGTTTGCCGTTGTCACCAATCACGGAGATCAGATCCGGATAGTCTTCGGGATAGACGCTGTCCGGCGCTGTTCCGTATGTCTGATCGTTTTCGTTGATCTGGTAACCGACATCGGCATGTGGTGCTCTGATTGTGTGTTCCGGATCGAGATAAGTGCCGTCCGGGTCTACGCAGGTGTATCCGTCAGGATCAAACCGTTTGACGTCGATCTCTGCATCGACTGTCAGCGCGGTCAGCTCGAAATAACCGTTGCGTGTGCCGTCCGGAT
>CAMNFV010000010.1 GCA_946537515.1 uncultured Ruminococcus sp. | reverse complement strand
TTGCAGTTGACCTATTGGAGAACTTTAGATCAATACCCGCGGGCGCTGCCCGCCGACGGGCTTTAGATCAACGGCTGTCGCATGTTTGCCAGAGGCAAACTGCGCAGTTTCGCTTTGCGAAACGTGCGGCCCTGCCGACCGGGCGCTGCCCGCCTGAAGTGCAAAATAGAGTGCGGCATCGTTCCGATTTTGTGAATTACGGAAAAAATCGCCGCGTTTCGGGCTTCCGCGAAAAAAGCACTTGACAAACCGCGCGAAATCGAATAAAATAAAGACTAGGAGACCCGCGCTCCATGGAAATCCGGTCAGAGAGGCAGCGCCGAAGGCTGAAAGCGCCGCCGCGGAGAGTAGCAGCAGCGGCAACACTCCCGTATGCAGATCTGCATACAAAATCCAATATCGCCCCAAACACAAGAGAACCGTATGCATCTGCATGGGTTAATTCGGGTGGCACCGCGGGTTTTTCAATCAGAGAAACACTCGTCCCGAAGCAGTCTGTTATGACAGGCAGCTTAGGGGCGGTTTTTATTTTATCAGGAGGAATGATTATGTACCGTACCGTAATGTGCAATGCGCTGCGCAAGGAAAACATCGGTCAGACCGTTTCGCTTGCAGGCTGGGTGGATACCATCCGTGACCACGGCGGCGTTCTGTTCCTTGCACTCCGCGATGAGACCGGCATCACGCAGGTCGTATTCCATGATGATGAGATGCTCAAGGGCATCGGCAGAGAGTGCGTCATCTCCGTGACCGGCAAGGTCGTGGAGCGTGATGCAGAGACTGTAGACCCGAAGCTCGCAACCGGCCTTGTAGAGGTTCATGTCGAGCAGATGGAGCTGCTCGGACCGTCGAAATCCATGCTGCCGTTTATTCCGGCAGAATCCATGGATACCCGTGAAGAGGTGCGCCTGAAGTACCGTTACCTCGATCTCCGCAACCCGAAGGTCCACGAGAATATTATCCTGCGCTCGAAGGTCATCACCTATCTGCGCCGCAAAATGGAGGATCTCGGCTTCCTGGATATCCAGACCCCGATCCTGACGGCTTCCTCTCCGGAGGGTGCGCGTGATTTCCTCGTCCCGAGCAGAAAGCATAAGGGCAAGTTCTATGCGCTGCCGCAGGCACCGCAGCAGTTCAAGCAGCTGCTGATGGTTTCCGGCTTCAATAAGTATTATCAGGTTGCGCCGTGCTTCCGCGATGAGGATGCGCGTCAGGACAGATCGCCGGGTGAATTCTATCAGCTCGATTACGAAATGGCATTCGCAACGCAGGATGATGTGCTTGCAGTCTGCGAGGAGGTCATTTCTGATACCTTCAAGCATTTTGCACCGGATTCTGTGATTTCGGATGCACCGTTTGAGCGCATCACCTACAGAGAGTCCATGCTGAAATACGGCACCGACAAGCCGGATCTCCGCAACCCGCTGGAGATTATTGATCTGACGGATTTCTTCGCAAATGTTGACTTCCCGATCTTCAAGGGCAAGCCGGTTCGCGGTATCGTTGCAGACTGTGCAGCCTGCTCCAAGAAATTCTTTGAGGATTCGCTGAAATTCGCGACCTCGATCGGTATGAAGGGTCTCGGCTATCTGACCGCAGTTGAGGGACAGCCGAATTTCAAGGGCCCGATTGACAAGTTCCTTTCGGATGAGCAGCGTGCAGAGATCCGTCAGCTCTCCGGCATCAAGGACGGCGAGACCGTATTCTTCATTTCTGATAAGAAGGGCACCGTCGATCTTTATGCGGGCCAGATCCGCACATGGCTCGGCGAGCGTCTGGATCTGCTTGAGAAGAATGCATTCCGCTTCTGCTTTGTTGTTGATTTCCCGATGTACGAGATCAACGAAGAAACGCACAAGCTTGACTTTACGCATAACCCGTTCTCGATGCCGCAGGGCGGTCTTGATGCGCTGGAAAACCAGGATCCGCTGGAGATTCTCGCATATCAGTATGACCTTGTCTGCAACGGCATTGAGCTTGCATCCGGCGCGGTCCGTAACCACAGCGTTGATATCATGAAGAAGGCATTTGCACTTGCCGGCTACACCGAGGAAGAGCTTGCCGCAAGATTCTCCGCATTGTATACTGCATTCCAGTACGGTGCACCGCCGCACGCAGGCATGGCGCCCGGCATTGACCGTATGATCATGCTGCTGGCAGATACCGAAACGATCCGCAACGTCATTGCATTCCCGCTCAACGGCAATGCGCAGGATCTTCTGCTCGGCGCACCGTCGCAGGTCACAGAGCAGCAGCTCCGCGAGGCGAACATCCAGATCCGCGAGGAAGCGTAAGAGGTGTCTCCGACGGATTTGTAATGGGGGCTGCTCGCCCCCAAGCCCCTCGCTGGGGATATTATCCCCAGACCCCATGTTTATGTATGGATAAAAGTAAGCCGCTCCAATCAAGCAAATTGGAGCGGCTTGATTATATCACACCCACATAATAAAAGTTTTGATCAAACTTTTTCAAAAGTTTGCGGGGTCAAGGGGCAGCGCCCTTGTCGATGCCCGCAGGCATCGAAACACCCCTGCATACTGGCTCGGGAAGATGGGAGTTTGAGGGAAGACCCCTGCGCAGCGGGGCATCTTCCCTCATTCTAAATAACATCCGCGCAGCGGATACTACTTTCAAAAAACAGCCGCTCCAATGACGTATTGGAGCGGCTGTTTGCGATTGATTATTCGTCCTCGTACTCATCCTGATCGTCGGCCGATGCGATCGCAGCCTTTGCAGCTTCGATGACATCCGCGGTATTATCAGAAGTTTTCGGAGAATTATCCGCGAGCTTTCCGCCGAGGAATCCGGCGAGGAGTGCGCGCAGATCAATACCGGTCGCCTCAGTCAGGCCGTCGGTGATCTTGGTGGTCGAGCCGATGATATCGCCGACGAGCTTGCTGGAGTTGCCGTCGCCGTACATTGTGATCTTGTCAACCTGTGTCAGCGGCAGAGCAGCATTCTTGACGACATCCGGCAGCGCCTTGAAGTACATTTCGAGAACAGCAGCCTCGCCGTACTTCTTCATAGCTTCTGCCTTTGCGTTGATACCTTCAGCCTCTGCAAGACCCTTTGCGCGGATTGCATCTGCCTCTGCCTGACCGACAGCCGCGATACCTTCTGCTTCCTGCATCTTGGCATATTTCGCAGCTTCTGCCTCAGCCTTCTGTGCTTCTGCTTCCTGCTCACGCTGGAAGCGGTCTGCCTCGGCTTCCTTCTTCAGCTGATAGAGCTTTGCATCGGCTTCCTGCTGTGCCTTATAGCGCGCAGCTTCTGCCATTTTCTTAACGTCAGCATCGAGGGCCTTTTCCTTGACCTCTGCCTGCTTGCTCTTGAGCTCAACATCCTTTTCGGATGCAGCGATGTTTGCATTTGCCTTCGTGATTTCGATTGTCCGGCGCTGCTCTTCCTTCTGGATCTCGTACGCAGCATCCGCGATTGCAAGCTGTGTATCGGCATCCTTTTTCAGTTCAGCCTGACGGATCGCGAGTTCATTGTTCTTCTTTGCGATTTCGGTCTGCGCCTGAACTCTCGCGTCATTTGCTTCCTTCATCGCAGCAGCCTTGGCGATCTCGATTTCCTTCTCGGATTCCGCTCTTGCGATCGCGGCCTTCTTCTGGATCGTGGTCACATTGTCGATACCGAGATTCTCAATGAGATTCTGGTCATCGGTGAAGTTCTGAACATTGAAGGAAACGATTTCGAGGCCCATGCGGTTGAGGTCCGGTGCGGCATTCTCCTGCACCTTCTCCGCAAATGCCTTACGGTCATTGACCATTGCGACGAGTGTCATCTGGCCGACGATTTCACGCATATTACCTTCGAGAACCTCTCTTGCAACCTTTGCAATATAAGCGGTGTCCTTATTGAGGAAGTTCTCCGCGCCGAGCTTAATGAGCATCGGATCGCTGGAGACCTTGACGTTGACGTTTGCATCAACATTGATATTGATATAGTCAGCGGTCGGGACAGCGCTGGAGGTCTTGACGTCAACGGCGATGAGCTGGAGCTTCAGCTTATCGACGCGCTCAAAGAACGGGATGCGAATGCTCGCTTTACCGATAATGATCTTCTTCCGGAGACCGGAGATGATGTAAGCGGTATCCGGCGGTGCCTTCAGGTAACCGGATGCGAGGATGACAACGATGATGATGACGATGACGGCGATAATTGCGATTGTAATGGGGTCAAGCGGCAGCCGTGAGATCATTGCTGCGAGGGGATTGTTCAGAAGCATAACAAACACATCCTTTCTGTCTTCTGCAAGATGATACAAAAATCCGGACACTACACAGCGCCGCCGCCGTGATCGTACCCGTTGCACGTATTATAACATAATTCAGGGCTTTTGTCAAGATATCCGGCATCAAAATCTGTGAACAAACGGTAAATCCCATGGCAATATTGTCCAAATCCTCAAAAAGCATTGCATTTTTATATATAAAAGCAAACGGGCATAGGATCCGGCGATCGTATGCCCGTTTGTTTCGGCTTGAAAGACTGTCAGCGGCGGAGATACCGCGAGGTAGACTTGCGTTTTTTCTGTTCATACATGATTTGATCGGCTTTGGCGATCAGCGCAAAGAGCTTCATATCGTCCGTGACGGTTGTGAGATAGGTGCCGATGCTTGCATTGAGCTCATAGGGCTTATTGATTACCTGGTTGACCTCTTTGAGCCGCTTGCAGAAATCCAGTTCAAACTGTGCAACATCATCTTCGGTGAGCCCGCTGCTGATCGTAATGAATTCATCGCCGCCGAAGCGTGCGCAGATCTGACCGGGCAGACAGCTGTCCTTAATGAGCTCCGCGAGCTTGCGCAGCGCAAAGTCGCCTTCATCATGCCCGTAGTTATCATTGACATATTTCAGGCCGTCCATGTCGATGAAGGAGATCATCAGCGTCTCGTGCAGCTGCATACTGTGCTTGAACATCTGGTCAGCGAGCCGTATGAAGCCGTTGCGGTTATAGATGCCGCAGAGCGGGTCAATGACATAGAGCCGGTCGAGCTCCCGGATCGCGTTGTTCAGGTGCAGCAGCTTGCGGATATTCTCGAAGGAATGGCTGATATTCATCATCAGCGAGTGGCATTGCATGGTGCGCGTCGGGAAATCGGTATTGGTAAAGATATAGTATCCGAGGCAGCGCTCGCGGAAGTGCAGCGGGAAGAAATAGCTCATATTTCCGCCGGTTTCAGGGGGGATCGGATAGAGATCCGCGCTGCGGAAGCGGCTGATTTCGCCGATGCCGCTTGCCTGCCAGATCAGCGGCGCACTCATATATTCAGTATAGCCCTGGATCCGGTAGTCGTCATCGCTGCCGCCGGCGGACATATTGTGGAAGGCGCTCTCCCAGTTTTCGCAGAGGCAGATGCAGCATTGCTCGCATTCGACCTCATGCAGATACTGCGAAATCGTGCGGATACACTCTTCCGGTGTCTCATTGACAGCGAGCGCAGAGGTCAGCCGGTTGACGAGCGATGCACCGGCGCGGAACCGTTTGATCGTGTCATAGGTATCCATTTTATATTTGCGGATGTCGATATCCGCTGCCCCGGCACATCCGCAGCTTTCCTGATAGACGGGCTGCGCCTTCAGGGTAATGGTTTTCTCACAGTTCTCACCGCGGAAGATGCGGTCGAGCAGCTGACAGGCGGTTCTGCCGGCCTCTGCAAGCGGCCGTTCGACCGAGGTCAGCGAGGGGCTGTGGTGCTTTGCATAATAGGTGAAGTCAAAGCCGGTGACGATCAGGTCTTCCGGGATCCGGATACCGTGCTCGGTCAGCGCAGAGATTGCTTCCAGCGCCATGGCATCGTTTGCGACGATGATCGCATCCGGGAGCGCCATGTTGCCTGCGAGCAGCGAATCGACAGCGCGCTTGCCGTCGATCGGACGGAAGCCGCCGAAATAGATTCTGCCGGCATCGACATGGAGTCCGTGTTCTTCCATGACGGCGAGAAACGCCTCATAGCGTTCTTTTGCTTCCGGATTTTCGAGCGGTCCGGAGATATAATTGATCGTTTTCGCGCCGTGAACCTCAATGACATGCTGCACGATCTGCCGCATGGCCGCAGTATTGTCAATGCGGATATTATAGAAGGCCGGATCTGAGCCGCAGTCGAACACCGCCGCGGGAATGCCGGATTCGCGGACTGCGCGGAGAACCTTTTCGCGCGTTTCCAGATCTCCGATCGTATTGGTCAGCAGGATTGCGCCGTCAAACATTTCCAGGTTGGCGAGCTGATAGATATTGTACTCGCCGACATCATACAGGCTGTTCGCGAGCACGCCGCCGAAAGAGGCGAAAACGGAGATATTGAAATTCAAATCTTTTGCAGCATCGCGGATGCCGTTCAGAATACTGCTCTGATATTCCTCATCGGTTCCGGCAACAAAGACAGCGATATTCCGGAGCTGATTGTCCTGCATTCTGACACCCCTATTCCCATGTTTAATATTGTAAAATATTTTTCTTTTCAATTCTCATATGTTCTTTTATATTATAGCATATCCGATAAGAAAAATCAAGTATTCCGCGATAAAATCGGTCACTATTCTTGTATCCTGCACCGGACTCCCTTTGCCTGCATATGATGATACGGAAAGGGGGGGCGCTGAATATGCGGAATGTACATCCGGTTTCGCCGCGGCGGCGTGCAGCAAGGACCTTTTTGCAGTCGCTGTGCGGAATGCTGATTGTCCTGCTGCTGTTTGCGCTGACCGGCGGTCTGCCGCAGCTTCCGAACTGGCAGATTGCGCTGCTGATTCTGGGCGCGGCGGGATTGTCCGGCGGGATTGCGCGGATCATGAACTGACTGCGGAATGCAGAAAGCCGCTGAAACAAGCAGTGACGCAAGTTTCAGCGGCTGACAATATGAAATATGAATGCTGCGGAATTATGGCAGCTTTTCGGTCAGCATCCGGTACCGGTCGGTGATGCCGCCTGCGCCGGTGAGGTTATGCAGCCGGACGATCAGGCCGGAATATTTGCCGTCCTTCATCAGATAGAAGTTGGTTTCATCCTTTTTGAGAAGATGCAGCGTGAGCGTCTTGCCGTCCTTTTCCGTGTAGATGATCCGGATTGCAGGCTCCTGATCGGTATCGGGCTTTGCATCGAGATTGACATCAGAGAAGCTCAGCGTTGCGATCGAGCGGTAGAATGCCTGATAGAGCTGCATGATTTCATCGTCCTTCAGCGCGGTGATATCCGTTTCGCCGAGAGAATACTGGCCTTTTTCGTAGTCGAGATACAGGGTCTCGTGCAGGTCATAGACATCGCCCATGTCGATCTCAAGCGTTTCAAGCTTTTCGATATCCGGCTCAACGCAGTAGGGATACATCAGGTCGATCAGCTTCTCATCGGAGAAGGAAGTTTCTGCGCGGTTGATGCGGAAGACCTGCTTGCTGTTTGCATAGTAGCCGTAGATCTGCGTTTCGCTTTCATTACTGGAGATCAGATCGCCGAACCAGAGCTCCTCCTCCGTAACAGTATCGCCGGAAGCAGCTTTCAGCCAGACCTTCGTATGCGGATGATCGAGGCCGTATTTTGCGAGATCCTCCGGGTTATCCTCAACGAAGCCTGCGATCTGCACACGGACGATCACATCCATGAGGTCATTCATTTCAGCATCCGAGAGCCGGAATGTGCCGGGCTGGAGCATCTCCCAAAGATTGTCCTCTTTCTTCCGTCTGCATTCGAGGACCAGCTTGTCATCCTTTTCCACTTTGTAATAGTTGATGAGCGCGCTGCTGACATCGAAGAGGTAGCGGTTTTTGAGTGAATTGCGGTTGGAGCAGAAGACGGTGCCGCTGTTATAGTCGATCGTGTAGACATCGTTGGAGCCGTCGAGCATGGCATAATAAGCGTCATAGGTCGGTGTGGAATCGCCGACATAAAGCACATACGGATGATCCTGATCGGTGTCAGTGGTAAAGACCTTGATCGTAATGGGATCGTCAAAGCCGTAAATGCTTGTTTTTTCGCAGTCGAAGGCGACAGTCTTGAGCGATTTCAGATCGCAGAAATAGTTGCACAATGCATTGACTGCATAGACATTGACATTGAAATCCTCGCCCTCGGTGACCTGCCAGCTGTAATCCTTCCAGGTGAAGACGGTTCTGCCTTCCTCATTGTTGAGTTCAATACTGGTGACATCGTCCGGATCAATCTGGAAGAGCTGTTTGGGTTCTCCGATCTTTGCTTTTTCCTCCTGATCCTTGCTGCGTTTGTCCACGATAATGAAGAGGACCGTCAGCAGGACGGCAGCCGCCGCGAGAATCCAGATCCATCGAAGCTGCTTCATCCGTTCTTCCTCCTCAGCCAGACGACAACGCCGACTGCCGCGACCAGAACCGGGAAGCCGATGAAGAGCGCGATCAGGCCGCTTGCCTCGCCGGAGCTGTTGACATTCAGGCTGTCGAAGGTGCGCTCCTTATCCTGAATATTCATATCGAGGTCGGAGTCATACATCCAGGTGATCGAGGTCAGGAAGAGCTGCAGCGGGTTGATGAAATACGCATTGCTTGCGCCGGCATCGGTGATGAAATCCGAAGAGCCGAAGACGACAAGCTTGGAATTGTTGTGCTCGGTATCAATGACATACATTGAGAGGACAAGCGCCTGACCTTCAACGGTCTGCGGATCGGGATTGGTACCGCCGAAGGGAACCGATTTGGCGGTGGTCTGCGTGCGGATCAGCGTGTCAGCGGTCAGCTTGCCGTAGTTTGTACCGTAAATGGTATAGAAGCTGCGGGAATAGGGCATGAAGGTGACAATGCTGTTGACATTCGGGAGCAGTCCGGATGTCAGGTCTTCGCCGGTCTCGGTGTTTGCCTGAATGATATCGCACATCATCGCATAGGTCTCGCTGTGCGAGCGGCGGTTTGCGTCCGTTTCCTCAACACGGTCATAGTTCATGCCGATGCAGTAATTGCTGAGCAGCATCTCGATGTTCCGGAATACGGTGTCGGATTCATCCGGCGACATCAGAACGCTGAGATGACCGCCGTTCTGCGTATAAGCCTGAATCTTCTTATATTCCGCATCGGTCAGGTCCTGCTTCGGGGATGCAATGACGAGAATGCAGCAGTCCGCAGGAATTGCGCTGTCGGTCATCAGATTGAGCTCCTTCGCGCCGTAGTTATAGTTGCCGAGGTTTGCGCTGAGCTGCGTCATATCGGAGAGCGGGACCTCGCCGTGACCGGAGAGAAAATAGACTGTCGGAAGTTCGCCTTCCACAACGCTCTTGATATAGCCGGTAATATAGTTTTCTGCACGGAATTCCGCGCCGATGACATTATCGTTCTCATCTGTCCGGTAGGTATACATCAGCGAACCGGGCAGGCGCTTGACGAGATTTTCAAAGGTAAAGAGAAAGTCTCCCGAGGAGAGATTGTAAATGCCGTCCGGATTGATTTTCCGGAGTGTTTCCGGGTCGGTATCCGGATCAAAGTCGATCAGATTGAAGCACGGGTGCTCTTTATATGCGAGCAGCGTGCGGTAGAGTGCGAGGCATTCGAGGTCGCCTTCCAGATCCTCAAGTTTTGTCAGGAAGTAGACATCGACTCTCACGCCCTTGGCGTCGAGTTCATCGAGATACTCCTTCGTCGTATCGGTCAGCGTGTACATGCTGTTCGGCGTCATATCGAAATTGATATTGAGCCGCTCAAAAATCAGGTTCAGCGGCACCGCGACGGCAAGGACAAGGATCGCAAGGATCCATGCAATCGCCGTAAACCGCTTATTCTTCGCAGTAATTGATGCTTTATCCATTGCAGTTTCCCTCCTCAGCCTCTGCTCCAGCGGCGCTTTTCGATAATAATGATCGTCCAGATCAGCACCACGAGCGTAATTGTAATAAAGAACATGAGATCAGCGAGGCTGAAAAGTCCCTGCGAGAATGCGCCGTATCTTGTTTCGGTGGAGAACCAGCCGAAGATCTTTGCGACAACGGGCAGCGACTGAATCAGATCAGACTGCGTGAAGTTGTCGAGGAAGATGACTGCGATCATCGCCGCTTCGCCGAAGACCGCCGCGAGAATCGGGTTATCGGTCAGCGCAGACATCATCACGCCGATTGCGATGCAGACGAGACTCCAGAGGAAGAAGCCGAGATAGCCGCAGACAAGGCTTGAACCGATAACGGAGCCGTGCCAGAGCGCGATCAGCGGGAAGAAGAGCGAGAGCACCATCATCAGCAGGAAGACCGTTGCGACTGCAAAGAACTTCGCAAAGACGACCTGCGGAATCGTGATCGGCGCCGAGAGCCAGATCGTTTCCGTTTTGGATTTGCGTTCCTCGGCAAAGGTACGCATGGTCAGCAGCGGAATCAGGAAAATGAAATAGAAAAAGCTGTTATAAAAGATATTTGAGAATGAAAATTTCAGCACATTAGAATCCATATTGGAGATGCCGTTGATGAAGCTCAGCGAGAACACCATCAGGAATAATGCGCTGACGACATAAGCGAACGGAGAGCAGAAATAAGACTGCACTTCCTTTTTATATAGTGCAAACATCAGTCCTCAGCCTCCTTTTCTTCATTTGCGGATGTCTTGTCCTGTTCGGCAGATCCCGCTTTCTTTGCGGCTTCTTCTGCTTCACGCTGCGCATCCAGTTCTTTGCCGAGCTCCTCGAGCGCATCCTCGCGTGACTGTGCGCGGGAAGAGCTGGTCAGCTTGACAAAGACATCTTCGAGGCTGGATTTGACGGTTGTGATCTCGAGCACCATGCAGTCCTCTGCAATCAGGCGGGACATCAGCGGCTTGCGCACCGCTTCGGATGCCACCGTGACTGTAAATGCATTGACGCCCTGCGAATCGAATTCGACCTCGTCCACGGAAATGACACCATCTGTATTCCGGATGAGATCGGTGACTTTCGTAATTTCGCCCTCGACCTTGAGACAGAGTTTAAGGTCGCCGCCGACGGAAGCTTCCAGGTTTGCGATCGTATCTTCGGCGCGGATCTGACCTTTATTGATGATAACAACGCGCTCGCAGACCGCCGTGACCTCGGCAAGAATATGTGTCGAGAAGATGATTGTATGCTCCCGCGCCAGATCCTGGATCAGTCTGCGGACTTCCATGACCTGTGTCGGGTCGAGACCGACGGTCGGCTCATCCAGGATGAGGAATTTCGGTGAGCCGAGCAGCGCCATGGCAAAGCCGACACGCTGCCGGTAACCTTTGGAGAGGTTGCCGATGATGCGCTTCTGGACATCGGTAATATGCAGCCGCTCCATCGCGTTCTCGACCTGCTTCTGCCGGTCATTGCGCGCAACGCCCTTGAGTCCGGCAGCGAAGGTCAGATACTCCCGCACGCGCATATCCGGATAGACCGGCGGGATCTCCGGCAGATAGCCGATCCGCTTCTTGACCTCGATCGGATCCTTTGAGATGTCGTAGCCGTCCACCAGCACGGTACCTGAGGTGGAGGGGAGACATCCGGTGATCATGTTCATTGTCGTGGATTTGCCCGCGCCGTTCGGCCCGAGAAATCCCAGCACTTCGTGATCTCCGACGGTAAAGGAGATATCCTTGACCGCAGGATGCGTGCCGTAGTATTTTGTGAGGTTTTTGATCTCAACCATGTTTTCCGCAAAGCCCCTTTCATCATTGCAGCAAAATGCTATTATAAATAGAATACGCATCGCTTCTCCGGTTACCCGTATCCGGTGAAACGAATATAGACATATTCATTTTATTATCGCAAAATAATGTGAATAAACTGTGAATGAATTGTGTATGTATTATAAATCTGTTTTTGCTTCCGCCGGATTGTCCTGCCGCGCAACCTGCCGGACGTCATACCATATGTAATAGAATCATACACGCGTGATGTGTTGAGGATGTGTCAATCGCCGGAAAATATGGGAATTATTACAGAGAGTTATATTCATTTCGATTATGAACGGCAAAATGAACAAAAAAAAGAATCCTGATTTGGTGAAGTATCCGAAAAGCGCCGCGGAAACAGGATGATTCTGAACAAAGACTTGACAAAGTCACAGAAAATTATTATAATGATTTCAGGTACTGTATAGGTGTCTCTATATGCATTTCAGGGTACGGCGCCGGTCTTTGGAACGGATGCCGGATCGGTTGTGTAATACCCCGGATGACAGGAGCACACTTCGCAGAATCGGTGCGGTGCTCTAAGCACGGGAACGATCACCGCTCGCGTACCAGGAAAAATGCCACAGTCCGCATGCTTCTCGGGCTGACCGTGCATCCATTCAGAAGCGAAATCTTTCATACTTAAACGAGAGGGGAAAAAAAGAATGCAATTCAAGAAGAACAGAGCAATTCTCTCTGCTGTACTTGCAGCTGCAATGGCATCCAGCACTCTGCTGTCCGTTACAGCTTCAGCAGCAGGCACCCGCAAGGCCGAGGAAAAGTTCGGTGACAGCACCTATGCAGAGCGCTTCATGTCTCTGTATGACGATGTCTACACCAACGGTACAAAGAATGGCTACCGGAACAAGGACGGCGTTCCGTATCACTCTGTTGAAGAGCTGATCTGCGAGGCTCCGGACTACGGCCATGAGACCACTTCCGAGGCAATGTCCTACATCGTCTGGATCGCAGCAATGCACGATAACCTCGTCAAGGACGGCGTTGTCAGCGGTGCATCCGGTTCTGACCTTGCAGATGCATGGAAGACGCTGGAAGCCCTGATCCCGGCAAAGGATCAGCAGAACGGTATCTTCAAGAAGGATGAGCTGAGCGCACAGGTTGCTGATGAGCATCCGGATAATGTCAAGGATTATCCGTCTGAGGGTAATTCTTCCAACACCGGTTCCAACCCGATCCACAAGAACTTCGTTTCTGCATACTCCAGCGAAGGCAGAGAGTATCTGCTGCACTGGCTCGCAGACGTTGATGACTGGTATGGATTCGGCGGTTCCAAGCGCGGCGAAAAGGGTAAGCTGACCTTCATCAACACCTTCCAGCGCGGCGACCAGGAATCCTGCTTCGAGACCATTCCGCATCCGTCCATCGAGACCAAGAAGTACGGTAACTCCACCCAGGGCATGAAGTTTGCATTCCAGAAGGAAACCGCAGCTTCCTGGTCCTACACCAACGCACCGGACGCTGAAGACCGTGCGATCCAGGCTGTCTTTGCAGCAAACCGCTGGGGCGTCGGCAATTCCGACGTTTCCGCTAAGGCCGGTATGATGGGTGACTTCTGCCGTAACGATATGTACGATAAGTACTACAAGAAGATCGGCTGCCAGGATAAGAGCTCTGCTTCTGCCGGCGAGAACGGCAAGCACTATCTGATGTCCTGGTACACCGCATGGGGCGGCGCTGAGGACGGCTCCTGGGCATGGCAGATCGGCTGCTCGCACGCTCACCAGTTCTATCAGAACCCGCTGGCTGCGTTCGGTCTGCTCTATGATTCTGATCTGAACAATGGCATGAAGGCAGAAGGCGCAACGAAGGACTATGAGACCTCTCTGGCTCGTCAGCTCGAGATGTATCTCTGGCTGTCCTCTGCTGAAGGCCCGTTCGCCGGCGGCTGCACCAACTGCTGGATGGGTAACTATTCGAAGTATCCGAGCGGCGTTCCGACCTTCCACGATATGGCTTATATCGAGCAGCCGGTTTACGCTGACCCGGGTTCCAACAACTGGACCGGTAACCAGTACTGGGCAACCCAGCGTCTGGCTGAGCTGTACTACCTGGTTTGCCAGGATTCTACCTACTCCTCTAAGGGCTCCGACATTAAGCCGGGCGGCATGAGCATCAAGGAAGCTCTGAAGACTGTCCTTGATAAGTGGGTTGAGTTCTTTGTCTCCAACATCAAGCTGACCGATGACGGTGACTTCTCTGTTCCGTCCAGCCTGAAGTGGGAAGGTGCTCCGGATGACTGGAGCGGTTCTTACTCCAAGAACTCCGGCCTGCACGCAACTGTTGCAGGTACGCAGAATACTGACCTCGGATGCGTCTGCTCGCTCGCGAACACGCTGATCTACTATGCAGCTGCAAACGGCGTAAAGCATACTGAGGCTTCCGCAAGCGGTGAGCTCGCACAGAAGGCTCTGTACGATGCACAGCAGCTCCTCGACCGTACATGGGAACTCTCCCGTGACGATATCGGTCTGACCAGAGTTGACCACAACGGCTCCCTGGCTCGTTTCTGGGCACAGGAAGTTTACACCGGTGAGAGCTCCGGTAAATATCCTTATGGTTATGAGGTAGGCCCGGGCGCAACCTTCATCTCCATCCGTCCGATGTACGAGGATGAGGGTCAGTCCTATAGTGATCTGTATAAGGAACTGAAGGCAGCTTATGATAAGGACGTCGCAAACGGCGCAAAGATCAAGGAGTTCAACGGTACTTACTCTTACGGTATGGACTGCGCAACCAACTGCGACGAGTTCAAGGAAGTTGCTAAGGTTGACCTGAAGTACCACAGATTCTGGCACGCAGGCGATATCCTGATGGGTCTCGGCACCATGGCTGAGCTGTATCCGGATATGCCGATCAGCGGCGGTGGCGGGACTTCTTCTACCGAAAGCACCACCACTACCTCTTCGACCACTTCTGAAACGACTACTTCCAATACGGGTGTCGCCACAGACACCGACTGGGGTAATGTCAACGAGTCCAAAGGTGACACTCCCGAAGCTCGCGTGGATGTTGCCGACGCTGTTCTGCTCGCTCGCTTTGTTGCTGAGGATTCTGAGGCGAATGTTTCTGCACAGGGCAAGAAGAACGCAGACGTTAACGTAAGCGGTGCTCCGGATTCTGACGATACCGTTAAGATCCTGAAGTTCATCGCAAAGCTCATTCCGTATTCTGATCTCGGCAAGAAGGGCTAATCCTTCCCCGTCAGTTTTGAGCTGAATCAATACAAAGAGTGCACGCATTTTTCGCGTGCACTCTTTTTTGTTGCATTTATCCCTTGATTTTCCTGCGGAAGTATGGTATACTATATAGTGATGTACTATGATTATAGATTCAGAACATACAAAATATGAAAAGAGGGATTGCTGATTATGCCGAAGAGTATGACCGGTTACGGCCGGGCACAGCGGCTTTCCGACGGCAGAGATGTGCTGGTCGAGATTCGCGCTGTGAATCATCGCTATTATGAGTTTTCCGCCAGATTGCCCAGAACCTGCATGTACCTTGAGGAAAAGCTCAAATCCTTCCTCAATGGCAAGATTGCGCGCGGTAAGGTTGAGGTCTCTGTGACCATTACCCGCCCGGACGGCAAGGATGCACAGATCGCCGTCAACCGTTCAGTCGCGGAAGGGTATGTCAATGCGCTGCGGATGCTGAATGAAGAAATGGGCGAAAACGGCGGCCTCTGGCTGAGCGATGACATTACGCTCAGTTCGCTGCTGCGCCTGCCGGATGTGTTTACCGTCACGAAAGAGCAGGATGATGAAAATGCAGTCTGGGCGATTGTATCCGAAGCTGCCGCAGAAGCGCTGGAGTCGTTCCTTTCGATGCGGAAGGCAGAGGGCGAGCGCCTCGCGAACGATCTGCTCGGAAAGCTTTCCGGCCTGGAGTCCATGCTCAAAAAGATTGAAGCGATTGAACCGGGCGTCGCAGAGAGCTATCGGCAGAAGCTGCTCGCAAAGCTCACGGAGCTGCTCGGCGATACCAATATTGATGAGCAGCGGATCCTGACGGAAACCGCAATTTTTGCGGAGAAAACCGCGATTGATGAGGAGACCGTCCGTCTGCACAGCCATATCGCACAGTTCCGGACGCTGATTGCCTCAGATGAACCCGTCGGCAGAAAGCTGGATTTCCTGGTGCAGGAGATGAACCGCGAGGTCAATACGATCGGCTCGAAAGCGCAGGATCTCAGCATCACAAGACTGGTTGTCGATATGAAATCCGAGATCGAAAAGATCCGTGAGCAGATTCAGAATATTGAATAATCGAAAGGAGCAGATATGCGGCTGATCAATATTGGCTTTGGCAATATGATTTCATCAGCGCGGCTTGTGACAATCGTCAGTCCCGATTCCGCGCCGATTAAACGCATTGTGCAGGATGCACGCGACAGAGGCCGCCTGATTGACGCAACCTACGGGCGCAGAACCCGTGCGGTTATCGTCATGGACAGCGACCATGTCATTCTCTCGGCGATTCAGCCGGAGACAATCGCGGCGCGTCTTGCAGGCAGCAATGCACCGGCTGAGGAGGAGACAGAAGATGAGTAAAGGCTTGCTGATTGTACTTTCCGGTCCGTCCGGATGCGGAAAAGGCACGATCGTTCAGGAGATTCTGAAGGACGGCGACTGTGCCGTATCGGTCTCTGCGACGACACGTTCGCCGCGTGAGGGCGAGGAAAACCACGTCCATTATCATTTCATTACAAAAGAGGAATTTGAAAAGCGCATTGCAAATGACGGCCTGCTGGAATATGCCGAATATTGCGATCATTATTATGGTACGCCGCGTGCCGAAGTCGAAGCGATGCGCGCTTCCGGCAAACATGTGATTCTTGAGATTGAGGTGCAGGGTGCATTTCAGGTGCGGGAACGCTGTCCGGAGGCAATTCTGGTATTCACGATCCCGCCCTCGATCGGGGAACTGCGCCGCAGACTCGAAAAGCGCGGCACGGAATCCGCAGAGGTGGTAGAGAAGCGCATTGCCCGCGCGCAGGAGGAACTCCCGCTCGCGAAGCATTATGATTACGTTGTCCTCAATGATGCGCTGGAGGACGCGGTCGCTGATTTCCGCTCGATTATCCGGACGGAATCCATGCGCCCGAAACAGATAGACTGGAACCGGCTGGACTGGAACCTGTGAGAGAAAGGATTGACCTGTTATGATGCTCAGACCCTCTATGTATCAGATTATCTCGAAGAACGAGAGCTACTATTCCCTGGTAATCGCCGTTGCAAAGCGCGCCAGAGAAATCGCCGAGGCACATGTCAAGGAGAAGGAGACTGCGAAGGCAGCTGCCGAAAAGCGCGCAAAGATGAACGGCGACCAGAAGATCCGCCTCGATGACAAGACCATGCGCATGGTCGTGCTGGAGGAGAATCCGGTAAAGACTGCCGTCGATGAATTTGCCGCCGGCAAGTATAAGATCGTAGAGCCTGAAGAGGATAATGACCGCTGATGACGGACTATGTCACAAACGGTCCTGCAATGCCGCTGATGATCCAGGTTGCTCTGGATGCAGCGGCGTTTGGCTATGATCTGCTGTACAGCTACAGCGTGAATGCGGAGCAGGCAGATCGGATCGCGCCCGGAATGCGGGTTGCCGTGCCGTTCGGGCGGGGCAATCGCAGAAGGCTTGCGATGGTGCTGAAGATTTCTCGTGAACCGGCGGAGGAAGGAATTGTTCTCAAGCCGGTTTCTGCGCTGTTAGACGCCGAACCGGTGCTGACGGAAGAACTGCTGATGCTGGTCAACTGGCTGCATGAGCATACGTTCTGCACATGGTATGATGCGGTGCGCGCCGTATTGCCGGGCGGATTGCAGCTGCGGCTGGAGGAGCGCTATCTGCCGCTGGAGCCGCCGGTCGGTGTGCGTCTGACGGAGAAGGAATCGAATTATCTGCGGATGATGCAGCTTGCCAAATCCCAGCGGGAGCGGGATGCGCTCGTGCAGGTTGACGGTGACAGTGAAAAGCAGAAGATCCTTGCATCGCTTGTGCAGAAGGGCTGCCTGCTGGCGGTTTCCGAGGGCAAACAGCTTGTCGGAGACAGCACGAAGAAAATGGTGCGTCTGTCGCAGGGATTCCTCACGAATGAAGAAGCATACCGTCCGACGCCGAAGCAGGCGCAGGCGGTTCGTGTATTACAGGAGCATGAAGCGCTTTCCGTGAAGGAATGTGCATATTATGCGGGTGTCGGTGAGACAGTCGTGCAGAATCTTGTGAAAGCTGGCATCGCGGAGTTTTACGAAGCGGAATTGCTGCGTGTCCCGCGGGATGCCCAGGTGACGGTTGATCCGGCAGATACGGTGCTTTCAGCGGAACAGCAGGCCGCATATGACGCAGTCGCAGCGGAGATTTGTGCGAGGAATGCCGCAGCATTTTTGCTGCACGGTGTTACAGGCAGCGGCAAGACGGCGGTTTTTGAGCAGCTGATCGCGCTGACTCTGGCGCAGGGGCGGGGCGTCCTGCTTCTGATTCCGGAGATCTCGCTGACGCCGCAGGTCGTGCAGTATTTTCAGTCGCGGTTCGGAAACCGTGTCGCGCTGATCCACAGCGGCTTATCGCTTGCGCAGCGTCTGGATACGGATAAGCTGATCCGCCGCGGTGAAATACAGATCGTGATCGGCACGCGGAGTGCTGTTTTTGCACCGCTGCCCGATATCGGCCTGATCATTCTCGATGAAGAAGGCGAGCATTCGTATAAATCGGAGCAATCCCCGCGCTATCATGCGGCGGAAGTCGCGAAAGCACGCGCAAAATATCACAATGCAGCGCTGGTGCTCGCATCTGCAACGCCGTCATTGGAGAGCCGCTATCTGGCAGAGCGCGGTGTCTACAGATTGCTGAAGATGACGAAGCGCTACAATCAGGCACCGCTTCCGGCCGTCACGATCGTTGATATGAACATCGAGCGTGCAAACGGCAACGGCAGTCCGTTTTCGATCGCGCTGTCCGAGGCGCTCTATGAAAATTTACAGCGCGGCGAGCAGAGTATCCTGCTTCTGAACCGGCGCGGCTATCACACATTGCTGCAATGTACGAAGTGCTATGAACCGATTTACTGTCCGAATTGCTCCGTACCGATGACCTATCACAAGACAAACGGCTCGCTGCTCTGTCATTACTGCGGCCATGTGCAGCCGCCGGTGACGGTCTGCCCGAAATGCGGCAATGACCGTCTGCGGCAGATGGGCTTCGGCACGCAGAAGCTGGAGGAGGAATTGCAGGCGCTGCTGCCGGATGCAAAGATCCTGCGCATGGATGCGGATACGACCATGACGCGCACCGCCTATGAGACCGGATTCCGCGCCTTTGCAAAGCATGAATATGACATCCTCTGCGGGACGCAGATGATCGGCAAGGGGCTTGATTTCCCGAATGTGACGCTGGTCGGCGTGGTATCGGTGGATAAGGCGCTGTTTGCGGGCGATTACCGGAGTTATGAGCGGACATTCTCGCTTGTGACGCAGGTTGTCGGACGCGGCGGCAGAGGCAAAACCGCAGGCCGCGCGATCTTACAGACGCATATGCCGGATCATTATGTGCTCAATCTCGCCGCGGCGCAGGATTACGACCGTTTTTATACGGAGGAACTGGCGCTCCGGCGTGCATTGATGTTCCCGCCTGTCTGCGATCTCTGTGTGATCGGATTTTCCGGCATCTGGGAGGAGCGCGTGCGGATCGCCGCCGACCGGTTTATTGAGATTCTCGCGGATACCGTCCGGCAGCAGAATCTGCGGCTGCCGCTGCGGGTGCTGGGACCGGTGGAAGCGGGCTACGGCAGACTCAACGGCAAATACCGCCGCCGGGTGCTGCTCAAATGCAAGAACACCGCAGAGATGCGCAGCTTCATCCGTTCGCTGCTGGAGCAGGCCTATGCAGACAAAGCCTTTGCGAATATTTCGCTGTTTGCAGACATGAACGGCGACTGCGGCGTATGATTTAAGAATTTCTGAAAATATTGTGAAAACGCACCATTTCGATTGAAAAATCTGTTATAATCAGTAGAGAAGAAAATGAGGAGGAACCATTTATGGCAAGATCGAAAGCACCGGCAAGATTTGTCGAAATTTACACGCAGAAAACCCCGGGCATCAGCAAGGTGCTCGTTGATATGGCGACCGGCGTCAACTACTTTTTCCATTCGGAAAGCGACGGCTACGGCGGAGCAGGCGGCCTGACCCCGCTGCTCAATCGGGACGGCACCCCGGTCATCACGCCGCCTGAAATGTTCATGAACCCGCAATGAGAGCCCGGAAGCTGACGAAAAAGCAGCTGCTGATTAGTCTGATTCTGCTTGCGGTATTTCTGATCGCGCTGTATGTGCTGATGTGCATCCGCGCCTGCCCGAAGTGGCATGATCAGGCGCTGATACCGCCGGAAGCAAAGGGCCCGGACGGGACGCAGGTGACTGCGATCGCACCGCCGGAGGGCTATGAGCGCGTTCCGGCAGCAGAGGGCAGCTTTCTGCAATTTATGCGGGAAATGCCGGTCTGGCCGCAGGGCAGCAGCATCATGACCTATGAAGGCGAGGCGACTTCGTCTGCCAATGCTGCGGCAGTTTATACGCTCAGTCAGCCGGATACCCGTATGCAGCAATGTGCCGATACGGTAATCCGCCTGTGGTCTGAATATTTTTATCAGACCGGCCAGTATGACCGCATGGCCTTTTCGTATGCAAGCGGCTATGAAACGTGCTGGACGGACTGGCAGAAAGGCTGGCGTTATCTGACTGTACCGGTTGTCGGCCGGACATTCCGCGTAAAGCTTGCCGGAAGCGATGATTCTATACAGCAGATGCACAATTATTTGCAGAGTGTGATGCGCTATGCAAGCACGCTTTCGCTGGAAGCGGAGTCGCACCCGATTGCCGCAGCGGAAGCACATGCCGGTGATATCATTTGCAAGGGCGGTGCGCCCGGCCATGTTCTTGTGATTGTGGATGAGGCAGTCAATGAGAAAGGCGAACGCTGCTTTTTGTTTGCACAAGGGCTGATTCCGGCACAGTCTGCGCATATTGTCACAGGCTACGGCCCCGGAGATTCGCCGTGGTATACGGAAGCACAGCTTTCCGAGATGCCGGTGAAGTTCCCAAGCTATATTTATAATACCCCGGATACGCTGCGCCGCTGGAAGGACGGCTTTCCGAATGCGGCTGATATGAATAAAGGAGAATAAAATGGCAATACGCAATATTGTGAAAGAGGGCGATCCGGTTTTGCAGAAGAAATGCAGACCGGTCGAGAAATTTGACGAAAAGCTCTGGCAGAATCTCGATGATATGGCGGATACGCTCCGTGATGCCGGCGGAGTCGGACTTGCCGCACCGCAGATCGGCATTCTGCGCAGATATTTCATCATGATCCTGGAGGAAGACGGCGAGGTCATCGAAGCGATCAACCCGGAGATCGTCAAGACATCCGGCAAGGTACGCGAAGTGGAGGGCTGCCTGTCCGTCCCGAACCGCTGGGGCTATGTGACGCGCCCGAAGGCGGTTGTCCTGCGCGCATATGACCGCAACGGCGAGCAGTATGAGCTAAAGCTCAAGGATCTCGGCGCGCGCTGCGCCTGCCATGAGAGCGATCATCTGGACGGTCATCTGTTCCTTGAGAAGGTTGAGGAATTCTGCAAGCCGGAACAGGAGTAATCCGATGAAAGCGCGGCTTGCAGCGAGAGCGTTCTCGGCATTTGTGATCGGCCTGATCGTGGTCGGGCTGCTGATTTTTCTTCCTGCGGGGACGTTTGCATATCCGTGGGGCTGGCTGTTCTGCGGCGTATTGTTCATCCCGATGATGGTCATGGGAACGGTGCTGCTGCTGAAAAATCCGGCGCTGCTGGAAAAGCGGCTTTCGCGCAAGGAAGCACAGTCCGAGCAGAAAACAGTTGTCAAGCTGAGCGCGCTGATGTTTCTGCTGGGATTTGTTCTCTGCGGACTGGATTTCCGGTTCGGGTGGTTTCCGCTTCCGAAGTGGATTCCGATTGCGGCCGCGGTAATCTTTTTGCTCGGCTATCTGATGTACGCCGAAGTGCTGCGCGAGAATGCATATCTTTCACGCACGGTCGAGGTGCAGGAGGAGCAGCAGGTGATTGATACCGGCCTGTACGGCATCATCCGTCACCCGATGTACACCGCAACGATTCTGATGTTCTGCACGATTCCGCTTGTACTGGGATCGCTGATCGCGCTGCCGGTCTTTCTGCTGTATCCGGTGATTTTGGTGCGCCGGATCCGCAATGAAGAGCAGGTGCTCTGTGCGGGACTGCGCGGCTACCGTGATTATCAGAAAAAGGTAAAATACAGACTGTTCCCGCATCTCTGGTGAACAGCAGAACCAATTCCGAACCGCATCTGCGGTCAGAGGAGGCTAATATGAATGTTGTTTTTATGGGCACGCCTGATTTTTCCGTGCCTGCACTCAAAATCCTGATTGAAAACGGCCATACAGTTCAGGCGGTTCTGACGCAGCCGGATCGTCCGCGCGGCAGAGGCAAGAAGCTTCAGCCGACGCCGGTGAAGGCAAGCGCGGAGGCAGCGGGCATTCCGGTTTATACGCCGCAGTCGCTCCGGAAGGGCGAGGATGCAGCGGAAATGCTGGAGCTGCTGAAAAAGCTGAATCCGGAGCTGATTGTCGTCATTGCATATGGCCAGATTCTTCCGAAGCCGATTCTTGATCTGCCGAAATACGGCTGTATCAATTTACATGCATCTCTGCTGCCGCGCTGGCGCGGTGCCGCACCGATTCAGCGTGCGATTTTAGCGGGCGATGCAGAAACCGGCGTAACGGCGATGCAAATGGCAGAGGGGCTGGATACGGGCGATATGCTCCACACCCTGAAAACGCGCATTGCAGAAACCGAAACCGCCGAAACGCTGCATGACAGACTTTCCCTGCTTTCGGCGGAAACGCTTGCGGAAACCCTGTCTCTGCTGGAACAGGGTCTGCTGCATCCGGTGCCGCAGGGCGAGACCGGCGTCACCTATGCCGAAAAGATCACAAAGGAAATGAGCCGTCTGGATTTCAGCGCATCTGCTGCGGAAATCGACCGTACGATCCGTGCGGTGACGGGCTATGCGATGTTCGGCGGCAAGCGCATCAAGCTGCTCGGTTCAGCATTTGCGGGACACAGCATCGAAGCGCCGGCCGGAACACTCGTGAGAGAAGGCAAGCATACGCTGTACCTTGTCTGCGGCGACGGAAAAGCCGTGCAGCTGACCGCCGTCCAGCCCGAGGGCAGCAAGCCGATGAAGATTCAGGATTTCCTCAACGGCGTTCAGCTTCCGGAGGGGGCTTGTCTGACAGCTGCGGAGTGATCCGCAGAAAGGAGACTGCATATGTATATTCTCGTTATTTTATCGCTGATTATCACGATCGGAGCGCAGATTCATGTGCACGCATCGTTCAGTAAGTACAGCAAGGTACGCAATTCCCGCGGGATTACGGGCGCAGAGGCAGCGCGTCAGCTGCTGCTCGATCACGGCATCACCGATGTTCAGATTGAACCGGTTCCGGGCAATCTGACCGATCATTATGATCCGCGGAGCAATGTGATCCGGCTTTCGGAGAATGTGTATAATAAGGACAGCGTCGCAGCGGTCGGCGTCGCGATGCACGAGGCAGGTCATGCCGTGCAGTATGCGCAGAATTACGCCCCGATCCGCCTGCGCAACGCGATTGTCAAAACGACGAACATTTCCTCAACGGTTTCGTATCTGCTGGTGCTTGCCGGTATATTCTTCGGCGGCGGCAGAGGCCGGCTCGGTTATATGCTGATGACACTCGGCATTCTTTTCTTCCTGGTCGTTGTATTTTTCCAGCTTATCACGCTCCCGGTTGAATTCAATGCAAGCGGCCGGGCAGTCCGTTCGCTGGCAAATTCCTCTCTGCTGGATGCAGAGGAACAGGCGGGCGTCCGCAAGGTGCTTTCCGCGGCCGCGCTCACGTATGTTGCGGCAGTTGCGACATCGCTTTTGCAGCTGGTGCGTCTGCTTGCGATCAGAGGGCGCCGCAGATGATCGGTCTGGAAGCACGTCTGCTCTGTGTACGGACATTGATCCGTTCGATCCGCTCGAAAAGCTATTCCAATCTCGCGCTGACGCAGTCCGTTATGGATGCTGCGGAGATGACACCGCAGGACAGCGCACTCTGCCGCAATATTTTCCGCGGGACGTATGAGCGGATGCTCACGCTGGATGCCTGCATCGCGGCGCATTCCAAACGTCCGCCGGAAAAGCTTGATCTTGAGGTATTGTGCGTCCTGCGCTGCGGGATGTATGAGCTGCTGTATCTGCACACGCCGGATTCTGCGGCCGTCAATCTCTGGACAGAGGCCGTCAAGAAGCTGAAAAAGACAAGTGCCGCCGGCATGGTGAATGCGATTCTGCGCGGCTTCATCCGCAGCGGCAAAGAGATCCCGATGCCGCAGGATGCGCGTGCAGCGATGTCTGTGCAGTATTCGGTACCGCTTCCGCTTCTGGATGCGCTTCTTGCGGATTATGATACCGAAACGATCGCGGCGTTCCTGGAAGATACAATGGACGCACCGCCGATTTACCTGCGGCGCAATCCGCTGTTTGAGAAGAGTGAGCAGGTGATTGCAGCGGCATCGCCTGTCCCGGGGATTCCGGATGCATATCTGCTGAAACGGCGCGGCGAGACCGCAGAGGTCCCGACTGAAATTGACGGCGAAATGCACGTTCCGCTTGATCCGTTCCGCAGCGGCCTGCTCTCCGAATCAAAGGCATTGGGCGCAGCGATGCATGTACAGGATCTGGCATCACAGCTCTGCTGTCTGGCACTTGATCCGCAGCCGGGCGAGACCGTGCTGGATGTCTGTGCGGCACCGGGCGGCAAGAGCTTTACGATCGCGGAGCTGATGCAGAATCAGGGGCATGTTTACGCATATGATCTGCATGAAAAGCGTGTCGGCCTGATCCGGCACGGCGCAGAGTCTCTGCGGCTCAGCTGCATTACGGCGCAGACCGGCGATGCGCGGAAAACGGAGAAGCCGCAGGCTGACCGCATCCTCTGTGATGTGCCGTGTTCGGGCTTCGGCGTGATGCGCAGAAAGCCGGAGATCCGCTATAAGTCTCTGGATGAGGCAGCGGACCTGCCGGAGATCCAGTATCAAATTCTGGAAGCATCCGCGCAGGCCTTGAAGCCGGGCGGCGTGCTGGTATATTCGACCTGCACCGTCTTAAAGCGTGAAAATGAAGAGGTTGTCCGTAGATTTTTGTCATCGCATCCGGAATTTCATCCGGAGAAACCGTGGCAGAATCTGCCGGAGATTGCCGGCTTTGGCAGGGAGATGACAACGCTGTTCCCGCAGATGCTCGGCAGCGACGGCTTTTTCATCGCGAGGATGCGAAAGGGGCAGCCCGGTGAAACAGCCTGATATTCAAATGAGAGGTATGTGACGATGAGAAATCAGACAATATGTGTATTGGCAGCATGTATGCTGCTGATGACCGGATGCGGTGCCGCAGCAGGATCCGAATCCGGCAGCAAGACGGAATCCGCAGCGCCCGCAAGTGCAGCAGAGGCTCTGCAAGAGGGCGGCACAGACGGCATGGATCAGGATGCGCTTCAGAATCTCACCGATGACGACTTGATCGGATACGGGAAAAATTTTGAAAGCTTCCAAGCGCCCGCGTTTCTGACTGCCCGTCCGGTTCCGGATACCGCGACGATTATCATGGCAGAAAAATCCGCATCGGATGATGCATCGGCAGAGGCGCTTGCCGCAGCGATATTCCCAGATGCATCTGTCAAAAATATCACGGAAACAAAGCGTGCAGGCATCTGGCGTCTGTATGAAGCGGATGCAGACCGGTATGCGCTTGTCTGGGATTCCGCATTTCTGGATATGGAGAGCATGACGCTCAAAGCGGAGGCAACGCCTGACAATCTGCTCCTGATCGCATCTGTCATGGATATGCCTGACGGGCGCAAGCTCGGCGCATTTATTGAGGATGAGGGATCGCAGCAGCGCGTGAAGCTGTATGATCTTGTCTATGAGAAGGGCGAAGACGGCACAGCCGATCTGGTGCATATCTACGGCAGGGATTTCACGGTCAGCAGCGCAGACGGCAGGATCGAGGATTTTCACAGCGATTGGTATTTCCTGCATCAGAAAGCGGTCATGCCGACCGCGTGAGCAGACGCGCAGAAGAGAGGAGCTGAGACCGGTGGAAACACAAAAAACTGACATTCTGAGCCTGCTGCCGGAGCAGCTCGAAGCAGAGATCAAAGCGATGGGCGCGCCGAAATTCCGTGCGAAGCAGATTTTCCGCCAGCTGCACGTAAAACGTGTCTTTGATTTCACAAAAATGACAGAACTATCTAAACAATTTCAGGCAGAGCTCCAAGAACGCTTTTATATAAACTTGCCAAAGATTGAGAAAAGACTTGATTCTTGTGCGGATGATACAGTAAAATATCTGTATAGGCTTTCTGACGGGGCCTGTATCGAGACAGTCCGCATGGTCTATCACCACGGTGTGACTGCGTGTATTTCGACACAGGTCGGCTGCAAAATGGGATGTAAATTCTGTGCGTCGGCACCGCTTGGATTTGTGCGGAATCTGACGCCGTCCGAGATGCTCGGGCAGATCTATGCCGCGGATGCAGATTTCCCGCCGGAGCAGCAGATCAGCGGCATCGTGCTCATGGGCATCGGAGAGCCGCTGGATAATTTTGAGAATGTGATGCAGTTTCTGCGCCTGCTTTCGAGCAAAGAGGGCAGGAATCTCAGCCTGCGGCATGTTGCGCTCTCGACCTGCGGTCTGGTGCCGATGATTGAGAAGCTTGCGGCGGAAGAATTGCCGCTGACGCTGTCGGTCTCGCTGCACGCCGCGGATAACGAAACGCGGGATGCGCTGATGCCGGTCAACCGCCGGTATCCGCTGGAGGAGCTGCTGAAAGCCTGCGGGGATTATTTCAGAAAGACCGGCAGGCGCGTAACATTTGAATATGCAGTCATTGCCGGAGAGAATGATTCCCCGGCAGCGGCAAAACAGCTCGGAAAACGGCTGCGGCCGGTATTTCCGAATCAGCGTCCGCATGTCAACCTGATTCCGGTCAATCCCGTCGCGGGAACGGGCTTTCAGGCAGGCCATGCGGAAGCATTCAGGAAGCTGCTGGAGCAGGAGGGCATCAATGCCACCGTCCGGCGGACCCTGGGAGAAGATATCAAAGCTGCCTGCGGTCAGCTTCGGCGTGATACCGTGGAGGCTACTTGAAGAAAGCGTGGTGAGCACCAGTGAAGGCGTATCTGGGCTGTGATATCGGCAGAGCCAGAGCCGAAAATCAGGATTCGATCCGTGCGGAGAGTTATCCGGACGGTGTGCTTGCCATTGTCTGTGACGGCATGGGCGGAATGGAAAACGGCAGCGCAGCGAGCAAGATCGCGATCGCAGCGGCCGAGGATCATTTCCGCAATGCCTACCGGAACGGCATGACCGATTCAGATGTCTGTGAGCTGCTCAGGAGCAGCGCGGCAGACGCCAATCAAAAAGTATACAGAGCAGCCGTCAGCAGCCGGATGCGTTCCAGAATGGGAACGACGCTTGTCGGCGCATTCATGCGGGAAAATGCTGCCTGTATCGTCAATATCGGAGATTCGAGAGCGTATCTGCTCCCGAAGGCGGGCACGCTCCGCCAGCTGACAACGGATCATACCGTCGTGCAGCTGCTCTATGAACAGGGCATGATCACATCCGAAGAACGCGCAACACACACAAGACGCAATGAGCTGATGCGTGCCGTCGGCGTGTCGAGCAGAGTGCTCGCCGATATCCAGACAGTTCCGCTGGAGCCGGGCGATAAGCTTCTGCTCTGTTCTGACGGACTATATAATATGGTATCGCTTCCCCGCCTGGAAGCACTCATGCGGGAAACGCCGTCCGAGCAGCTTCCGGAGCTCTGTATTGCAGAGGCGAATGCAGCCGGCGGCAGAGATAATATCTCGGTCATTCTGCTGACAGATGAGCAGGGGGATTAAATACGTTTTCTTGTGCTTTTGGGGAGAATGCAGCCCCGCTGACCGCACATGAGATAGATTGCAAAGGGTAATGAAACAGTATTGCCGGAAGGAAGCCGGCACGGAGGTTTGTGATGGAAAAAGATCGCAATGACAAGAACATCGGAAAGAAGCTCGATGGCCGCTACGAAATCACGGAGCTGATCGGCGAGGGCGGAATGGCAGATGTATACCGCGCAACAGATGTCGTCGATAATAAGACCGTCGCGGTGAAGATTCTCAAGAAGGAATTTGCGGAGAACGAGGAATTCCTGCGGAGATTCCGCAATGAATCCAAGGCGATTGCCGTGCTCAGTCATCCGAATATCGTAAAGATTTATGATGTCGGATTCTCCGAGCGCATCCAGTTTATCGTCATGGAGTACATTGACGGCATCACGCTGAATGAATACATGGAGCAGCAGGGCCAGCTCGGCTGGAAGGATGCGGTGCATTTCATCCTTCAGATCCTGCGCGCACTCCAGCACGCCCACAGCAAGGGCATTGTACACCGTGACATCAAGCCGCAGAATATCATGATGCTGCGGGACGGCACAATCAAGGTCATGGACTTCGGTATTGCAAAGTTTGCCCGTGAGGACGGCAAGACCGGTACCGATAAAGCAATCGGCACCGTGCATTATATCAGCCCCGAGCAGGCCAGAGGCGGCGTGACGGACGCAAAGAGCGATTTGTATTCTGTCGGCGTGATGCTCTATGAGATGCTGACCGGCAAAAAGCCCTTTGATACCGATAACCCTGTCAGCATTGCAGTGATGCATATGCAGGCAAAGGTTCCGCTGCCCAGCACCATTCGCCCTGATATCCAGATCGGACTCGAGGAGATCATTCTCAAGGCGATGGAAAAGGATCCCGCAGACCGTTATCAGTCTGCAAGAGACATGATGGATGATCTCCAGACCTTTAAGGAAGATCCGGACGGCGTGTTCGGATACTACCCCGAATTGTTTGAGGAGGAGCCTGTGCAGGATATGTTTGAAGAAGACGAGAACAGCAAGACCAGAAATTACAGACCGCTCACAGAGGAGCGCGATCTCCCGCCGGAGGATGAATACTACGACGATCAGGATTATGATGATCAGGAGTATTATGACGACGAGGAGCAGTATTACGACGATGAGCCGTATGATGACCGTGATGCCTACCGCGGCGGCGGCGGTTACCGTACCGCAGCAGCTATGGCCGGCGCAGATGACGAGGAGGAATACGAGGAAGAGCCGAAGTCGCTCTTTGTTCCGATTCTGAGCGCAGTCATCATCGTCGTCATGATCGTAGCAGCCGTTCTGTTCACGATGCTGCTGGTCAATATGATCCGCGGTAATACGAGTGACAACAATGCAATGGAATTCAAGATGCCGAATCTGGTCGGTATGGATTACAACGAGGCGAAGATGCAGTATGGTGATAAGATCCAGATCAACATCATGAGCCAGGAGTATTCCAACCAGGAGAAGGACAAGATCTTCGACCAGGATATTCCGGTTGATGACCCGGTCGGCAAGGGCGATACCGTCAATGTCAAGGTTTCGCTCGGTGCAAGAAAGGTGCTTCTGCCGGATGTCACCGACTGGGAATTTGAGACAGCGAAATCGACAATCGTCGGTCTGGGACTCCTGATCGACAAGCGTTCGTCCTACGATCAGACGGTCGAAAAGGGCAAGGTTATTTCGACGGATCCGAAGGGACCGATGGAAGTCGAGCCGGGCTCTTATGTCCGTGTTACGGTTTCGCTCGGTAAGAACAAGGATACCGTTCCGGTTCCGAACTTCATCAATATGAAGTGGGATCTTGCAAAGACGACAGCCGAGAGCATGAAGCTGACGCTTGCGAAGAAGGAAGTCGATGACGAGGCCGAGGAAGGCACCGTCCTGAACCAGAATGTCCAGCCGAATGAAGAGGTTTCCGAGGGCTCGCTGATCGAGCTGACGGTTTCTTCCGGTAAGAAGAAGGAGCAGCCGGTTCGTATTTCCTTCACGATTCCGGCAAATGCCAGCGGTAAGTTCCATATCGGCCTGTATGAGGGCGGTGTGGCAAGAGCAATCGGCGGCCAGTTTGATCCGCAGTATGCAGCGGGTGTCACTTC
>CAMNFV010000009.1 GCA_946537515.1 uncultured Ruminococcus sp. | reverse complement strand
CGAGCTTGCCGTTGTCATAAGCATCGGCGATCTCCTGAATGGTGATTCTGCGCTCAGAGACCTTCATGCCCCAGCTCTTGGTCAGTTCCAGAACGGACTTTCTGGTGATACCCGGCAGGATCGAGCCCTGAAGCTCCGGAGTTACGATTTCGCCGTCGATGACGAACATGATGTTCATTGCGCCGACTTCCTCGATGTACTTCTGCTCAACGCCGTCGAGCCAGAGAACCTGAGAATAGCCTTCCTTATGTGCTTCATCCTGACCGATCAGGGATGCAGCATAGTTACCGCCGGTCTTGGTGTAACCCATACCGCCGCGGACCGCACGGACATACTTGGACTCGACATAGATCTTGACCGGATCCAGGCCGGATGCATAGTATGCGCCGGACGGCGAAAGGATGATGATGAACTTATACATATCGCCGGGCTTGACGCCGAGGAACGGGTCAACAGCGATGATGAACGGACGGATGTAGAGCGAAGCGCCCTCTGCGGAAGGAACCCAGTCCTTCTCGACCTTCAGCAGCGCCATGAGGGCCTCCATTGCGTCCTCAACCGGCAGCTCCGGAATGACAAGACGGTCGTTAGAGCTGTTCAGACGCTTGAAGTTCTCCTCCGGACGGAAGAGCTGAATCTCACCGTCTGCACGGCGGTAAGCCTTGAGGCCCTCGAAGACCTCCTGGCCGTAGTGCAGGCAGAGTGCAGCCGGGCTGAGCTCTAAGTTGCCGTAGGGTACGATTCTTGCATCGTGCCAGCCCTTACCGGTCTCATAGTCCATGATGAACATATAGTCGGTGAAGATGTGGCCGAAGCCGAGCTTTGTTTCATCGGCCGGCTTTGCCTTGAGGCTTGCAGCTTTCTCGAAACGAATGTCCATTTACTTTTTCCTCTTTTCTAGCAGATTATTTCTGTTCCCGCGCGGGAACGGGCTTGTATGTCATGCCGGGCGAAAGCTCAGCAGGCATTTCCTTTGAGATAGCGCGGTGTATATTTTGTGCGATAGAGGTCGATTGCGTACCGCACAGAGATCAGCGCACTGAGGATAATGACGATCAGAAAAACGATCCGCAAAAACTTCTTCATAATCAGCGCTCCATTCTGCCGTGACCGGCGGTCATTGTATGTCGGTTGTCCGTGCCGGTTATTTCAGCACAGTATGTGTTCAGGACACATTTCTATTATAGCACATCTTCCCGCAGATATCAAGTGCCGGAGCAAAAAACTTTATGAAAACCGCATGAAAATTTCACAGGTTTCCGATCGGATATGAAGGGATCCGATCAGTCTGCGTCATAATCAACGTATGCAGCGATCTCATTCCAGTCCTGCCAGTCGATCTCATCCGGAGCCGGATACTGCTTTCCGTTCACAGCGGAAAAAAGAAGGCCGATATACGCATACCACAAGCTGCCGGTGTGTTCGTCGAGCTGCAAAAAGCCGTTCCAGTTGTTCTCGCCGTCGCGTACAAGGCCTGCACGGAATCCGGAGAGCTTGTCTCCTCCGTAAATGCAGCTTTCGTCCTTCATCCAGAAGATCTCCTCGATCTTCTTGTATTCCGCAAGATCCTCATAGTCGATCCCGAAGTCCTGACATTCGGATTTCAGATCCTCGCGCAGATCCTCAACCATTGCCTGCCAATCCACCTCATTGATATCGAAACATTCCTCCTTTTCGGAGAAAGCGACCATCTTTTCCGGCCGGATTTCAGTATGCGGATCGGCTTCACGGCGCGTCAGCGAACTGCGGTCGCCGCGATAGTAATAGGCGCGTAGGGTATGAATATCGTATTTCTTCATGTAATAGTCAGGGTCGTCGCCGTTCCAGAAGATATAGAGCATACCGGTTTTCGGCAGACGATCGAGGATATCGAATTCCGCAAGCTCCGCCAGATCAAACTGACAGATCAGCGGCAGCTTCTGTGCCTTGTGATACTTGTCACGTTCATCGAGATACTGCTCACACTCCGGATAGCCGATCCCTGCCGGCAGATCGGGCAGACCGCCCATTTTAGAAGCACCGACAGGCACGCTGCCGCATTCCGCCTCCTGAATGATGACGGCTGTCGTCTGTTCGGCGATCTCCGACCGTTTTCGGAGCAGTTTGCCGGTTTCTTCGCGGTAGTAATCAAGATCGAGCGCCTGTTCATTCATATAGATTCTCCTTATGATCCGCTGTATTGGCAAAATGTGCGATCCAGTCCGCAAAGAATCCGTCCGCACAGGTCTTTCCGGAGACAAAGCCGCCCTTGCTGCGGACAGCCTCAATGACTGCGGGCTGCGAATCTGCCGGACAGCCGCAGAAATCAGCCGCGAGCAGCATTGCAATGTCATTATCAAAATCGCCGGTCGCGCCGATGATCGTTCCGGGCGGCAGCAGCTTCCGGATTTTTTGCAGCGCCGTGCCCTTGTTTGTGTTGTGCGGCAGCATTTCGAGGAACCAGCGGTGCGAGCGCGTGAAATTGACCGATGCAAAGCGCTCCTGCTTCACATATTCCAGCATCTCCGAGATTTCTTCCGGTGCACCTGCAAAGAGCGCCTTGAAGCATTGCTCCGGATCGACCTCATCGAGCGTTTTCATGACAAACGGGACATTGGTGATCTCAAGGTGCTGCCGCTCATATTCGCCGTCCTGAAAGACAAAGACACCGTCTGCATTGAGCACCTCTGCGCCGACATGCGGGAAGGCTGCCGCCAGTTCATCCAGCAGCGCCCGGATGCCCTTCGGCAGATACGCCGTGCCGCAGGGTGCGGGCTGCTTAGCGGCGGAATCCCAGATCAGCGCGCCGTTATACATCACCGAAGCGAAATCCGGCTGAAACAGCTCCAGATATTGCTGCGTCGCCTGTAAGCCGCGGCCGGTCGCAACGCTGAAAAGTCCGCCCTGCTCGCGGAATTCCGCGATCGCGGCGCCGTCCTCCGGCGAGACCGTTTTATCGGGCATCAGCAGCGTGCCGTCGAGGTCGGTCAGCAGCGCAAGATTAGCATAGGGGTGATTGGTTTGGTTCATTTGTATTTGCTCCTTGCGGTGCGGCATCTGTGCCGTACCAGAATTTTTTGAGTTGATCCAGATCTTCCTGCTCGACCGGATATTTGCCGAGATCCTCGATGCAGATCTTGCAGCCGACACAGGAGAGAAAGACCTTGTGCTTCGGGCAGCGCGGATAGCCGCAGTAGATCGGATCATCCGCTTCGGCGTAGGAGAGCCATTTCTTCAGTTCCTCCGGCTGAATATCAGCAGCGGTCATGCGCGTGATAAGCGCCGAAAAGCCGTCCAGTGCATAGCTGATATGCTCCGGACTCGGCTTGTATCCAAGCATCTCATGGATTTCCGGCTGCAAGGTCATTTCGCGTGCATGTGCTGTCATGCGCAGGAGAAAATCGCGGTCTGCCGCAAAGGTCTCCGGCTGCCACGGCATATCTGTGATCGCAAAGCCGACGGTTCCGCTTCCGTACCAGGACTGTATTTCCTCACCGAGAAAGACCATCATGCGCTTTTCAGAATCGGTTTGCGCAAGATCTGCGCCGCTCAGCAGCAGATAGTCGAGCAGGACGTCGGTCAGCCCGTTTGACATTACAAGGCTGTCATCATCAGCGGTAACGTGATGATTGAAAGAAATGATATTGCCCATTTGTAATACCTCCTCAGAATGTCAGCTTGTTGCTGACGCGGTAGGTGCTGCCGTTCCTGCGGATCTGCAGCCACGCGGTTGTTTCATCGCCGGAATGCCACGGCATGGATGTATCGTTCTCCATACCGATCTCTGCGGCGCGCTCGCCGTTCCGCTCAATCACGAGCGTCAGGTTTCCCTCCGGCATATTTTCATCGGGGAGCGTTGTCCGGCGGATTGTCTGATCGTCTTCCGAATAGGTCAGCGTAAACAGTTTTTCGGTGTTTGCGAGCTCAGATGCATCGGGTGTGTCGTCTACCGAAGCAATCAGGCCGCTGTGCGGAAACAGCGTAATGCTGCGTGTCAGTATCAGCCCGTTCAGATTCGATACGAGCTGATAATCCTCCTGCGAGATCTGCGCAATGGGTTCATTGGTATCCGCATCATACAGCGCCGCTTCCTGCACATGGATCGTTCTGCGGCGTTGTCCCCTGCCCCCGGAGACAGAGTAGCTGTAATCAGCGGTTCCGCCCTTGACCGGATGCTGAACCGTCTTTCCCGGCCCGAGTATTTCATCTTTGTAGATATCGTCGTAAAGCGAAATGACCTGCATTGCCGCGGTGCCGCGATAGCCGTTAAGGCCGCATTGCAGCTCAAAGCCGCTTCTTTGCTTCAGCGAGCCAAGCAGGCAGAGAACGGTGAGACCGCCGGCTGCGATCAGACGCAGCTTCGGCGATTCCGAAGGCTTGCGCCGTATCAGACGCAGGATGCACCCGCTCAGCAGAATCATCAGCGCGGGCGTCAGGATCCGCAGGTAGTGCGTCACGATCCACACAGCCAGATAATGCCGCAGATTCCGCAGCGCATCCGCACTGATATACGATGCCGGACGGATACCGCGCAGGCGAAACTGCAAAAACAGGTCCAGCGCAATTCCGCCGATACTTACAAAAATGATATCGAACCAATTCGCGGCGGAAAGACGATTATCTTTCGATTTTACTTGCTTTTTCACATTATGTCACCTATCCTCTCTGAAATTGCAGCAGAAAAAGACGGCGGCAGTGCATGATGCACATACCGCTGACTGCAAAATCATAATTGTCATAAAGATTGATCAGCGGGAATGCCGCCGTTATGCGAAATCGGATCCGTCGGCGCAGAGAATCGCAAGGCGTTCCGCGTGCATCATGCCGGTGCGGACATCGGGCGCATGTTCGGGCAGCCACGCGAGAAAAGCGTCGATCAGCAGCCCGGGATTGACATTGACAGAGGTGCCGGCAGGCGTCCGCAGCTTGAGCCAGAGCCCGTCTTCGAGCGTCTGTGTCATGAGAATCTGCGACTGCGCCTTGACGTCGATTTCGGCGGTGCCGCGCTTGGTTTTCTTTTCGACGAGAATTTCCGGCTGCGCAATAAATGCGTCCCATGCATTGCGGAGCGCATCCGCAGGAACAGTCTCATCTGCGCAGTCCAGCGCAATCGCATAATCCGCAAAGGCAATGTCCGTATGCTTGCGGATCGGCTGTGCCACGCGCTTGATCTGCAAATCGGGCGGCAGGACACGGTTCAGGCGTTCCATAGCCTCCTGCATGGACATTTCGCCGTCGATGCGGAAATCCATGCACTCGCAGCCGCTCTCATATCCGAGCGAGAGCGCCAGCGGAAACATCAGATAGGCGTGCGGATTGAAGCCTTCTGTAAACCAGATCGGGACACCGGCCCGCCGGAATGCCCGCTGCATACACCGCATCAGATCGAGATGCGAGATGTATTTTGCGCGGCGGCGCTTTTCAAATGTTGCTCTGACCGGAATCATGGCCGGATGCTCCTTTCTGAAGCAATAATATCAAAATCAGAATGCCTGCTGGATGAAGTCGATATACTGGGAGCCCTGATAGGTCAGCAGGCCGACATCGCCTTCGGTCAGGCGCTTGAAGGTTTCGGAATCCACAGAGAGCTCTATCCGCTGGCAGGTCTCTGTTTCAAAGGTGATGTAATAGAATGTTGTTTTAGCGTACTGATATTCTTTATCATAGGGCAGCGTATTCGGATCGCGTTTTTTGCGGGTGCGCTTGGAAAAAACCGTTGCCGAAATGGTGTTGTCATTCGCATAGCTCTTCGGATTCTGCTTGATGACGCGGCGGATCACAATGATGATGAAAACAATGAGTGCAATGGCAATCAAAGTCAGCGGCAGATAGACCAAAAACGGAACGTACTTCTGGAACGGATTATCTCCTGTGTGCATGATGTTACTCCTTTACATGTCAAAACGGCGGTGATACGGATCGTGTTTACTGAAATGCAATGAATTGGGTGCCCTGATAGATGAGTGAACCGATGTCGCCCTCTGTCAGCGCGTCACAGACGGCTGCCGGAACTTGCAGCTTGAAGTGCTGATTTGCAGCATCCGCAAATGTAACTGTGCATTCTGTCTCGGAATCCGGAAGCGGTGTGATGCGGATGATCTGCGCCCAGATCTGCATCTGCGGAATGCTGTTCACATAGTTTTTCCGGCTGTTTTGGGGGGATTTGCGGAAAGCCGACACGATCAGCGCAGCAAAGAGCAATACCGGAACTACAAACGGAATCAATTCCACCAGCGGAAAATGCTGCATAGCCTTACTCCTTTTACTGTCGGTTACCGGCCGTTGACGCGGTATTTCAGGTCGCGTTCAAAGTCGATGAAGCGCAGATGTTCGCCGTCTGATTCGTAGGAAAGCCTCCCGACAAAACCAGCCAGATTGCCGCAGAAAACCGGCTCCGGGATCTCCATTTCAGCGAGCGTTCCGTCCTGTGCTTCAAAGGTCATGAAGTACCGGTTCTGATACGCGGCCGAATAGCTGTATGCAGCGCCGGGATTATCCGGTGTATTGACAGACACAATGCGCTTATCCACGATTCTCACGGTGATCTGAATGCGCTGAACCTGAAAAGGGACAATGCTGTAATCTTGCGGCTTTGAGCGGTTTGTATCTGATTTTTGATTTGTGGTGATTGCAAGAACGGTGCCGACTACACCGCAGAAGGCCGCCGATGCGATCAGCATAACGAAAGAGACTGTCATAGATACTCCTCCCGCAAGGTCAGCCCGCGCTTTCCTTTTTGTAGTCGAAGCAGGGGTGTCCGGTGACCTTTGTCACGCCGCAGCCCGCACAGTTCAGGCGGCAATGCGGTGTGGTTTTCGCCTGCATGGCCTTTTCATTTTCGCGGATGAGAAACGCTTTATCGACATAATAATCAAGATGATCCCAGGGGAATACCTCGTCATATGGACGCGGACGGTTTGCGTAGAATTCGACATTCAGTCCGGCTTCGGCAAAGGCCTCCAGCCAGAGATCATAGCGGAAATGCTCCGACCATGCATCGAAAATACAGCCGCGCTTCCAGGCGCCGTATACAACCGCACAGAGGCGGCGGTCGCCCTTTGCAAGCACCGCTTCCAGGATACTTGTCTCCGGAAAATGCGTACTTGCGCGGATTCGTTTATGTCCGACGAGCGCTTCCTCCAGCACCTTCTGCTTATGGGCGATCATCTCCCGCGTATCCTGCGGGTGGAATTCAAACGGCGTAAACGGCTTCGGAACGAAGGTCGCGATCGAACAGGAAATCTGCACCGGTTTGCCTTTCGGGCGGCGTTCCTGTTCATAGAACATATCGACAACGCGCTGCGCAAGGTCTATGATGCCGCGGATATCGTCATCGGTCTCGGTCGGCAGTCCCATCATAAAATAGAATTTGACCGAAGTCTGCCCCGCATCGAATGCGATCTTGCAGGTGCGCATCAGTTCTTCCTCGGTAACGTTTTTGTTGATGACATCGCGCATTCGCTGCGTTCCGGCTTCCGGCGCAAAGGTCAGGCCGCTGCTGCGGACTCTTCGCAGACGGTTCATGAGGCCGGTGCTGAAATTATCAACACGAAGCGAGGGCAGGCTGAGATTGATATGCTCCTGATCGGTGAAGGTCAGCAGCCCGTCCATCATCTCCTCGATCTGCGAGTGATCGGACGTGGAAAGTGAACAGAGCGAGAGTTCTTCATAGCCGGTATTGTTGATGAGCTTGCGCGATTGCTCGCAGATTGTCTCCGGCGTTTTCTCGCGGAATGGGCGGTAGAGGAAGCCTGCCTGACAGAATCTGCATCCGCGCAGACATCCGCGCAGCACTTCAGTTACAGCACGGTCATGGACAATCTCGGAGAACGGCACGACGAATTCTTCCGGCGAGGGACATGCGTCAAAATTCTCGATGATGCGTTTGCGGACAGTCGCCGGCGCGCCGTCCTTCGGGGTAACGGCCCTGACGGTACCGTCCTCGTTGTAGCTGACATCGTAGAGCGAGGGGACATAAACGCCCTGAATCTGCGATGCGGCTTTCAGGAATTCGGAGCGCGTTGCACCCGCATCCCGCATCTTGACATAGAGATCCATAACCTCAAGATCGAGTTCTTCGCCCTCACCGAGGAAGAATAGATCACAGAATTCCGCAATCGGCTCCGGATTGCACGCGCAGGATCCGCCTGCACAGACAATCGGTGCGATCGCTTCGCCGCGGTCGCGCTGCCAGATCGGGACGCCTGCGAGATCGAGCATATTGAGAATATTGGTATAGCAGAGCTCATATTGCAGCGTAAAGCCGATGAAATCGAAATCCCGGATCGGCTCCAGACTTTCAAGCGCATAGAGCGGCAGATTGTGCTCACGCATCAGCGCTTCAAAATCGGTATCCGGTGCAAAGACGCGCTCACACCAGTATTCCGGGCGCTTGTTGATGCAGGAATAGAGCACCTTCATGCCGAGGTGACTCATGCCGACATCATAGCGGTCGGGGAAGCAGAATGCAAACCGCGCCTTGATGCCGGATTTGTCTTTCATAATGCTGCCCGGTTCGCCGCCGATGTATCGCGCAGGCTTCTGCACTTTCAGCAGCAGCGGTTCAATTTGGTCAAAGAGGTTCATATAGATGTATCTCCGATGGATTTATAATGGGGCTCTGCCCCATACCCCGCCAAAGGGCCTTGTCCCTTTGGAATCCCATTTATAGATATAATAAGTGCTTTCGGAATCGGATACAGGCAATGCCTGACTAGAAATGAAGAAACGCTTCATCTGCAAAATGCTTGAAGCCGAGAAAAGCAAGTACTGTCGGCAGAATCAAAGCAACCGCGACGATCAGCCACCGGACTTCACTATTTGTTACTCCATGACGCGCTTCCGCACAAATGCACCGGCCGGAACTTCCTGCTTGCAGAGGAACGAACAGTCCATGACCGCGTGATTGGCAGCCTCGATGGGTTCTCCCTCGCCGTTTTGCAGATCGGTAACAGTCAGCGTCAGCGGCTTCTGCTGCGGCATGAGGAGCTCGACTTCATCGCCTGCGAAGAAGCGGTTGCGCTGGCTGACATAGAGCCGGCTGTCTTCCTGCTTCTGCACGATGCCGACAACCTCATAATCACGGATATAGCCGTTTTCCTCTTGCCAGATGAGGTCCTTGCGCTGCCCGAATGCGAATCCGACCGTATAGGGGCGGTGGCTGACATTGTTCAGCTCCTGCATGACCCAGTCCGGCACAGGGCGCGGCGGCGTATCAAAGAGACAGTCAAGCGCCATGCGGTAGGCATTCGTTACGCCCGCAACATAATAGGCGGCCTTCGCTCTCCCCTCGATCTTGACCGAATCAACGCCTGCGTCCGCAAGCTCCTTCAGATAGGGCAGCAGGCAGAGATCCTTTGCATTGAGGATATAGCTGCCGTCGCTGTCCTCATCCACGGGAAAATACTGCCCCGGACGCTTCTCTTCCATGAGCGCATATTTCCAGCGGCAGGACTGCGCACAGGCACCGCGGTTTGCATCTCTGCCCGTCAGATATTCCGAGAGCAGACAGCGTCCCGATACGCTCATGCACATTGCACCGTGTACAAAGACCTCGATTTCGAGATCGGACGGCGTTTTTGCACGCAGCTCCGCGATTTCTGCGATCGAGAGTTCCCGCGCCAATACGACGCGCTTCACGCCGAGTGCATAGAGCGCATTTGCCGTCTGATAATTGACCACGCCCGTTTGCGTGGAAGCGTGAACCGTCAGCTTCGGCGCAAGGGCGCGGATCTGTGTAATGACACCGAGATCGGCGGCGATGACTGCATCAACGCCGCACGATTCGACATGTTTGATAAATTCCGGGAATGCGTCCATTTCCGCATTGCGCGGCAGGACATTCGCGGTCAGATAAACGAGAACACCCTGCGCGTGCGCCGTCTGAACGGCCTTCTGCAATGCGTCAAAATCAAAATTCTTTGCCGCGGCACGCATTCCGTATTCCTTTGCCCCGACATAAACGGCATCTGCGCCGAACTGCAATGCAGCTGCAAAGCATTCGGCATCGCCGGCGGGGGCGAGCAGCTCAGGCTTAGCCTTCGCCATTTGCTGCTGCCTTTGCCGCTGCATACTGCGCCTCAACGGTTGCGAGGTTTGCATTATGCTGTTCAAGCGTCTCAGCGAAGAAGGTTTCGCCGGTATCAATATTAGAGTTGAAGAAGAAGTCGTTGCAGGGCGAGAGCGGATAGAGCACGGCTTCGATCGCGACTCTGCCGGGGTTATTGATCGCTCCAGGCGGCAGGCCGGTTCCCTTATAGGTGTTGTATGCGGTTGTCATGATTTCATCCTTGATCGGCTGATTCTCCGCAATCAGGTCTGCATATTTTCTGGTCGGGTCAGATTCTAGCTTCGGGAAGACTGCCGGGCTGTTCAGACGGTTGTGGAAGACGGCCGAGATATGCTTCATGTATTCCGGCGTCCGGCCTTCCGCCTGCACCATAGATGCCAGCGTAATGACCTCATCGAGCGTCATGCCGAGTTCTTCCATTTTCTGATAGTCACCGTCGGTGAGCTTGGAATCAAAGTTTGCATAGATCTTCTGTGCGACGATATTCGGATCCTCGCCGACATAGAATTCATAGGTGTCAGGGAAGCAATAACCCTCACGCTGCTGCCATTTCTGCGCATTCTTTTCCGGCAGATATTCCTCAAAGCGGAAGCCGTAGCCGCCGCCGTTGAAGAAGAACAGGAAGTCGTCTGCATTACAGATCTGGTTTTCCTGAAGAATTCTTGCAGCATCCACGAGCGTAATGCCTTCGCGGAAGACGACACGCTGCGATTCGCGTTCATCTGCGTGATTCTGGCAGAGCTCGTCGATCATTGCTTCATAGGACATGGATGCATAGAGCACATGCTCGCCGGCGATATAGCTGCCGTCCATGCCGTTCATACGGGAGACAAGACGGAAGACCTGCGGCAGCGTAATGATGTGCTCATCGACCAGCTGGTTTGCAATTTCGAGTGTAGAAGCGCCGTCCGGAATCGTGACAATTCGCTTTGCAACGTCCTTGTCAATGCCGTACATCTCCTTTGCAACTGCGAGAATTGCAGCTGCAAGAACCGAGGACGAAGCGAGAATCAGCGTCAGCAGAACGAGTGTGCAGGAGAGCTTGCGGCTCTTTCTGCGGCGGAATTTCCGCTTTCTCCGGATCTTTCTGCCCCATTCGTCGAATTGCTTTTCTTCCTCTGCGAGGTCTGCAAGCTCCTCTTCGACGGTGCGCTGATTGGCCTTTGCTTTTGCCTTTTTCTTTTCCTCTCCGGATTTTTTGATATCATCGGAGAGCTGGCCGGCTTTTTCCTTCAGTTTTCCTGCGAGACCTGCGGCCTTATCCTTGAATGCACCTGCTTTTTCCGAGAATGCAGATGCAGCGGATTTCTCATCTGCTTCCGGCAATGCGGGCGTATCGGGCGTATCGGATTCTTCCTCTGCTTCTGCAAAGAGCGCAGTCAGATCCTCCTCTGCTTCCGCAGCATCTTCCTTCAATTCCGCTGCGGCATCGGCAGCTGCATCTGCGGCTTCCTCTGCGGTGTCAGCCGGTTCTTCGTCCGTCAGCTCGGTGATTTCGACAGTCAGCGCCTCATCGGTATCCGGCGCATCTGTTTCTGCCGGATTGAGCGCATCCTGCTCAGCGTCCTGCTGAGGCTTGATTTCGTCAGCCATAAAAATCCTCCGTTTTTTGTTCCGTTATGCAGCTTTCCAGTCTGCGGTCATACGCATCATGCGGAAGCTGTGTCTGCCGGCAGTCTGCGTAACAGATGCCGAGCGTTCTGATCTGATATTTTGCGAGATAGCGGTCATAATATCCGCCGCCTGCACCGAGCCGGTAGCCTGCCGCATCAAAGGCAAGCATCGGGACGATCATCAGCGTATCCGCATCCGGAATCAGGATACGGTCCTCTGCGACGGGCGGTGCCGGGATCCGGAATGCACCGGCCTGAAGCTCCGAGAGCGCATCGAGCCGGTAAAAGGTCATGGTGCTGGTTTCCGGCTCACAGACAGGCAGTCCGAGCAGCTTTCCGTCCTGCAAAACGGCGGAGAGCAGCGCTCTTGTGCCGACCTCATGCGGCATGGAAACATAGCAGAAGACCTGCTTTGCGCTTTGGTAGGCGGGGTGATGCAGGACAGCTTCGGTGATTTTGCGGTCGGCGGCGAGCCGGCTGTCAAAGGGCATCTCTGAGCGTGCCTGAAAGATTGCCCGGCGCAGGGCTTTTTTCTCCGCTGCGATTCCGGTGCTCATTTTGTATATACCATTCCTTCGGCAATCTTGCAGGCAGTATCTTTGCCGCAGAGCACTTCCACGAGCTTCAGCGCAAAATCCATTGCTGCGCCGGGGCCTCTGCCGGTGATGATCCAGCCGTCCTGACAGACGGGCTCTGCAACGGTATTGCAGCCGAGGAGCTTCTCCTCAAAGCCCGGATAGCAGGTCGCGGTTTTATCGCTGAGCAGGCCGCGTGCGCCGAGGATCGAGGGAGCTGCGCAGATCGCGGCGATCCATTTATCATTTGATACGCAGAAGTTCAGGGCTCCCTGGACGGTGCTGCTCTCTCCGAGGTGGATCGTGCCGGGCATACCGCCGGGCAGAACGACCATTTCGAGCGAATCGCCTGCCTGAAATGCGCTGTCAGCGAGATCTGCCGTGACAGGGATTCCGTGCGAGCCTTTGATGACCGTGCCGCCGATGCCGACGGTGCAGACATCCTTGCCGGCTCTGCGCAGACAGTCAACGGGCGTCAGCGCTTCGACTTCCTCAAAGCCTTCTGCAAGAAATACATATACCATATCTGTGCCTCCGTTTTTTGTATTTATCCAATCGACTGATATGCATACTATATCAAGTTATTATACCATGTATTCCGCCGAAAGTCAAGGTTTTTCGCCTCTCTGCGGCGTTGTGAACGCGCTGAAAATCGGGCTGTGCGGCGGCGGAATGCCGTTCAAAATGTCGAATTTCTTTAAGATATCATGAAGATGCATCCGAAGCGGGAATTCTGCGATCTGTCTAAATTTTGTACGTTGCTGACCGGCAGTTCGGTGATTATTTTGAAAATGCCATGTGCATTTTGTATAAATATCGTCTATCAAAATTGAAACGGTCGGGCGATTTACCGGAATCTTTGCAGCAATTTTGTATAATTCGGCTATTGCATTTTCAGCATGAATGGGGTATAATAAAATGGTATTGTTTGCAGATCACAGCGCGAAAAAGATGCCTGCGATCGTTGCCTGCTGCCGGCGCTCCGCCGTCACGGCAGCGGCATCTGCTGCGGCGCAGAGTTTTCTGCGTCAGCGGCGGCAAACCGGCAATCAACACGACGGAGAAATGGAGTTTGAGAAATGTCCAAGTTTTCGGAAAAGGTGACGCAGGATTTCCTGAACCGCCTTCAGTCGCAGTTTAATGTTTCGCCGGATGAGGCGAGCGACAAGCAGATTTATCTGGCACTTTCCTCGGTCATCACAGAGCTGATGAAGGCGAAGCGTCAGAAGTTCATGAACCATGTGAATTCGACCGGTCAGAAGCAGGTCTTCTACCTTTCGATGGAATTCCTCATGGGAAGATCCCTCAAGACCTCGCTCTACAATCTGGAGCTTGCGGATGATTTTGAGAAATTCCTGAAGAAATTTGATATCAATCTCGACAGAGTCTATGATTATGAGCCGGATGCGGGTCTCGGCAACGGCGGCCTCGGCAGACTGGCTGCCTGCTATCTCGACGGCCTTGCAACAACAGGTTATCCTGCGACCGGCCATTCGATCTGCTATGAATACGGCATCTTCAAGCAGAAGCTTGAGGAAGGCTGGCAGACAGAGCTTCCGGATAACTGGCTGCCGGGCGGCGAGGTCTGGCTCGACCCGAGACCGGAGCAGGCGATCGAGGTCCACTTTGAGGGCGATCTCGAAGAATACTGGGATCAGCAATATCACCATGTTTCCCATGTCAATTACAGCACGGTCACGGCGATTCCCTACGATATGTACGTTTCGGGCTACAACAGCAATGCAGTTTCCGTTCTGAGACTGTGGTCTGCAAAGGCACCGAGCTTTGATATGGCGATGTTCAATCAGGGCGATTATTCCAAGGCGCTCGCACAGAATTCTATCGCAAACGCGATCTCCAAGGTGCTCTATCCGAATGATAATCACCTTGAGGGCAAGTCGCTGCGTCTGCGTCAGCAGTATTTCCTCTGCGCCGCAGCAGTCGGCGATATCGTCAACAATCACATGAGCGTCTACGGCACGCTCGATAACCTCGCAGAAAAGGTCGCGATTCACATCAACGATACGCACCCGACGCTCGCAATTCCGGAGCTGATGCGCATTCTGCTCGATGACTGCGGCTACAGCTGGGAGAAGGCATGGGATATCACCACGAAGGTCTTTGCCTATACGAACCATACCGTTATGGCAGAGGCACTTGAAAAATGGGATGTCAACCTCGTCCGCAGAGTCATTCCGCGTATCTTCTCGATCATCGTTGAGATCAACAACCGCTACTGCGCAGAGGTCTTTGCAAGAACCAATGACAGCGCGCTGACCACGAAAATGTCGATCGTGCAGGATAACATGATCCACATGGCGACACTCTGCGTGGTTGCATCGCACAGCGTCAACGGCGTTTCCAAGCTGCACTCCGAGATCATCAAGGATGCGGTCTTCGGCAACGAGTACCGCTATTCGCCGCAGAAGTTTACAAATGTCACCAACGGCATCGCATACCGCCGCTGGCTGTATCAGTCCAATCCGGGCCTGACAAAGCTGCTCAGATCCACAATCGGCAGCGGCTTCCTGAAGAATGCAGCCGATCTTGAAAAATTCCGTGCCTTCCAGGATGACGCCAAGGTGCTCGATAAGCTCATGGCCGTCAAGCGCGAGAATAAGATCGAGTTTGCAAAGTATGTCAAGGCAAAGAACGGCATCGAGCTCAATCCGGACAGCATCTTCGATGTCCAGGTCAAGCGTCTGCACGAATATAAGCGTCAGCATCTCAATGCGCTGAATATCCTCGCGGATTATCAGATGCTGCTCGATAATCCGGATATGGATTTTGCCCCGAAGACCTATATCTTTGCGGCAAAGGCAGCACCGGGCTACTACCTCGCAAAGCAGATCATCAAGATGATCTGGAGCCTCTCCGAGGAGATCCGCAAGAATCCGAAAATCAGCGAAAAGCTCACAGTTGTGTTCCTCGAAAACTACTGTGTCACGCTCTCTGAGCTGCTGATGCCGGCTTCTGATTTCTCCGAGCAGATCTCGCTTGCCGGTACGGAAGCTTCCGGTACGGGCAATATGAAGCTGATGCTCAACGGCGCTGTCACGATCGGTACGCTCGACGGTGCAAATATCGAGATCAAGGACGCGGCAGGCGATGAGAATATCATCATCTTCGGTATGAAGACGGAAGAAGTCAACAACCGCAAGCCGCATTACCGTCCGCAGGAGATCTACGATCACCACGGCCTGATCCGTGCCTGTGTGGACCGCATCAACAACGGCATCAACGGCGACAAGTTCCCGGATATCGCGCAGTCGCTGCGCACCCAGGATCCGTATATGGTGCTCGCTGATTTCGACAGCTACCGCGCAGCACAGGCTTATGCAGCACAGTGCTATGCCGATAAGCAGCGCTTCGCCAAGATGAGCCTGAACAATATTGCAGGTGCAGGCGTGTTCTCCGCAGACCGCGCTGTCACCGAATACGCCAAGAATATCTGGCATCTTTAATATTCAAATGTAAATGACAAATCTCCGATGGATTTTGCAGGACACAGTATCCTCAGCAGCAAAGCATGTCCCGTAAATCCGTCGGGGATTTTTCGAGCGCAAGTAAAGAGGTGCGATTTTTTCATGAGAAGAGTCTATGACAGCTGGGACCGTGCTTATAAATCGGTATTCGGCGCACTCCGGCAGAATGAGCCGTGTACATTCACGATCTGTCTGCCGGCATCGGTGCAGCTGGATACGAATCCGATGCTCGTGCTGTATCGGCCGGGCATGAAGGAGCGCTTTATCCCGATGAATACCGTCACGGAAAACGGCGATGAGATTTTCTATTCCGCGACCTGTTCGGCGAAGATTCCCGGCGTGCATTATTATTACTTCTCGTATATTTCCGGCGGTCAATGGTTCTATATCAAGAAGGCTGCCGCACATGAGGGCGTGATCGGAGAGGGCGATCTCTTTCAGCTCACGGTCTATGATGAGGCATTCCAGACGCCGGAATTCCTCAAGGGCGGCGTGATGTATCAGATCTTCCCGGATCGCTTCTGCCGGAGCGGCCTGCCGCATGAGAACGTCCCGAATGACCGCGTTCTGCGCGAGGACTGGGGCGGAACGCCGTGGTATCGCCCCGATCAGAACGGGCATGTCTGGAATAATGATTATTTCGGCGGCGATCTGGAAGGCATCGTGCAGAAGCTGGATTATCTGGAATCGCTCGGTGTGACCTGTATTTATCTCAATCCGATTTTTGAAGCGCATGAGAATCACCGCTACAATACCGCGAATTACCGCCAGGTCGATCCGCTGCTCGGTACGAATCAGGATTTTGCGCGGCTTTGCACAGAGGCGATGCGCCACGGCATCAGCGTCATTCTCGACGGTGTCTTTTCTCATACAGGCGCGGACAGCATCTATTTCAATAAGTTCTGCCGCTATCAGACGCTCGGCGCCTATAATTCCAAGGAAAGCCCGTATTACAAATGGTATAGTTTTCACCATTATCCCGATGTCTATGAGTCATGGTGGGGCATTGATACGCTCCCGAATGTCAATGAAAATGAGCCGGAATATACCGACTATATCTGCGGCAAGGGCGGCGTGCTTGAATACTGGATGAGCCTCGGCGCGGCCGGTTTCCGTCTGGATGTGGCCGATGAGCTGCCGGATGCATTCCTCGATCATCTGCATGACTGCGTTAAGGCTGCGGACGGCGACCATATCATCATCGGCGAGGTCTGGGAAGATGCTTCGACAAAAGAGGCTTACGGTGTCCGCCGTCGCTATCTGCTGGGCAATCAGCTCGATTCCGTCATGAATTATCCCTTCCGCAGCGCAATCATGCAGTATCTCGGCGGATGCAGCCCCTATGATTTCCGCAACAGCATCATGACGATCCTCGAAAACTATCCGAAATGCGTCGCGGATGTGCTGATGAACTTTGTCTCGACGCACGATATTGAGCGCGCAATCACCGTTTTCGGCGGCGAGCCGGCAAACGGCAGAAATAAGGACTGGCAGGCGGAGCGCCGGCTTAATCCGCAGCAGTATGACATCGGCAAGAAGAAGCTGAAAGCCGCAATGGTACTGCAATTCTTCCTGCCGGGCGTCCCGAGCATCTATTACGGCGATGAAGCGGGCCTCGACGGCTACGGCGATCCCTTCAACCGCCGCTGCTTCCCCTGGGGGCATGAGGACTGGGATCTGATTGAATACACAAAGGAGCTCTCGCGGATCCGCCACAGCTCCAAGGTCTTTGTGGACGGCGCGCTGAAATTCCTGACGCTCGATGATGATTACATCGTATTTGCGCGGTATCGTGATCAGCGCCGCAAGGCAATGGTCATTGCGCTGAACCGCTCGGATCATGAGGTCGTGTTCGGCGTGGACAAGACACCGTTCAATGACCGCTATAAGATGTTCAAGGTCATGCACGGCGAAATCAACGGCAATGATGTCATCCTGCCGCCCTATGGCTTTGTGGCAGTCAAAGTAGAGATGTAACCGGGCAGTACCCGGCTCCGTTGATCTAAAGCCCGCCGCAAGCCCCTAATAGAAGTTTTGATTCAACTTTTTAAAAGTTTGCGGGGCGAGGGGCAGAGCACAGATTTATAAACGCCATGCCCGCCATTCCCATGTAAAATAAAACAAAACGAACGAGGTTGACCGTATGCTGATATCATGCACCGGAATACACAAATTTTATCAGGATCATCATGTGCTGCGTTCGGTCAGCCTGACAGTCGAAAATCAGGACCGGATCGGACTTGTCGGCGACAACGGCTGCGGAAAGAGTACCTTTCTGCGCATCCTGACAGAGCAGGAGCTGCCCGATGCCTTTGAGCACGATGAACCGGTCATCGCAAAAACCGCCAATCTCCGGATCGGCTATCTTGCGCAGAATGCAGGACTCGACGGCAGCAAGACCGTCCTTGAGGAGATGAACGATGCCTTCTCGCATCTGCATGAGGCAAAGGAGATCATGCAGACGCTGGAAGCCAAAATGGAATCCGGCCTCTCTGCGGAGGAGCTGGATGAATATGCGCGGCTTTCCGCGTTTTTTGAGATTAATGACGGCTATACGACCGATGTCCGCATCCGGACGGTGCTTTACGGCATGGGTTTCGGTGAGGAGACACTGCCGCGGCAGATTTCCGGCTTTTCCGGCGGTGAAAAGACACGCCTTGCGCTCTGCAAGCTGCTGCTGGAAGCGCCCGACCTGCTGATCCTGGATGAGCCGACGAACCACCTGGATTTCCAGACGGTCGGCTGGCTCGAAGATTATCTCAAAACATGGCGCGGTGCGCTGCTGATCGTCAGCCACGACCGCTTCTTCCTCGACCGCCTCTGCACGAGCATCTGCGAGCTGGAACACGGCGAACTGACGCGCTATAAGGGTAATTACACCGCCTTTACGAAACTGCGCGCCGAATCCCGCGAGCGGCAGCAGAAGGAATATGAAGCGCAGCAGCGCGAGATCGCAAAGCTGGAGGATTATGTCGCACGGAACAAGGTGCGCGCCTCGACTGCAAAATCCGCGAAATCCCGCGAGAAGCAGCTTGAAAAAATGGAGCGGATCGAAAAGCCCTATGCAGCGGCCAAATCCGCAAAGCTTTCGTTTACATACAATGTCGTACCGCCGATTGATCTGCTTGAGGTCAAGAATATCGACCTGACCGTCGGGACGGGGACGATGCAGAAAACGCTCATGGAGAATATCTCCTTTACGGTGCGCCGCGGCGATAAAATCGGTATCATCGGCGAGAACGGCGCAGGCAAATCCACGCTGCTCAAGGTGCTGCGGAATATCCTGCCGCATAAGGGGCTCGTGCGCTGGGCGACCGGTACGCGGCTCGGCATCTTTGAGCAGGAGAGCGAAAGCCTGAATCCCTATGCGACCGTATTCGATGAGCTGCACGACCGTTATCCGGCGCTCAGCGATTTTGAGGTGCGCAGTCTGCTCGGACAGGTCCGTCTGACCGGCGAAAATGTCTTCAAGGAGACCGGTGTCATCTCCGGCGGCGAGCGTGCAAAGCTCTGCTTCGCGATTCTGATGCTGGAGCACGGCAATGTTCTGCTGCTCGACGAACCGACCAACCACCTCGATCTGACAACAAAGGAAATCTTAGAGCAGGCGCTCAGCGAATTTGACGGAACGATCCTCTTTGTCAGCCACGACCGCTATCTGCTCGAACGGCTGGCCGATCAGCTCTTCGTACTCGAAGGCGGCGCGCTCACGCCCTTTAAGGGGAAGTTCTCCGCCTATCAGGAGCAGATCCGCCGCCGCACGGAAGCGGAACAGGCCGCCGCTGCGGAAGAAAAACAGCGCAAGGCGGCCGAAGCACAGAAGGCTGGCTACCGTTCCAGGGAACAGCGCAGTCTGGAAGCGAAGCGGCGTGCTGAGATCAAACGGCTGGAGCAGGAAATGGACGACTTGCAGTCGGAACAGGATACCTTGCAGGAATCGCTGACGGATGAAAGCATCGCGGGCGATTATGAGAAGATGCAGCAGGTTTGCAGCAGGCTGGAAGAGATCCGGCTGCGGCAGGATGAGCTGCTGGAAGAGATGATTCTGCTGGAAGAATCATAATCCGGAAAAGGAGCAAATCATGAAACATAAATTTTCAGCGGCAGCATGTGCATGTATGCTGGCGGCCTGTTCGCTGACGGGCTGCGGCGCGGCAGACGAATCGTCCGACGACGGAATGAACCTTGAACAGTATCCCTACGGCTCGACGCTTGTGGAAGATACGAGCCGCAGTATGACGATTTCCTATGATAAGCGCTTTCTGGATGATGCGCTGGTCGAAAAAATCTACACGTATTATCACTCGCTGGAAAGCAAGGACGGCGAGGCATTCGGTTCGGTGATGTTCCCGCTCTATCATGATTATCAGCTGCATACGCTCTATGAGGATTCGATGACCGATCAGGATCTGGCCGAAGGTACCCACGACAATATCAAAGAGTATTTCGGCTATGATTTTGACTATGCATTCATTGATGTTACGAATGTTGTCACAAAACTCGGTGAATCCAGCGGCCGCGATTCTCTGGAACTGATGCTCGATCAGCTTGCAGAGGAGAAAAAGCAGAAGCCGGTGTCTGATGATACACAGCATCTCTATGAGATGACAATTACGCGGTATATCGACAAAAAAGGCAGCGGCACAAAAACACAAACGGATGATTTTATGTCTGATGAAACACTCTATGCCATTCAGTATCAGAATGAATGGTATTTGATGTATTCGTAAACGGAGGATTACAATGAAAAAAATGATGACTGCCGGACTCCTTGCGGCGATGCTCTGCCTGACAGGATGCAGCACGGGAACCGTACAGAACTCGGATAATTCTGCGGAGCTGGAGGAACAGAGCAAGGCAGACAGCAGCGACGGGATGACGGTTCACGCGGAAGAGGGCGTGGATGAATCCTATGTCGAAACACTGAAGGCATATTTTACCGCGATCGAAAAAAAGGATATCGAGGGCTTCCGGAAGGCGATGTATCCGCCTTATCTGGAGGCATATAATGCCTATCTTGAGAAGCAGGGCAAGACGCCGGAAGAAAACTTTGAGCAGCTCTGCTCGCGCTTCGATGAGGACGGCTATGAGAGCTGGACGCTGACAGAGCTGAATGTCTCCTATTATCCGGAGGAGAAGGTCGATCTGGATGATTTCTTTGAAGCATTCACAGAGGCCGGTATCTTCGATGAGGCACTTGTGGAGAAATGCAAAACAGAGGCGGAGGAGATCCGCGATGTACAGTTTTCGCTGCAGGCGCTTTATTCAGGCGATGAAGAACCCGTGACCGTTGTCAACGGCAATGAGATCATGATGGTCAAAACAGCGGACGGCACGTATTTATTCGGATAAAAACAAGAATCCCGTTTGTCTGCAAAGGACAAACGGGATCTTTTGTATTCAGACAGCGATATCAGTCGAACATCGGGGTGGAGAGATAGCGCTCACCGGTATCCGGCAGCAGCGCAACGATCGTCTTGCCCTTGTTCTCCGGACGCTTTGCAAGCTCGATTGCAGCCCAGACAGCAGCGCCCGAGGAAATACCGACCAGAACGCCCTCTGTGCGCGCAATGTCTCTGCCGGTTGCATAAGCATCCTCGTTCGTGACGGTGATGATTTCATCGTAGATCTGCGTATTGAGCGTTTCCGGCACAAAGCCTGCGCCGATGCCCTGAATGCCGTGCTTGCCGGAGACACCCTCGGAGAGCACCGGCGAACCCTTCGGCTCAACAGCTACGACCTTGACATTCGGATTCTGCGACTTCAGATAAGCACCGGTTCCGCTGATCGTACCGCCGGTACCGACACCTGCGACAAAGATATCGACCTTGCCCTCGGTATCCTTCCAGATCTCAACACCGGTCGTTGCCTCGTGGACAGCCGGGTTTGCCGGGTTTGTAAACTGCGAAGGAATAAAGCTGTTCGGAATCTCGGCAGCAAGCTCTTCGGCCTTTGCGATTGCGCCCTTCATGCCCTTTGCGCCCTCTGTGAGGACGAGCTCTGCACCGTAAGCCTTCATCAGGTTGCGGCGCTCAATGCTCATCGTTTCCGGCATGGTGATAATCAGGCGGTAGCCGCGTGCTGCGGAAACCGATGCCAGACCGATACCGGTATTGCCGGAGGTCGGCTCGATGATGACGCTGCCCGGCTTGAGCAGGCCCTTTGCCTCTGCGTCGTCGATCATGGCTTTTGCGATTCTGTCCTTGACAGAACCTGCCGGATTGAAATACTCCAGCTTTGCAAGGACGGTTGCGGAAAGCTGATTTGTCTTTTCGGTATTGACCAGTTCAAGAAGCGGGGTTCCGCCGATCAGGTCGGTGATTTTCTGATAAACGCTCATGATAATAATCTCCTTTTCGATCATTGATTTGAATTCGGACAAATGACAGCGGATCATTCCGCTGATTTTGAATTATGATTCAGCGGCGCATTCGCCGCATCATACAAGGATAACATCGTTTTTGCATCTGATTTTGCCTCCTGTCAGTCATTATCCCATATAACCTATCTGCATGATATGTTTTATATATTCCTATTATAGCAGAGTATTTCTGATTTGTCAACCCCTTTTTCAAATTTTCCTGAAATCTTTTTTGTGCATCCGAAACAGATACAGAAAAACCGCAGAATCAGCCGTTTGACTGTGTTCTGCGGTTATATCATTCTGAATCAATACAGGGTGCTTCTGTTTATTTTGCAGCAGCAGCGGCAGCCTCTGCCTGCTTCTGCTTTTTGCGGGCAAGGCGGCGGGCACCTTCGCAGCCGTCCCAGGTCTTCTTGCGGAACAGCTTATTGCAGATCGCGAGTGAAAGGAGCGCATAGCCGACGCCGAAGAGCAGTCCGCCGAGGACATCGGTCGGATAGTGGACATAGAGATACATGCGGGAGAATGCGACGAGTGCCGCGAGAACCAGCGCCGGGATGCCCCATCTGCGCTTCCACATGCAGATCGAAGTCGCAGCGGCAAAGGAAGCCTGCGTATGGCCGGAGGGGAATGCAAAATCCTTCGGTGCCTTGACGAGCAGTTCAATCACGGTTCTGCCCTCGGGCACGACGATTGCGCTGTCACGGATATAGAGGCGTTCGAGCGGATTGCCCTGAATGCCGATCATCGCGAGCGGATTGCCGTTTTCGAGCCAGAACGGGCGCGGTCTTGCAATCAGGTTCTTGAGGATCACGTTGCCGCCGACAACGCAGAAAATCAGCGCAAATGCGGAGACATGCGCATATTTTCTGGTGCGCTTCGGAATGAACAGCAGCAGCGTCAGAACGATCCAGAAGATACCGCCGTCACCGAACTTTGTGATAATCGGCATGATTTTGTCCATTGTTTCGCTGCGGAGATTTGTTTGAATCCAGTTTAAGAATTGAAATTCCCAATCCATTGTTTCAACATCCTTTCAGTTAGAATCGTAATTCCTATTATAACATATAATGCGACAAAAAGCAAGCAGGGGGAGGAGAGAATTAGAAATGAGAAATTAGAAATGAGAAATTGCGGTGTCCGCGGACGTTTTTAAAAGATAGGAGTTAGGAGTGAGAAGTGAGAAGTTGCGGTGTCCGCTGCGCGGACGATTTTAATAGATAGAAGTTAGGGGGAAGAGTTAGGAGCTAGGAGTGAGAAGTGAGGAGATTCGGTATCGCTTCGCGATGATTTATATAATAGTCGGATGAGAGAATATCGGCTTCTGTTGCAGTTGAACTTCTGGAGAACTTTAGATCAATGGCTGCCGGTTCTACCGGCCGGGCGCTGCCCGCCTAGGTGAGAAATATGTGCAGCGTATTGCCGTCGGCCATGATGCAGTGCAGCAGCGTCTGCGCAATGGTTTTCCGCTCGGCAAGATCGCAGCGATCCCATTCAGGCAGCCGGACACAGACGGATGCTTTCGCTGACGCAGATGCTGCCCGCAGCGCCGCGATTTCCGCTGTAAGCTGTGCGGCGGCTTCTGTCAGCAGGGAGATATCGCCGCCGTCAGGATCGGTCATCTTCCGGAGCAGCTCGCCGCGCCGCAGAATCAGCGCCTGTAACGCAGGATCCTCAACAGACTCCGGCTGATGCTGCACAGTCTCCGCAAGATGCCGGAGTTCTCCTGCGAGCAATTCCCCGACAAGCATCTCTGCGGTCTGCACACGCCAGACAGCCCCTGTCCCGCTGCACTTGCCGCGTTTTTTGCCGCCGCAGATCAGATAATCCGCATGTCTGCCGCGGACGGCTGTCATCGCGCTGCCGCAGCGCATACAGAAAATGCGGCCGCTGAGCCATGTTTTCTGTCCGCTGCCCGCTGTCCGGAGCTGACGGGATGCGGTCAGCTTTTTCTGACAGCCAAGCCAGATTTCCGGCGGGACAATCCCGCGGTGCGGCGCACAGATCGCACAGACGCCGTGCAGATCGGTGAAGCGGCTGCGGTTAATGCGGCGGTCCGCATAGAGATAGACTCCCTGCTGCGGCGGAAGCGGCTCCGGAATGCAGAGCGCGGCGCCGTTTGCGGAGAGATGGGCATAGACAGCGGCATTCGCCTGCACATAGACCGGATTGCGCAGTACTCTGCAAACCGTATGCGGCAGCCATTCACCGCCGCGGCGTGTCCGGAATCCTGCATCGTTCCAATAGCGGCTGACAACAGAGAGCGAGCCTTCCGCCGCAAGATAGACCGAGAATCCTTCCGCGACCAGCGGCGCATTGTCATCAGGCGCGAGCATCTGTGTATGCGTTCCGCCGATGACGGCCGGGATCCGCTGAAACCCCGCAGGCGGCGGCCCGCCGGTATCAAAGCCCTGTTTTGCGCGTGCGAATGCGGCATCGCGGACTCTTCCGCTGATCGTTTCGCGTTCAAGCTGTGCAAAGACCATGAGCAGACTTTGCATCGCCTGCCCGAGCGGGGAAGCCGTTTCAAAATGTTCAGTATGGGAGCGGAATTCGACACGGTGCGATTCAAATACTCGGAGCAGCTGCGTAAAATCTGCGAGATTGCGGCTGATGCGGTCCAGCTTGTAGACCAGAACCGTCCCGATTTCACCGGCGCGCACCGCCTGCATCAGCTCTTGCAGCGCCGGACGTTCTGTATTTTTGCCGGAGAATCCGCGGTCGCTGTAGACGGTAACGGCAGTCTCCGGCGGAAGTTCCGAGCGGCAGAGCGCTTCCTGCGTTTCCAGGCTGACGCTGTCCGGGCGCTCTACGGATTGGCGTACATAGATTGCTGTTTTGCGCATGGCACGACTCCTCAATGTTTTTCCGATCGTCCGCGCCAGCGGACACCGCAATTTCTCACTTCTATTTTCTCATTTCTAATTTTCAGGCGCCCATTGAAAAATGATGCGCACTATGATATAATCAATATATATGTACAGGGCGGCGGCATCAGCACTTTTTATCCGGCTGCCGCAGATTCGGGAATATGAAATCAAAAAAGCAGCATTGAGCACCGCAAATTCAATGCTGCTGCTTTTTGCAAAAAAAATGCAAACCGCATGTGACCGTTTTCAGATGCTTCCTGTCTAAGAGAGTGAAGCAGCAAATTTCAAAGCAAAGGGGGCAGGCAGAATGCCGGCAGATGAAGCATTGACAGCATCGGAAATGCATCAGGATGACAGCGATCTGATTGCGCTGTTTGAATCCCGCAACGAGCGCGCGATTGCGGAAACACAGGCAAGATACGGCGGCTTTTGTCAGCATTTTGTGAGCCGAATCTTAGAAAATGCACAGGATACAGAGGAATGCATGAGCGATACGATGCTGCATCTCTGGAATGCGATCCCCCCGGCAAAGCCGAAATGCTTCCGGGCATTTCTCGTAACGATCGCAAAGCGGCTTGCGCTGAATCGTCTGGAACAGCGGCAGGCTGTCAAGCGCGGCGGAACCGGGACAGATGTCTCACTCGAAGCGATGCCGGATGTATTTCTCTCGGAGGATGATACGGCGCTTGCCGCAGAGCAGCGGATAATGCAGGAGGCGCTCCGGCGGTTTCTTTCGTCGCTGCCGAAACAGGCGCGCCTGATCATGATCGACCGCTATTGGCTCATGTACAGCGTCAGCGAGATCGCAGAGGCACATCAGATCAGCAAAAGTGCCGTCAAAATGACGCTGCTGCGGACGCGCAAAAAGCTTGAAACATTTTTACGGAAGGAGGGATTGCTGTGAAGGATGAAAAAATCTATGAGCTGATGAAATATCTGCCGCAGGAGTATCTGGATGAAGATCTGCAATTTCATATGCAGCAGGAAGCGGCTGCCGAAAAAACAGAAAAGCCGCGTCTGACCGCGAAAATCGCAGCAATGCTCCGCCGCTTCCGGAAAGAACAGCCGCCGCAGAATGAGATCGACCGCATTTTCAGGACACAGCTTCCGTCTGCAATCCCGCAGCGCAATCCACAAAATGACTTTGCTGCTGACTGGATCAAGGAGGACACTATGAAACAGGAAAAGCATGTGCGAAAGCTGAATAAAACCGCATGGGTGCTGATTGCTGCAATGATGCTGGCAATCGGCGGAACGGCAGCAGCTGTCGGCTACAGTATGCATAAGCAGAAACAGAATTCGGAGAACCGGCTCGAAAATGAGCTCTCTGAAAATGAAACACCGCCCGATACCGAAAATGCCGTCATCTTCCCGAAGCTGACAAATCAGCAGGATGAACCGGAAATGCATTGCTATCCGCAGACGGATTCCGGCTTCTTCTATCTGGAAGCGCCCGATCTGCCAGCGTATGACAGCGAGGAACGGCGCGACATTTCACGGCAGAATACGGCCTTCGGCGCTATGGACTTCAATCGGACGCCGCGGGGGCTGCGGTATTATGACGCAGAATCCGGCGAAACGGTCTTTGTCTGCGCAAAGCCGAACTGTCTGCATGACGGCAGCGAATTCTGCACCGCAACCACGCAGAATTACTTTGCGCTGAGCTATCCGGTCGTGCTGGATGATGCCGTTTATCTCGTAGCGCTGGATTACCGCGAATATCTGCAAAATCGCGACAACTGCACGAAATATCCGACTGTCCTGCTGCGCTATGCACCGGACGGAACAGAGGTCAGCGAGGTTGCGCGGCTTTATCTTTCGGAGACACCCTATCATTGCTATGCCGATCTGATCGCGCACCGCGGGCAGCTCTGGATCAACTGCGTCTACTCAGAAGAACTGATTATAATGGATCCCGGTCTGGATAATTCTAATCAGCATCAGCGCGGCAAATGGGAAATGTACTGCTTTGAGCCGCAGACGAAAAAGCTGACAACGCTCATGACCTCTGGCGAATTGCAAAATGACTACAATCCGGCGGGCGGCATGTCATGCCGTCTGGAGCCGGTCGGCCGCAGCTTCAGAGGCATCGGCGATTATGTCTACTTCCATAAGACGCGGCAGGATTGGCGCGATCCGGTCAAGGGCTCCGGCATCTTCCGCATCGACTGCCGCACCGGCCTGATCGAAGAGGTCCTGAAGATCAAGCAAGGAAAAAGCGATTTCTTCACGATCAGCGGCGACTATATCTTCTACAGCTACAATGAATACACTTCGCCCGGTTCCGGATATGAATTCCGCGGCTGCAACATGAAGACGGGAGAAGAGATCGCATTCCCGACTCTGAAGTCGATCGCGCAGGAGCTGAATCCGTGGCTGACGCAGGATATGCTGGAAGCCAAAGATGTGTTTGGTGATGTGAATGTGGACATTGAGTTGCAGACGCTGCTGTCATCGAACGGGCATCTCTATGCATTCTGGGTAATCAACGATAGATGCAGCTGGGAAGGTAAGAGTTATGCGTATATTTCGGAATTTGACAGCAGCGGCAAGCTCCTTCATACGGCTGAAATGGACAAAATGAAAGGACTGGAATTCTCCGAGGATTATGTTCGCGAATTCACAAAGAAAAACGGTTACAGCTATGATGTAAAGCGCTGGGTTGCACCGGGAGAAGCGACGCAGGAAGATCTTGATTTCCTCAGATATCAGGGCTGCTGGGAGACCGAGGACGGCGAATGGATTCATCCGAATTCGCTCAGCGCAGAGGATATTGAGCATTATCAGGAAACAGGCTATTATGTCTGTGATTTCAAATTCGTGCAGCCCGAGGATGTGACAGAGGAAACGATTCAAATGGCGCTCAAAGATCGGAGCACGGATGTGCTTGACACCTATGATTCCTACGGCAGTTTCAAAACCTGCTTTGACGGCAAATATTTCTATCTGCACAGTGTTCAGGCCATTTACCGCATCACGCCGAAGGAGCTGTTCTCCGATATGAATGCGGAGCGGATCTTCTATATGAACTGGGAATAATATCATGCCGAATCAACTTGAAATCCGGAATCTCTCCAAGCAGTACGGCGATTTTCATGCGCTCTCGGATGTCAGCTTCACGCTGGAACCGGGCGTCACGGGATTGCTCGGCGCAAACGGCGCGGGCAAATCCACGCTGATGAAGCTCATGACCGACCACATGCCCCGCACAAAAGGAGAGATCCTCTGGAACGGAAAAGATATCCTGAAAATGGGACGGAAATGGCGCGAGCTGGTCGGTTATACGCCGCAGCTTCAGGGCGTCTATGATGATTTCACCGCGAAACGCTTCCTCTATTACATGGGGGCGCTCAAGGGCATGAAGAAAAAGGATATCCGCGAAGAAACGGACAAAATGCTCGAAGCGGTCAATCTGACGCATGCGGCACATAAGAAGATCGGGACATTTTCCGGCGGAATGCGGCAGCGGGTATTGCTTGCATCGAGTATGCTCGGCAGGCCGCAGGTGCTGATTCTCGATGAACCGACTGCGGGACTTGATCCGGAAGAGCGCATCCGCATCCGCAACGATATCGCAGAGCTTGCGCGGGACAGAATCGTGCTGCTCGCGACGCATGTCGTCAGCGATATCGCCTGCATTGCAAAGCGTGTGCTGCTGATTCGCGGCGGCAAGGTGATCGCATTTGATACGCCGCAGAATCTGCTCGCGAATGCAGAGGGCAAGATCGGTGAATTCTCCGGCACATACGAGGAAATCCGCACCTTGCAGGGAAAATATCCGAACGGCGAGATCGCCCAGCACCGCGACGGCTTTGTGCTGCGCATTGCGGATGATCCGCTGCCGGAGGGATGCAGGCCGATACACGAAAATCTGACGCTGGAGGATGTCTGTCACCTCTATCTCAAAGGGGAGCGGCAATATGGCTGAACTGCAAAGACTGCTGCTCTCACCGAAGCGCATCATCATTCTGCTGATGATCGCGGTCATCAATCTGGCGATGTTCTCGGGCTATTGCAGAGCCGACCGCGAGGAAGCCCTCGCCTATTACAACAGTATGCGGATGTTCGGTGTCAACGTGCAGAATGAAGAGCACCGCAAAACAAAGCAATATCTTGAGCAGGATTACAGCGCCTATTTGGAATATGTGCAGGGGCAGTCACAGTCGCAGTCGATTCTCGGCAAGCTGACAAAGAAGAACTCATATGTCGATCGGAATTCCGCGAAAACCGGGCGCGATTACAAGCGTCTCACCGGCCTGACGCTGGAGGACGGCGAAAACCGCGGCATCAACGCGGTCAAGGATTATGCGATTACGGATTATCTGCTGCTGATCGCGCCGCTGCTGCTGATTCTGGAGCTGCTGGCCGATGCGGATACCGCGGCGGGCGATCTGGTTCGTGCGACAAGAAACGGGCGCGTGCAGCTCTGTGCATGGCGGATCCTCGCGGTTCTGCTGCTTTCGGCGGCGTCGGTTCTGCTGCTTTACGGCGGCAATATTCTGTTCACCTGCAAATTCTACGGCGCGCCGGGATTTTTCCGCTCGATCCAGTCAATTCCGGAATATCAGGTCTGCGCCCGGCGGCTGACTGTCGGCGGCTGTCTGCTTGCGGCAGGCTGCATGAAAGTGCTCGCACTCACGGGCATATCGCTTGCAGTCTGGGTGATTCTCGGGCGGTTTCATCCGCTCGCAGGCTGGACAATTTCTGCACTCTGGCTCGGCAGTTCCTGGCTGCTGCATCGGTTCATTGTTCCGACATCGGGCATCAATTATCTCAAATTCCTGAATGTTTTTGCAGCGCTCGATGCGGACATCTTCTTCACGCAATACTGCAATCTCAATTTCTTCGGCAGGCCGGTCGGATTTCTCGGCGCGGCGCTGCTGTTCTGCGGCATTCTTCTGCTCGCGGGAATCGTGCTGTGTCTTGTGCTGATCGGCTGTGCATATCCGAAAAAGGTCGGTGCGCGCATGGAATCCGTCAGGGACCGGTTCGCGCAGTTCCTTACGAGGCATCTGTCGGTGCATTCGCTCTTCGGCTTTGAGGGCTGGAAGCTGCTGATCGCGCAGAAAGGACTGCTGCTGCTGATCATCACAGGATTGCTCGGCTTCTCTCTCTGGAAGGATATCCGCGTCTATGTGCCGGTCGATACCGGGACAGCGCGGTTTTATAAGCTGTTTTCCGGCGAGGTCACGCAGGATAAAATCGAGCGCGCCGCATATATCATTTCCGGCGAAATGAAAAAGATCCGGAGCAGTCACATTGCACTCGGCAAAGCCTATCTGGAACGATCACAGCTTGATAAATCGGATGCTGCCGGTCGCAGCCGGGTCAACCGCCATATCGGCAAGATTCAGGATAGTATTCTGAAATCGCAGCAGGAGCTTACGAATTATCAGAAGTGCATGAATTCCATGCTCTCGCTTGCGCAGTATACAAAGCGTACCGGCAGACCGGCGTGGCTGATCCGGAGCGAGGCCTATATGGTGATGCTGCATGATTCGGCCGCGGAGCATCGCTGCTGCATGGTGCTGCTGATCTATCTGATTCTTGCGTTCTCAGGGATCGGGGCTTATGACAATCGCTATGATACGCGGATGCTGCTGCGGAGTACGCGGCGCGGCAGGCTGGGGCTCATATCGGCGCAGACGCTCTGGGTGATGCTGCTGACGGCATTGGCCGTGACCGGGCTGCACGGTGTCTATCTGCTGCATATGATCCTGGATGCGGGGCTGGATTCGCTGGATGCACCTGCGCAAAGCATGGCGATTTTGCAGTGGATTCCGTTTTCGGTTTCGATGCGCGGGGTGATTGTACTGCATATGCTGCTGCGATATCTGGCAGCGCTTGCGGTCACGGCGGGGATCTGCGTCATCAGCCGCTTCAGCAGAACGCCGCAGAAGGCGCTGCTCACGGCAATGGTGATCTTTCTGCTGCCGAGTGCGCTTGCAGAAAGCGGGATTACACAGCTGCAATTCCTGAACTTTGTGCAGCGGCTGACCTGCTGTATTCACCGGTAGGAGCGCTGCCCGCAATTTTTCCTTTCCGGCCATTGCGTTTTTCAGGCGAATGCGAGCGGGCAGCGCCCGGTCGGCAGGGCCGCACGTTTCGCAAAGCGAAACTGCGCAGTTTGCCTCTGGCAAACATGCGACAGCCGTTGATCTAAAGCCCGCCGCGAGGTCAACCGCGGCAGAAGCTTTGATTCTCTCATTCAACTATTATATAATAATTATGCGCGAAGCGCACACCGCAACTCCTCACTTCTCACTCCTAACTCCTATCTTTTAAAATCGTCCGCGCAGCGGACACCGCAATTTCTCATTTCTAATTTCTCATTTCTAATTTCCTCGTTCCGTATTGGAAAGATTCCTTCTCTCCGGTTGCTTTTTAAGGGAGAATGTGATATAATATAAAG
>CAMNFV010000008.1 GCA_946537515.1 uncultured Ruminococcus sp. | reverse complement strand
TGACGCCGAGCGCCTTGCCGACATCCTCCAGCGTCTGCTGTCTGCCGTTTTCGAGGCCGTAGCGCATCCGCATGACCTTCGCTTCGCGGTCTGTCAGCGTAGAGAGCACCTCATTGAGCTGCTCCTTCAGCATTGCATTCGAGGCTGCTTCATCCGGCGAGGGTGCCTGATCATCGGGAATGAAGTCACCGAGGTGGCTGTCCTCCTCCTCACCGACCGGCGTTTCCAGAGAGACCGGATCCTGTGCGATCCGCATGATTTCGAGTACCTTTTCGACCGGCATTTCCAGCTTGCGTGCGATCTCCTCCGGGCTTGCCTCCTGACCGGTTTCATGCAGGATCTGGCTGGAGACCTTCTTCACCTTTGTGATGCTCTCGACCATGTGCACCGGAATACGGATCGTGCGCGCCTGATCGGCGAGCGCTCTGGTGATCGCCTGGCGGATCCACCATGTTGCATAGGTTGAGAACTTGAAGCCCTTGGTATAATCAAACTTATCGACGGCTTTCAGCAGGCCCATATTGCCCTCCTGAATGAGGTCAAGGAACTGCATCCCTCTGCCGACATATTTCTTCGCAATGCTGACGACCAGACGGAGATTGGCTTCGGCCAGACGCTGTCTTGCGCCTTCATCGTGGGGATTGTCTGCGAGGCGGCGTGCAAGGTCGGTTTCCTCATCTGCGGTCAGCAGCGGGACTCTTCCGATTTCTTTAAGGTAGATTTTGACGGAGTCATCATTCGAGATTTCGTCATTCGCGATCGTCACGGCCGGATCTGTCATGTCATCCATGGACATATCTTCATCCGCGAGCTCGATCTGCAAGGCTGAGCAGCGCTCCATGATGATATCCGGTTCAATGGAGAGCGTTTCGGAAGCCTCCTGTACCTCGGCAATCGTGATCCTGCCGGTTGCCTTTGCCTTCTCGAGCAGCTGATTCAGCCGCTTTTCTTCATCTGCCATTTTCTGAATCCTCCTTGGCGCCGGTGCGCCGGTCTGAAAACAAAGCGCGGGTTGATCCGCGCGGATTAACGTTTGTTCTGACGGAGCTGAGCGAAGAATGCAGAAGCTTCGTCATCGCTGAGATTTTCGATATTGACATCCTGCATCGGCTTCTGCTTCAGTGTCCGGATGCAGTCCTCAACGGTGCGCGGGTTGATCTCGATCTCCTCGTATTTTGCGGGGATTCCGGCGATTCTGCCGGTCTCATCCGGTGTGAAATCCTCGCCGGAAAAGAGCGAGAGTGAAAAATCATAGCCCTGCGGGAGCAATTCGGCAAGCTTTTCATAGACCTTCCGGTGAAATGCCGTGACGAATTCCTCCGGCTTGATTCTTGCGAGCACGGATTCCAGCGCATCAGGCTGCCGGAAGAGATAGCAGAGAATCTGCTCTTCCGCCTTTGCCTCTGCATGGTGCTGTGTCGCATCCGGATTGACCGGATCGCGCAGCATCGGAGCGGTGATGCGCCGCTGCCAGTCCAGCTTTTTTGCGCCGGCTCTGCGCTTCCGGATCTCACGCTCCACCTGCGATTTCAGGATCTCGGGATTGATGTCGTAATCCTTTGCGACACGGGAGAGATAGACATTTCTGTCCAGCTCATTCTCGATGCCTGCGAGAACATTGACCGCTTTATGCAGCGCGGTAATGGTGCCGTCCTCGCTTGCGGGATCGGTTCCGTCGCGGCAGCGCTTCAACTCATAGGTGAGCGCATCGTCTGCATCCTCAAGCAGCTTCCGGAAATAAGGTGCGCCGAATTTCTTGATATATTCGTCCGGGTCTTTCGCATCGTGCATATGCAGGATGCGCGGACGCAGCCCGACGGCACGCAGCAGATTGACTGCCTTGACCGTTGCATTCTGACCGGCGGCGTCGCTGTCGTAGGAGATCACGACCTCATCGGCATACTGCCGCATCAGTCTGCATTGATCGGGTGTCAGCGCGGTGCCGAGCGATGCGACAACATTCTCAAAGCCCGCCTGATGAACCGCAATGACATCCATATAGCCCTCTGCGAGAATCAGCCGCTTGGACTGTGATTTCTTCGCAAAATTCATCGAAAAGAGATTGCGTCCCTTTTTGAATACGGGTGTATCGGATGAGTTGAGATATTTCGGCTCGCCGCCTTTTTCGATCGTCCGGCCGCCGAATGCAATGACATTGCCGCGCAGGTCGATGATCGGGAAGATCACTCTGTTGCGGAATTTGTCATAGAGATTGTTGGTTTTCTGGGAGCGGCCGCAGAGGTTTGCAGCGAGCAGCTCTGTCTCGGTAAAGCCGAGCTGCTGCATGGCATTCAGGAGCCCGTCCCATTTGTCGCCTGCAAAGCCCAGGCCGTATTTTTTGATGATATCGGGGCGGAGTGCGCGTTCCTTGAGGTACATCAGGCCGCGCTTGTCCGGGCCGGTCAGCTGTTTATAGTAATAATTTGCCGCGGCGCGGTTGAGCTCCAGCAGGCGCATCCGCATATTTTCCTCGCGGTTATCCTGCGACTGTGACGGCACGGTCATTCCGGCGCGCTCCGCCAGCATCCGGACGGCATCCATATAGCCGATGCCCTCGATCTGCCGGATAAAGGAGATCACATCGCCGCCCGCATGGCAGCCGAAGCAATAGAAATGCGGATCCTGTGTATCGGCATAAACCACGCAGGAAGGTGTTTTTTCGGAATGAAACGGGCAGTTGCACTTGAGCAGCGAGCCCGCACGGATGAGCTGCACATAGCTGCCCATGACCTGCTCGATCGGGTTTGCCTGCTTGAGCTGATAGATAAATTCCTGCGGCAGCATTTGTGTTCACATCCTTTCCTGTTCAGTCAGTATGCTCGGCTGGTGTATCCGTTTCGCCGGTGCTTTCGCTGGATGAGGGCGTGATTTCCTGAATCACCTGTGCATAGATTTTCAGCGTGTCGATTGCCTCATCAACGGAAAGATTCCCGTCTCCGTCCGAATCACCGAAATGCATTTCATCATTCTGACCGGAGCTGCTTTTGTTCAGCACGGTCGTTTCAGCCGGTTCCGTTGTGGTTTCCTGTGTCGTTGTCACAGGCTCGGGACAGCTGCCCAGACTGGAAAACTGCAAGCCGTACTTTTCTGCATAGGCTTCGGCGGTGCTGCCCGTATAGCCGAAGATCGTGCCGCTGAACTGAATATCCTTTTTATTCCTCGGCGTCTGATCTGCACCCGGATTCAGGCTGTTATAGAAGATGATTCCGTCTGCATCATCAAAGACGCAGTTCGGATTCAGCACTGTCACGGAATGCAGTTTTTCACACAGCCCGAATGCATTGCTTTTGATTCGTGATGTTTCCGGCGGCAGTGTGATTTCTTTGAGACCGGAGCAGTGGAATGCCATATTCCCGATCGTGCTGACATGCGGGGGGATTTCGACGGAAGCAAGATTGTCACATCTGTGAAAGCAGCCGTTCGGGATTTCCGTCAGATCGGCGGGCAGCCGGACCTCGGTCAGATTGATGCAGCCCTCAAAGCAGGGACCGGTCAGTACAGCACCGTCCTCCATCGTAACCTTTTGCAGATTTTTCAGCTTCCCGTCATTGATCGGAATGTCGAAGATGGCAGAGTATGTCCGGAAGGGATTGTTTTCGGATTGATACCGCAGCCGGAACCCGAAGAACCGCATCGGATAGGTACCGGTCACTGCCGGGTTTCCCGAATCGGAACTGTCGGAATTCGGACAATGTACGTCAGCCGGGATGGAAAGCTCCTTCGTGAGATAATCCGCGTCATATTTGATGGCATAAGAGCCGTCACCGTACTGTGTATAATACCAGGGGTTCACATCCGAAGACAGGACGGCGCTCCGGCTGCGGTTCAGCGTCGGAATGATGCAAACAGCGGCAACGAGCAGGACGCTTACGCCGGCTGCCAGAAATGATTTTTTGTCCATACCTGGTTCTCCTTTATGCTGATCATGATGTCGGATCATACAGAAACAGATACCGGTCAGACCGGCTTATCTGACATCCCAAGAACGCGGGATAAAGAGCTTTTCGTAGTCATAGATCGCGTAGTCGTCGCTCATGCCTGCGATATAGTCGCAGACGGCGCGTTCGACCGTGAACCGCTCTGCAAGCGCCTGATATTCCGCGGGCATCTCGTGCGGGTGCTCGCTGTAATAGGCGTAAAGGCGGCGGATGAGCTCCTGTGCCTTGTGATCCTCGGTTTTCGCCGCCGAACCGGAATAGACATTCTGATAGAGGAACTTGTGCAGCGCATCATGTGCCTGCCGGATCTCCGGCATCATGTCCATTTCGGTATCACCGTGTTCGATGACAGAGGTGATCATTGTGGTGATGCGCTCCGATTTGGAGTGCCCGAGAATTTCGGTGCAGTCGCGCGGGAGATCGCTCTCTTTGAGGATTCCGCCGCGGATCGCATCGTCAATATCGTGGTTGATATAGGCAATGCGGTCAGCGAGGCGCACCAGATTGCCCTCTAAGGTCTGCGCGATCATATTCGTATGGCAGAGGATGCCGTCGCGCACCTGTTTGGTGAGATTTAAGCCTTTGCCGTTTTTCTCGATATATTCGACGACGCGGACGCTCTGTTCATAATGCTTATAGCCGCCGGGTGTGATGCCGTTGAGCGCGGCTTCTCCGGCGTGGCCGAAGGGGGAGTGCCCGAGATCATGCCCTAAGGCGATCGCTTCGGTCAGGTCTTCGTTCATCCGCAGCGCACGCGCCATGGTCCGCGCAATCTGTGCGACCTCGAGCGTATGCGTCAGGCGGGTCCGGTAGTGATCTCCGATCGGAGACAGAAAAACCTGCGTCTTGCGCTTGAGCCGCCGGAATGATGTACAATGCAGGATACGGTCTCTGTCGCGCTGGAATTCGGTTCGCAGCGGGCAAAGCGGCTCCGGCACATCGCGCTCGGCAGCATCGGCATGGCAGGCATTCTCACAGAGAATCATATTTTCAAAAGATTCGGTCTGTTCGCGGACAGTCATTCGGCAAGCCCCCTTTTTCAGTATCTTCTGATAAAATATACTGCATCGGGGACGAAAAATCCTTTTTTTCGCGCAAGATTTTTCGATTTTTGTATGCACATACAAATCCGCATCGGATTTTTACCGGTTATATTATGCAAACTGCAAGATACCGTCTTATTGCTGCGGCTTATCGACATTTGATTGCCGGAGTAATGAATGCCGAACGATCGGTCAGGCGAACGCGCTGTGTGCATAAAAGACAACCGGCATTGCGGGCGATGCAATGCCGATTGATGTCTGATTCAGAAAAGGTCGATGATCGCCTGCAATCCGCCGTAGGAGAGGATCGTCATGATGATCGTTGCGAGGATCAGGCCGAGGAAGATCGCCGGAACGGATTTCTTTCTGCTGACATGGAGCAGCGCCGCGATCAGCGAGCCGGTCCATGCGCCGGTACCGGGCAGCGGAATGCCGACAAAGAGCAGCAGTCCGATGAACTCGACCTTGCGGATCTTATCCGCCTTTTTGCCGGTGCCGCGTTCCTTCAGCCAGGTTGCGAGCTTGCGCATCCAGCCGATCTTGCAGCCTTCCATCCAGTTGAGGATCTTCTCGATAAACAGCAGAATGAACGGGATCGGCAGAATATTGCCGAGGATGCAGACGCCGATCGCCTTCCACATCGGGATCTGCAAAATAGAGGCCGCGATCAGTCCGCCGCGAAGCTCCAGAATCGGGATCATCGAAATGATAAAGGGAATCAGGATCGGCGGCAGTCCGCCGAGCAGTTCGGTCATTTTTTCTGCGAGCGCCTGTGCGCCGCCTGCTGCAAACAGCATCGGGTACATCATGGCAGAGATCATATTGCACAGCCTCCGTTCATCGGTCATATATGGGATCCCGGCAGGTATCCGCCGGCTGAATAATTCCTTGTTCTGCCTGCTTCGGCAGATGCATACTATTATCCCATAAAAACGCCGCACAGTCAAGCAAAATCCAAAAAATTACCGCTTTTGCACAAATTTCCGGCCGCACATTTTTGAAATCGTTGATGATGACCAAAAAGAAAAGGGCGGGATTCCGGTTCCTTGATGAAATGCATAAATCGGATTTGCGGTACTTTCTTTTTTGACTTGTATGTGATAAAATGAAGTCGTTATGTGTATGATTCTGTCGTATCTTGGCAGAAAATACTATATGAATACAGAAAGGAACAACTGATATGGGATTCAAGGTATCGGAACTATATAAAAAGTACGGGGAAAAGGTTGTCGTCGATCATCTCAGCTTTGAGATGAAGGAACCGGGCGTCTATGCGCTGCTCGGCACGAACGGCGCCGGCAAGACAACGTCGATCCGTATGATTCTGAATATGCTTGCAAAGGACGGCGGCTCTGTCGAATGGAACGGCGGCCCGCTGACGCTGCAAACCTGCAATGTCGGCTATCTCGCGGAGGAGCGCGGCCTCTATCCGAAGAATACGCTGATGGATCAGCTGCTCTATTTTGCTGCGCTGCGCGGTGTTCCGCGTGCGGAGGCGAAGAAACGCATCAACTATTGGGCGGAGCGGCTTGAAGCGACGGAATATCTCTATCCGCCGCAGGAGGGCAAGCGTCCCCCGAAGCCGAAAAAGGCCGATCAGCTTTCCAAGGGCAACCAGCAGAAGATTCAGTTCATGCTCTCGCTGCTGAGCGATCCGGAGCTGCTGATCCTCGATGAACCGCTCTCCGGCCTTGACCCGGTCAATACGGATCTGTTCAAGAGCATCATCCACGAGGAGATCGAAAAGGGCAAGTACCTGATCATGTCCAGCCACCAGATGGCAACCATTGAGGAATTCTGCACCGACCTGACCATTCTCAACCGCAGCAAGACAGTCCTTCAGGGCAATCTCGCGGAGATCAAGAAAAGCTACGGCAGAATCAATCTCTTCATCAAGGCTGAGCAGGAGCTTCGCCCGATGATCGAAGCGGCGGGCATCACGATCCTGACAAGCGTCGGATTCTCCTATCAGTGCAAGGTCAGCGGCGAGGTACAGGCTAATGCGCTGCTGAAGGATCTGGTTGCGAAGGGCATTCCGCTGATCAGCTTTGAACTGCGTGAGCCGAGCCTGCATGAGATCTTTGTGGAAAAGGTGGGCGAGACACATGAAGAACAGTAATCTGCGCGGTGCCGGGACCGTCTTCCGCTACACGGTGCAGCAGCACTACAAAACACCTTCCGTCATCATTTTCCTGACGATCCTGTTTCTCATTGCCGTTACGGCGATTCCGATTGCTGCGATGGCGCTCGGCGGGAAGAAGGAGAGCACCGAGACCGGAATCCGGAAGCTCTATCTCCGCAATGAGACCGAATATGCGATTGATGCGGAGGATATCCGCTCTGAAGTGCGGTATGGCGGACTGGAGATTGAGGAGACCGATGCTGACGATGCGGCACTCAATGAAAAACTGACCAAGGAAGAAGATGCTGCGGCCGCCGTTGTCTCGCTGAATGTTGCAGATCAGTATTTTTCGATCAGCACGCATTACGGCAGAGAGGGTGTCGTGACGCATACGGATGCGGCATTGCTCAATAACACGCTGGAATCCGCGCTGCATCAGGCGCTGCTGCGGTCGCTTTCCGTCACGGAGGTACAGGAGACAATGATCCGCTCCAAGGCGATGCCGCAGGTTTCCAGAGTCAGCGATTTTCTGCGCGGCGTTGAGGAAACCAATGCCGATACGCATGTTTTCATGAATATCGCCTATAACTATTTTATTATGATGCTCTGCGCGCTCTCCATGGGCTATATCTTCCAGCACAGCATGGAGGAGAAAATCTCGAAGCTTGTGGAAATGCTCATGGTCAGCGTATCACCGACCGCGCTGCTGCTCGGCAAGATTCTCGCCGTGACGCTGTTTATCTTCGGCGGACTCGGCCTGATTGCAATCGGACTGCTGATTTCATTCCTGATTACGCGGCAGATTACGGATCTGACATCCTTCAAGGATATTGCAGTTACGCTGCTGCATTTCGATCCGACTGCCATGAAGATCAATGCCGGTACGATCGTGCTGCTGATCATCTGCATTCTGCTCGTCTATGCGATCAGCGCATCGCTGAGCGGGATCCTCGGTTCCTGCTGCTCGAAAACCGAAGATACCCAGCAGGCAAGCCTTGTTGTCGTGCTCTTCCTGATGATCGGCTATCTCGGCAGCACCTTTGCGCCGATGTTTGAGAGCGACGCGGCCAATCTGTTCTTCTCGCTCTTCCCGGTCACCTCGATTTTCAGCGCATTTCCGAATTATATCTGCGGTAAGATCGGGATGCCCGTTCTGGTGCTCGCACTTGTCATTCAGGGTGTGACGGCGGCGCTTCTGATGCGGCTTGCCGGAACGGTCTATAAGATGATGCTGATGTACCGCGGCGGATTCCCGAAGCCGAAGCAGTTTATTCAGATGCTGAAGGAACACAGAGCCGCACAGAAGGCTGAGGCCGGAAAGGAGGATTCTCATGCAGTATAATATGAAGAAGAATCCCTTCGCCGGAACGCTCAAGGTTTTCTGGTTCACGCTGAAGCAGACAATCTTCTCGAAAACATGGCTTGCATCGACAATCATCATTGCGCTGCTGATGCTTGTTGGCATTCCGCTGCTGCTGTTTGCAGTTTCCTCGCTCAGTACGAAGGAGAAGAAACCGGATGATGACGAAACTGTCATCAAGTCGGTGTATGTTGTCGATGAAACCGAAGGAAAAGCAGATTACAACGTGCTGCGTCTGGAGGAGGATGATCCGGAATACATCAGCTGCACTTCCATGGATGCGGCGATCGGGGAATCCAACGGCAAGAATGATGCTGTCATTCTGCGCGTGACGGATTCGGACGGAACCTACATGACGACCGTTTATCTGACGCAGATTACGGATATCACCCGCGGCAAGGCCAGCAGACTCGGCCGCAATGTTGCAGATCGCTTTCAGATGATCCTGATGCAGAAGGCGAACCTGACACCGGAAGGCGCGGCACTGCTCTCGCTGTCTGTTCTGACAGATACGGCTTCGGTCGATGAAAATTCGCAGACCGAATCAGAGGATCTGGATATTGTCGGAACGATGATCGGCTTTGCGATTCCGTATCTGATGCTGCTGCTGATCTATATGATGGTACTGCTTTACGGTCAGAGCATGGCAAACAGCGTGCTGCTGGAAAAGACCTCGAAGCTGATGGAGACAATTCTGACGGCAGTACATCCGGTCGCGCTGATGACCGGCAAGCTCTTTGCAACGGCCTGCGCAGCGGTGATTCAGCTTCTGACATGGCTGTTTGCGCTGATCGGCGGCATGGTCGGCGGTTCCTTCTTTGTGCTGCGGATGATCCCGCAGACACAGATGAATGACGCGGCGGTCTCGACGATTCAGGAGGTTTCGGATTCGCTGATTTCGCTTTCCGTTCCGGGCATCCTGATGAGCATTGTGATTCTGGCGCTTGGATTTTTGCTGTATCTCTCGCTCTCGGCTGTTTCCGGTGCGCTCGCTTCCAAGGCGGAGGATCTCAATAAAACAAATGTTGTATTTGTGATGATCCTGCTCGGCAGCCTGCTGCTCTGCATCATGTCGCCTACGGAAATGGACGCAGGGCTTGATGCGGGCGAGATGAAATTTATCTCGGAGGCAACATGGCTCAAGCTGTTTCCGTTTACGTCGATCCTGGTAACACCCGGCGCGCTCATTATGCGGAAGGTCTCGCTGCTCTTCGGCTGCGGTACGATTGCGATTCTGATTGCCTCGGTGATTCTGTTCGTGCTGATTGCTGCGGGAATCTATAAGATGCTCGTGCTGTACCGCGGCGAACCGCCGAAGATCAAGCAGCTGATCGCAATGATCCGCGAAAATCGCGAACAAAAGAACAAGACGGCTGAATAAAGACCGAAAACTGCTGCCTATTGTGAAATTACAATAAAAAATAAAAAATATCGCGCCGGAAATTCTACATGAATCTCCGGCGCGCTTTCTTGCAAACCCGGAGGAATTATGGTATAATAATTAGGCACTTCGCACGGATCTGCACAGCCGCTCGGTTCGGAGCGCGGAAAATCCCGCTCGTGACGCGGCGACTCCTTGTGCGGTCCGGAGGTCAAACCAAATTTTTTCTATTTACAGGAGGATATCCAAAATGGGCGTTGTATCTATGAAACAGCTCCTCGAAGCCGGCGTACACTTCGGTCACCAGACCAGACGCTGGAACCCGAAAATGGCTCCGTACATCTTCACGGAGCGCAACGGCATCTACATCATCGACCTGCAGAAGACCGTTCGCAAGCTCGAAGAGGCTTATAACTTCGTGCGCGAGCTCTCCGCACAGGGCAAGTCTGTTCTCTTCGTCGGTACCAAGAAGCAGGCTGCGGATTCGATCCGCGATGAGGCACAGCGCAGCGGCTCTTACTATGTCAATGCTCGCTGGCTGGGCGGTATGATGACCAACTACAAGACCATTCAGCAGCGTATCAAGCGCCTGGAGCAGCTCCATGCTATGGAAGCAGACGGCACCTTCGCTCTGCTCCCGAAGAAGGAAGTTGCAAAGCTGACCCTCGAGATCGAAAAGCTCGAGAAGTTCCTCGGCGGTATCAAGGGCATGAAGGAGCTGCCGGGTGCACTCTTCATCGTTGACCCGCGCAAGGAGAAGATCGCTGTTGCAGAAGCAAAGAAGCTCTGCATCCCGATCGTCGCAATCGTTGATACCAACTGCGATCCGGATGATGTTGACTATGTCATCCCGGGCAACGACGATGCAATCCGTGCGGTGAAGCTGATCGCAGGCACGATCGCAAATGCAGTCATCGAGGGCAGACAGGGTGCAGATGCACAGGCTGCTGAGGAAACTGCTGCTGCCGAAGAAGCTGCTGCTGAGTAATCTACGGGAGGAGAACTGAAAATGGCTAATTTCACTGCAAAAGATGTAAACGATCTCCGTAAGTCCACCGGCGTCGGCCTGATGGACTGCAAGAAGGCTCTGACTGAGGCTGACGGCGATGTTGAGAAGGCAATCGTCATTCTCCGTGAGAAGGGCCTTGCCAACCAGGCAAAGAAGGCTGACCGTATCGCAGCAGAGGGCGCTGTTATCGCAGTTACCAATGCTGATCACACCGCCGGCGCGATCGTCGAGGTCAACTCGGAGACTGACTTCGTCGCACAGAATGAAGAGTTCGTCGGCTTCTGTGAAGGCCTTGCACAGACCGTTCTGGAAGCAAACCCGGCTGACCTGGATGCTCTGAAGGCAACCAAGTTCTCCGGCAAGGATATGACCGTTGAAGAGGCACTTCAGGAGATCTTCCTCAAGTTCCGTGAGAATCTTCAGATCCGCCGTTTCGCTCGCCTCGAGGGCATTGTCAAGGAGTATGTCCACTTCAATAAGAAGGAAGGCGTTCTCGTTGCTGCTTCCAGCGATGCAGGCGCAACCGCAGAGGTTCTGGATTGCCTGAACGACGTTGCACTCCAGGCTGACGCAATGAAGGCAACCTACCTGACCAAGGAAGAGGTTCCGGCAGACGTCATCGAGCAGGAGAAGCAGATCGTTATGGCACAGATGGCTGAGGATCCGAAGATGGCAAACAAGCCGGAGCAGGTTCTCGCAAAGATCGCAGAGGGCAAGCTCGGCGTTTACTACAAGGACAACTGCCTGCTCTGCCAGGAGTTCGTCAAGGGCGAAGGCGAGTCCATTGAGCAGTATGTTGCTGCCTGCGGCAAGAAGGCCGGCGCTCCGATCAAGGTGAACAGCTTTGTTCGCTTCATCTGCGGCGAAGGCATCGAGAAGCGTGTTGACGATTTCGCAGGCGAGATCGCAAGCATGCTCAAATAAGTAAGTTACAGCCGCCTGCCGGAGAAAATTTTCTTCGGCAGGCAAGGCTATATGTGTGCGATTGTACACTATGCGATGAACTTTGCATCGCAATATAGTTCATATATCTGCTGGATTTGAACTGTTTCGAGCAATATAGTTCTAAAACTGAAAAATGAATGTGCGATTGGTCATAAACATGATACAAAAAGTCATTGCATTTTTCTTCAGATTCAGTTAAGATATAGATGGTATCATGTGAACGTGGATGAAGAAGGGGACATCCACCTCACGGTACGGCAGCACTCCGCAGCCGTATTACCGCATACATACATAATTGGAGGAGTATGAACATGAAAAAATCGAAGATCATTTCCGGCCTTATGGCTATGGCAATGACAGCTATGAGCCTCGGTATTTCCGCTTCCGCGGCCGACAGCGTTGCTGTTAAGATCGGCACGGATACCGTGGAAGCCGCTGGTAAGGCTTTTTCTGTCAATGTTGAATTGGGCTCTGTTCCGTCTTCCGGCCTCAGCTCGATTGATTTTGCCATCAACTACAATAGCGATGAACTGAAGATTACCGATGTAAAGCTCGGCACGATCGGCGAGACCGGCGCAAAGAGCGAAGAGGGTGATCTCGGTGACACCGTTTTCAACTGGTATGATAACGGCAAGCAGATCGTTATCATTTGGTCTACCGGTCTGACTGATTCCAAGTACTGGGTCAAGTCTGACGGCGTATTCGTTACGCTGAGCGGTACCGTTAAGGACGGCGTTGCTGCCGGCACAGTCTCGAAGCTCGAGGGTGCAGGCGCAAAGCGTAAGACCTATCCGGATTCTTCCGCTGACGCTTCCGCATATCTGTCCGCTGTCGGCGCTTCCGCAACCACCAACTATGAAGCTGCATTCACCGCAGGTTCCGTTAAGGTTGAGGAGAAGAAAGACACGACTCCGAGTTCTTCCACTCAGAATGAAAAAGCTGACTGGGGTAATGTAAACTGCCAGGGTCAGGTTGACGTTGCTGACGCTGTTCTGCTCGCACGTTTCGTCGCTGAAGACAGCGATGCAAACGTTTCTGCACAGGGCAAGATTAACGCTGACGTTACCCATGACGGTTCTCTGACTGGTGATGACACCATCAAGATCCTGAAGTACATTGCAAAGCTCGTTGACGATCTTTCCAAGTAATTCAAAACTTCTCAATTCGCACCGTCTGAAAAGACGGTGCGAATTTTTTTGCCGGATATCGCGAAAAATCCCGATTTGCTATTGCATCTTTTTTAAAAGTATGGTATAATATCCATATCTGCCTGCGTAAACGCAGGAATATACCGGAAAGGATTGAAAATATTATGTTCAATGACCTGATTGATACAATCGGCTATGTCGAAAAATGTGATCCCGATGTCGGCGCTGCAATGAAGCAGGAGCTCGCACGTCAGAGACGCAACCTGGAGCTGATCGCCAGCGAGAATATCGTTTCTCCGGCTGTCATGGCTGCAATGGGCTCTGTTCTGACCAATAAGTATGCTGAGGGCTATCCCGGCAAGCGTTACTACGGCGGCTGCGAGGCTGTTGATATTGTGGAAGAAATTGCGATTGAGCGTGCAAAGAAGCTCTTCGGCGCAAAGTTCGCAAATGTCCAGGCACACTCCGGCGCACAGGCAAATACTGCTGTGTATTTCGCGCTGCTCCAGCCTGGTGATACCGTTCTCGGCATGAGCCTGGCACACGGCGGCCACCTGACGCACGGTTCTCCGGTCAATCTTTCCGGAAAGTACTTCAACTTCCTGTCCTACGGCGTCGGCGATGACGGCAGACTTGATTACGATGCAGTTGAGAAGCTCACGAAGGAGCATCATCCGAAGCTGATCGTTGCCGGTGCATCCGCATATCCGCGCGCAATCGACTTCACCAAGCTCGCTGAGATCGCACACAACAACGGCGCAATGCTCATGGTCGATATGGCTCACATTGCCGGTCTCGTTGCAGGCGGTCTGCATCAGTCTCCGGTCGGCCTTGCGGATGTCGTTACTACTACAACCCACAAGACCCTTCGCGGTCCGCGCGGCGGCCTGATCCTCACAAATGATGAGGAGATCGCAAAAAAGATCAACAAGGCCATTTTCCCGGGCATCCAGGGCGGTCCGCTTATGCACGTCATCGCAGGCAAGGCTGTCTGCTTCGGTGAGGCACTCAAGCCGGAATTCAAGGCTTATGCACAGCAGATCGTTGATAACGCACAGGCACTCGCAAAGGGTCTGCTCGCACGCGGCTTCGATCTTGTTTCCGGCGGTACGGATAATCACCTGATGCTCGTTGACCTGCGCCCGGTCCACATCACCGGTAAGGAGATGGAGCATCGTCTTGATGAGGTCTATATCACCGTCAACAAGAACGCGATCCCGAACGATCCGGAGAAGCCGATGGTCACCAGCGGCATCCGCGTCGGTACACCGGCAGTCACCACCCGCGGCCTCGTTACCGAGGATATGGAGAAGATCGCAGAGTTCATGTATCTGACCGCTACCCAGTTCGAGACCAAGGCGGACGAGATTCGCGAGGGCGTCAGCGCACTCTGCGCAAAATATCCGCTCTACGAGTGAGTTTATTCGTAAATATGACAAACAAAAGCAGGACAATCTACTGTCCTGCTTTTGGCGTGTATCAGAAAATTAGGAGTTGATCATCATGGATTTCAATGTCATGCATATTCTGCTTGACTGCGGCATTATTCTGTTATCCACAAAATTTGTCGGCATGGTGACGCGAAAGATCGGCCTGCCGCAGGTTGTCGGTATGATCATTGCCGGTCTGCTGATTGGTCCGGCGCTGTTCCGCGGGACGGGTTTCCCGGGACTGATTCATCCGACAGAGATCGAAATGGACGTCCTGAAAAGCTTTTCACAGATCGGCGTCGTCTTTATCCTGTTTTCAAGCGGACTGGAAACGGATTTCCGCGAGATGAAGCGCAGCGGCGCAGCGGCAACCTGTATTGCGCTGGCCGGCGTCATTGTCCCGATTTTGCTCGGCACAGCAGTTGCGCTGATGTTCATGGGCGGATTCTCCGCGCTGCATGATACCGAAAAGCTCATGAATGCGCTGTTTATCGGCTGCATTCTCTCCGCGACAAGCGTCGGAATCACGGTCGAAACGCTCCGTGAGCTCGGCAAGCTGAAAACCAAGATCGGTACAACCGTATTGAGCGCCGCAATCATCGACGACGTCATCGGCATTGTTGCGCTGAGCATCCTGACCGGCCTCGGCGGCGAGGGCAATATCGGCATGACGCTGCTGCGTGTCGCCGGATTCTTCGTATTTACGATTGTTGTGGGCTATCTGATGCGCCGCGGCTTCCGGCTCATGGTCAAGATTTATCCGCATAAGCGCCGAACCAGTATTTTCGCATTTGCGGCCTGCTTCTTCTTCGCCTATGCGGCAGAGGAATTCTTCGGAATTGCTGCGATCACCGGCGCATATATGGCCGGCCTGATGCTGAGCGGCCTCGGCGACAGCGAGTTCGTGGACCGCAAGGTTATCGTCAGCAGCTATATGTTCTTTACGCCGATGTTCTTTGCATATATCGGCATCAGCGCGGATTTCAGCGCGTTTCATTGGTCGAGTATGCTGTTCGTTGTATCGTTCGTCGCGGCCGGTATCATCGGCAAGATTATCGGATGCGGTGCGGCAGCGCGATGTTTCAAATATGACAAGCATGAGTCGCTTGCGGCGGGCTTCGGTATGATCGCACGCGGCGAGGTCGCACTTGCTGTCTATGCGACGGGCTCTGCCCTGATCGCACCGCAGGGCGGCATTGATCCGCTTGTCGCAACCATTTTCCTGATCATCACAAGCTCGATCCTTTGCCCGATCTTCTTAAAACTCGTCTTCCGCGGACATCAGACCGCAGAGCTTGCGGCCGCAACGGCACATAATGTCACGATCTCCTCGGAAGCACTCGAAAATGTTCACCACAATCTCGACAGCGAAAATTCAGACTGAAATTATGTGAAAAACGGCTCCGTGATTTTGTAATCCCCGTAAATGGAGAATGTGCCGGGAACCGGTGCATAGATGCAGTCGCGGAGCTGTAAGCCGTTTGTCAGCTTGATCGTCACGAGCCGCAGATCCTTTGTCCAGAAGTCCATGGCTTCCTGATAGACAGCATCGTCCTTTGCCTTGACGGTGTTATCCTCAAGCCAGATCTGGTCAGTCTCACCGAATTCCGCGGTATATGCGTTGTAATAGGCCTCTGCGATCCCTGCTTCCCCGATATCCTCACCGAGCTTTAAGAGCCGGTCGAAGAATTTAGACAGCGCTTCCGGCTCGCTGATCGTTTCCAGCAGATTGCCTTCTTTGTCTTTGACGATGACGGATTCGATATTCTCCGGATATCCGATGCCGTAGGATGCGCAGACTGCCCAGATTGAGGTCTGTTCATCGAGATACTGAAATCCGGAGAGCTCATAGGCGCTGATGCCCTCTTCCTGCTCCAGCAGAACGATCGCGTTCTGCTTGCCGGCATCTGCCAGGGGCTTGCAGGCATAGAGCGGACAGCTGACGCTGCCTGTTTCAGAGGGGAAGCTCAATGTTCCGAGCTCATCGCCGCAGAGATCGCGGGAGATCGCTTCGGTATCCGGCAGATAGGCGCGGACGGTTTCCAGATCGCATCGGACATAATGTGCGCCGTCGAATGTGAGGGTATCATAAACAGAGCGGAATGCCGCCTTTGTCATCTGATTGCCGATGCGGTTCCAGACGAACAGCCAGCCGCCTGCAAACAGCAGGATCGCCGCCACGAGAATGATAATGCCGAGATGCTTTTTCAAAAATGCTTTCATACATGAAACTCCTTGTGTGATTTGCTGTCTCTATTATACCTGATTCTGCCCGATGCGTCAAGCACCGGCAGACAAACCGAAAGGAGCATAGCCCTATGAAGCTGATACTTGCCTCTGGCTCGCCGCGCAGAAAGGAACTGCTCGGCAAGCTGAATATTCCGTTTGAAGTTATCGTTTCGGATTGTGATGAAACGCTGCCGGAGGGCATCCCTGCGGATGCTGCTGCGGAGCTGCTTGCGGTCCGGAAGGCGGCTGCTGTCGCGAAGGAGCATCCCGATGCGGTCGTGATCGGTGCGGATACGACCGTACTGCTTGATGATGAGATCCTCGGCAAGCCTGCGGATGAAGCGGACTGCAAGCGGATGCTTCATGCGCTCTCCGGCCGGATGCACAAGGTTGTCACCGGTGTTGCGATTTTCTGGGACGGACACTCCGCGAGCTTTTCTGATGAGACCGGCGTGCAGTTCTATCCGCTCTCAAATGCGGAGATTGACGCCTATGCGGCCTCATCAGAGCCCTATGACAAGGCGGGCGCCTACGGGATTCAGGGACAGGGTGCGCTGCTCGTTGCGGGCATTCACGGCGATTATTATAATGTGGTCGGATTGCCGGTTGCGCGGCTTGCACGGCAGCTCCGGGATTTCAGACTGCTCTGAGGAGGCACATCATGCTGAAGTTTTTCGGACGCGGTTCTGCATTCACAAAATCGCATAACAGCGCGTATTTCTATGCGGATGATGCGCTGATTCTGATTGACTGTCCGATGTCCTCATTTCATGTTCTGCTGGAAAAGGGGATTACGCAGAAGCAGATTTATGTCCTTGTGACGCATACGCACGGCGATCATGTCGGCGGCATTCCGATGCTGATTCATTGTGCGCGGTATATGGCCGATGCGCATGTGACTGTCATTGCACCGACGGCAGAAGTTGCCGCAGATCTCAAATATCTGATTGACCGGCTGGAAGGCTGCGATCCGGCGGCATATACAATTCTCACGGCGGATCAGCTGGACAGAGAATGGTTTATCGGGACGGTTCCGGTGCATCATGCGCCGTCGCTGGAAGGCCGCTGCTTCGGTTTCCGGCTGCGCATCAGCGGGACGGATGTGCTCTATACGGGCGATACTGCCGAGTTGGAGCCGTTTCTGCCGTATCTGCACAGCGGAGCGTACCTCTATACCGAGGCGGCCTGCTTCGACAGCGGCGTACACCTCTATATTGACAGGGTTCTGCCGGAGCTGAAACGCCTGACGGAAGCGGGTGTGCATGTCTGTCTGATGCATCTGGATGATGAGGCGAAAATGGCGGAGAAGATCCGGGACACCGCGATTTCATTTGCACCGCTTGGATGAAAAATACCGCACAGGGCAGCGTGCTCTGTGCGGTATGGTTTATTCTTCGTCATCCGGCGCATACTCAAAGAGATCGGCGGGCTGACAATCGAGTGCGCGGCAGATCGCATTCATCGTATCGAATTTGATGCCCTTCATCTTGCCTGTTTTGAGATTTGAGAGATTGACGTTTGTCATGCCGACAAGCTCTGCAAGCGTATTGAGGGACATTTTGCGGTCAGCCATCATGCGGTCGAGTCTGATAATGATTGCCATGTCATCCTCCTCACGCAATGAGATCATTTTCTTCTTGCAGGCTGACGCCGCGGTCGAATACTTTTCCGATCATGAGAATCGCAAAACCGATGATCAGCATATAGAGCGATTCGATGCGCGGAGAAACATAGCTGTATTCATATTTGACAGATTTCATGATGAATTCCAGCAATCCCGGTGCGATTGCCAGCGAGAATTGCAGGATCGCGATCACTTTGATTCGGTTGGCATTGCTTCTGGTAAAGGGCGTGTGTTCCTTGCAGCTTCCGGCGATGATCAGTACGAGAACGAGCATCGCGGTCAGAATTGCAGAATAAACAAGTCCTTTTGCTTCATATACGATCACGCTGTATTTCAGGTCAATGTTTCCGTTTCGGTCGGGCATATTATAATCACTCGGGTTTACAAATTTGAAGAATTCGCCGTCCCGGTACAGCTGCCAGACCTTCGGTGATTTTTCATCTTCTCTTTCAGTCTCGACCTGCTGGAATTTCAGTTCATAGCTGTATTGATCCTTGACGATTGATGTGATAAAATCTTTGGTGTGAAAAAAGAGTAGCATGATAAAGAGATATGCAATGAATGTGCTGACCAAATGCTTCGGGCGTTTTTTCGGAATTCTAGCGTTGAGTACCTTTTCCATAATTGTCTCCTTCTTATGCGATCTGATCCATGTCATCCTGCAAGCTGTGGCCGTAGACAAAGAGCTCGGAGAAAATGCCGATGATGACGCCGATCAGCATCATGGAGATCACATGTCTGTCATCAATCACAAGTTCAAAATGGTCAGTTGCGGCGCCGCGGGCTATGCTTCCGACGATCTCCGGCACGATTCCGCTGCACATGACGCAGATTGCGATTGCACGCATTTTATTGATGACGGATTTTGCGAAGGGCTTGCCGTTCTTGCGGATATCGAGGAAAATCAGCCCTGTCAGCAGGAAAATCACGCTGAGAAATGCGTTGGAACAGGCGGCGTCCGGTGCGTGCCAGACCAGCTTGAGAACGGCGAGAACTGCAAAGACGCCGGAGAAAATCAGTGTGCAGACGGAATCAAAACGGGTGCGCTTGGTGAGTGCTTCAACATTGGAATCTTTCATGGTTCATACCTCCTGAATAAGACTGTTGGTTTGTGTGTCCCTATCAGCTGATGATATGAGTATAGCACTAAAATTAAAGAATGTCAATAGATATTTAAAGAAAGACTTTAAAGATTTATAGAAATATGAATTCAGACGGTGCGGAGTCGCTGCCCTTTGTGCAGATTGCACAGAGCTTTGCACAGCGGACGCGGGGAAAACTACTTGACAGAACACGGAAAATCCTGTAAAATAGTATATGTGGAAATTTGCGCAGTCAATATCAAGGAACTGCGCGGATATCCGGCCCATGAAGCGATACATTCTCTGCGGGTCGGATGCTTATCCGATTGTATCACCCCGAAGAAAGGATCTTATATATGATTTTATTGGACGATATCAAGAATGAGCTTGTGAACGCCCGCCCGGAAGTCAAGGAACTCGGCGAGGTATTGCAGATCGAGCGCGCAAAGGCCGATCTCGGCGATCTGCGGATTCAGATGGAATATGACGGCTTCTGGGACGATCACGAGAAGGCGCAGAAGATCACACAGAAGTGTAATACCCTCGAACGTAAGATCGAGAATTTTGAGAAATTGCAGTCTCTGCTGGAAGATACCATTGAGCTGATCGAACTTTCTCTTGAAGAGGGCGACGATTCTTCCAATGAGGAGATTCTCGCGGATGCAGAGGCGTTCAAAAAGCAGCTGGAAGCAGAAAAACTCAAGTCGCTGCTGACCGGTGAATATGACAACTCCAATGCGATTGTGACGCTGCACGCAGGCGCGGGCGGTACCGAGGCGCAGGACTGGTCGCAGATGCTCTACAGAATGTACAACAAGTATGCGGATACCCACGGCTTCAAGGTCGATCTGCTTGACTGGCTCGACGGCGATGAAGCAGGCATCAAGTCTGCATCGTTCATGGTCGAAGGCGAGAATGCTTACGGCTTCCTCAAATCCGAGGCAGGCGTACACCGCCTGGTGCGTGTTTCGCCGTTCGACGCATCCGGCAGACGGCATACGTCGTTTGCGGCGGTTGAGGTCATGCCGGAACTTGCAGACGATGTCGAGGTCGAGATTCGCCCGGAAGATATCGAGATGCAGGTTTACCGCTCCAGCGGCGCCGGCGGTCAGCATATCAATAAGACGAGCTCGGCGGTTCGTCTGAAGCATATCCCGACAGGCATTGTCGTTTCCTGTCAGACGCAGCGTTCGCAGTTCCAGAATAAGGACTACTGTATGAAGATGCTGCGTGCAAAGCTCGTTGAGATTCAGGAGCGTGAGCATCTGGAAAAGATCTCCGATATCAAGGGCGATCAGCTCAAGATTGAGTGGGGCAGCCAGATCCGTTCCTATGTATTCATGCCGTATACGCTTGTCAAGGATGTCCGCACGGGCTGCGAGACCGGTAATGTCCAGGCTGTCATGGACGGTGATCTCGATGCGTTCATCAATGCGTATCTGAAGGCGCTGTCGCACGGTACGCTCAAGGCCGGCACCGCCGCAACCGAAGACTGATTCAGAATCAAACAGCACCGGAGTGTTCATTTCGCTCCGGTGCTCTTTTGTACATTATTTTCATCTGAATGCAATCTTAACAAAACTTAATGCAAGATATACTTGACATTCTGCAAACTATCGTGTATAATAAGAGCATGAAAGGAGGGGAGCCGATGAAAAACATCAAACTCAAGATCGCCCGCATGGAACACGACATGAATCAGGAAGCACTTGCGAAAGCAGTCGGCGTGACAAGGCAGACGATCGGAATGATCGAATCCGGCAACTATAACCCCACACTCAATCTGTGCATTGCAATCTGCGATGTACTCGGCAAAACCCTCAATGACCTGTTTTGGATACCGACCGAAGAAAGGATGAATGATGATGAAAACAGCAAATGAACAAATGGTGGATCTCTATAAGACAGATGAGCGCACGGCGCAGGTCAATGAAAAAGGGCTTGCAGCCTGCGGCGTTGCGGCAATTTTCTATGTAACGATCCGGATCATTTATGTCGGCTTTCACGGCGAACTTGCGGTTCCGGAACTGGTGCTGCTGTTTATAATGGCAGCGATGATGTCGCTGGTGAAAAGGAAGAATCATTTGCATGAGCTGCCGGTACTGTTCGGTAAACGGCTCGACCCGGCACCGGAGGCATTTCCGAAACGTCTGCTGCTGTATGTGCTGAGTGCGCTGCGGCTTTCCGTTACATGGACGCTGCTGGATGTCTTTGGCAAGGTGACGGGACTGGATTCCGTGCCGCTCACAGTAGGCTTGGATCTGACGCTCGGTACGCTGATCTTTGCGCTGATTGACATGCTGATCAATGAGAAGCAGATCCGCGCATACCGCAGGGAGCAGGCAAGGCTTGATGCCGAAGAAAATGCGATTTAAAGGTATCGCTGCGCGATGATCTAAAAGGGATTTGTCCCTTTGGAATCCCGCCCTTGATAGAAAGAAAGAAGAAAGCCGCTCAGATTCAGCAGTTACGCGAATTTGGGCGGCTTATCTCTGCTACCATATATGGGATTGGGGGACGAGGATTCCCCATTTTAAATCTGCCAGAGACAATTTTTTGAAAAAGCACTTGCATTTTTCAACGGGATATGTTATAATGAAATGGTATGTGCCAAAATACCAGAGTGTTCCGGATGAAAGGAGCAGACATGAAGAAGCAATATCTCGAAATCGGCAAGATCGTCAATACGCACGGCCTGGGCGGTATGGTCAAGGTCATGCCGTGGTGCGACAGCCCGGAGTTCCTCAGCGAGTTTGAAACGCTGTACCGCGGGAAGGATCATATCCCCATGGAGATCGAGCGCGCCGCCGTACAGAAAAACATGGTACTGATAAAGTTTGCCGGTGTGGATACGCCGGAGGCAGCAAATGCGCTGCGCAATACGGTGCTCTATATGGACCGCAATGATGTGGAGCTCGATGAAGACACATATTTTATCCAGGATCTGCAGGGGATGCGCGTCGTCGATGCGGACAGCGGCCGGGAATACGGCAAGCTGCATGATGTCCTGCAAACCGGCGCAAATGATGTCTATGAGGTGCAGTCGCCGGAGGGAAAAATGCTGCTCGTGCCGGTGATTCCGGATGTCGTGCTGTCTGTCGATTTTGATACTGATACGATTACGATCCGGCCGATGAAGGGATTGTTTGACGATGCAGATTGAGATTGCAACGCTCTTTCCGGAGATGTGCGAGGCGGTACTCTCCGAGAGCATCATCGGCAGAGCACGCGCAAAGGGCGCGATCACGGTCAACTGCCACCAGATCCGCGCCTATACAAAGGATAAGCACAACCGTGTCGATGATTCACCGTTCGGCGGCGGAATGGGCATGGTCATGCAGGCGCAGCCGATTTATGACTGCTGGCAGGCGGTGCGGGCACAGTCCGAGCTGCCGATGCACACGATTTATCTCTCTCCGAAGGGGAATGTTCTGACGCAGCAGCGTGTCAAAGAGCTTGCGGAGATGCCGCGGCTGTTTCTGCTCTGCGGTCATTATGAAGGCATAGACCAGCGCGTGATCGACCGGATCGTCGATGAGGAAATCTCGATCGGGGATTATGTTGTTACGGGCGGTGAACTGCCGGCGCTCGTTCTGACGGATGCCGTTGCGCGGATGTGCGAGAATGTTCTGCCTGCACCGGATGCCTATGAAGACGAGAGCCATTTCAACGGCCTTTTGGAATACCCGCAGTATACCAGACCGGAAATCTGGGAGGGCGAAGGCGTACCGCAGGTTTTGCTCAGCGGACATCACAAAAACATTGCACAATGGAGAGCCGAACAGAGCCTCGAAATCACCCGAAACAGGCGTCCGGACCTTTGGGCAAAATGGTCAAAGGACAATAGTTGAATCGACCTTTGGCACTTTCAACAAATTGTTTTGTTGAAAACTGTTCACTCAACCAAGGGTTTTCAACAATTTATTTTCGTGAAAATGCCCAAACGGGAGTACATTCCATTCCTCTGAATGTAGCATAGGGGAGAAATTTGGGCGCAGACATGGTTTTTGTGTAGAAAAGAGATTGACGAACCTATAAAAAATCAGTATAATGATAGCGTGGTTCCGTAAATGACAAAAGCGTTCGGGATTTGAAACAATCATCATGCGTTATACATCTTGTATATTCGAGAAGGGTTTACAAGCGGACTGTTCGGCTAGTCAGGAAGAAACGAACAGACGGCTGATAGCGCAAACGGTCAATCCGCTTTTTGTTTTTGCGAATTTTTTTCCGTGTGTGACGGAGCGATTACGGAGCACATTTCCGATTGTCCGCAAATTGGGTTTTATGAAAATCATAAAGGAGAGAAAGTATATGTGTATTAAAGATGTCATGGTTCAGAATCAGGTGGGCCTCCATGCACGCCCCGCTACATTCTTTATCCAGAAGGCAAATGAGTTCCGCTCTGCAATCTGGATCGAGAAGGAAGAGCGCCGCGTGAATGCGAAGTCCCTGCTGGGTATCCTTTCGCTGGGTATCGTCGGCGGTACTGCAATCCGCATCATTGCTGACGGCACCGATGAGGAGCAGGCTGTTGCATCTCTGGTTGAACTCGTTGACAGCGGTTTCAGCGACGAGAGCCGCTGAGTTTCTGCAAAATATATATATGAATCAGCAGGCCTTTACCGGAGGATCTGCATCATCGCAGCGTTCCTGACTCAAGCTGCATGGAATTAGAATGACAGAAGGGGCGTTTCACAGCGAAGCGCCCCCTTTTTTATACTTTTCATATCCTGCCGCGGGGATGCGGGCTTCTGCGGATGCATCTGCGCGGTTTACGCTGCGGAGGCCGCGAGTGCTGCGGTCTGCGCATACATATTTTCGGCAAATATGCCGTAGCCTCTGGTCGGATCACGCACAAAGACATGCGTGACGGCACCGATCAGCCGGCCGTTTTGCAGGATCGGACTGCCGCTCATTCCCTGCACGATGCCGCCTGTGTTTTCGAGCAGCGCTGTATCCGTGACATGGATCACCAGATTTCGCAGCGCATCATCATCGCCGCGGATCTCCTCGATCTCAATGCGGTAGGGGCGGGGCGCGGTTCCGTCGATCGTTGTATACATGAGGGCTTCGCCGCGTGTGATATCCTGCCGGAATCCGAGCGGAACAGCAATCTGCTTCTGCGGCAGACGGATCACAGAGCCGAAGATGCCGCAGGACGTATTCGCGGAAAGCATTCCGATGCTCTCGCCGATATCGAATCTGCCGAGCAGCTCGCCGGGTCTGCCTGCGCTGCCGGAGACAATATCCCGCACGGAGACCGCGATGACATCGCCTGAGGCGAGCGGAATCTGCGCACCGGTATCTGCATCGCAGACAGCGTGTCCAAGCCCTGCAAACGCAATCTGGCCGCTCTGCGTGCGGGTGTAATAGGTCATTGTCCCGATACCTGCGGTACTGTCGCGCACCCACATGCCCGTCTGCCAGCGCTGTGCTTCCGCGACATAGGCCGGCTGTACGGAGACTGTTTTGAGCATCTCTCCGCGCCGGACCGCCACGGCAACGGCTTCGCCGCAGGAATCCGCGACGGCCTGCTGAATATCGGCATTGCTGCTGATGCGTCTGCCGTTGACGGCTTCGATGATATCACCTTCCCGGATACCGGCTTCCGCTGCCGGACAGCAGCTCCCGCTGACAGCCTGTACCTCGCTGAGCGAGATGACCATGACGCCTGCCATCAGCATCCGGATGCCGAAGGGCTCTCCGCCGACATATACATTGGCCGGGCCGAGCGTCGTCAGCGAAACAGTCTTGACAGGGAACATCCCGAAGAGCCGCAGCTGCGCTTCCTGTCCCTGCGGAACGGAGGGTGTGCGGCGGGTGAATGTCACGGGCAGCGCCGTTGCGACCGAAAGCGGACGGTCTGCGTCCGTATAAAAATGATCCGGCAGGCTGTGCGCATAAAACTGTACCGCACCGCAGAGACTCATCAGGAGTACGGCTGCGCTTGCGGCAATGCGCCGCATCCGGAAAAATTTACAGCGAAAAATCATTTGCGTCCTTCCTCTCTGCGGAATCCGAAATGTGTTGCTTGTTCCGCACAGAATTATTATGCGCAGATTATTGATCCGAACACCTCAAAAAAACAGTCAGTTTTTTTTCCGGAAGATGCATCGGCATCGGAAGGAAACGGAGGAAGTCTATGGAAAAATATAAATTGACAACAGTCGGCGCGCTGCTTCAGGCGCTTTGTGCGGATCTTCAGCAACCGGCGCTGCCGGAGGATCGCTGGTGTATGTATACGGGCGGAACAGGCCCTTATGCGAAGGATACGCCCTGTTATCCTGCGGATTATCCGGATTTTGACGATGCAGGATTTGTGCATCTGCCGCCGGATGCGCTGCGGCACGGGATGACGGCATATCTCTCAGATGAACTGCTCTGTGATGTGGCCGGGGAGCTGCTTTCGCGCCAGAATCATGCGGATGCGGAAGCGCTGGTCTCTGCGCTGAATTATTATCTGGAGCACGACTGCTTTCCGCCGCAGGCCGGGAAAACGCTGCCGCAGCTCGATCAGATCCTGCGCGGGCATCAGTGGGAGCGCGGCTTTCAGGTTCCGCGGGGGATCCTGGCGGAGCCTGCCTGTGATCTTTCGCTTGCGCTGGAGATGTTTTACCGCGCCGGCGGCTATGATTATCTGGAGGAAAACCGCAAGGCGCTCAATTCCGAGGCGCTGGTCTTTCTCGGTATGCTTTATAATCATATTGCTGCCGGAAAATACCAAAAATCCATGCGGCATTATGAGATTCCGCTGACGAAGATCCAGCGCTATAAGCTGGAGCGGAAGCAGATCCCGGCAGTCTTCCTGACCGATCTCTGACGCCCGGCTGCGCGGATTCTCTCCGATGATGCAGAAATCGTGTCCGCCCGCGCGACACAGGATTCCGCGCTTCGACAGGATGCCGCAGAAAACGGCAGAAACTGCGGGCGGTTACTCATGAAAACAACGCATCATCGTGAATTTCAGTCATCCGCTAAGATTGTGGATGCTTCGACAGAAACCTATGATCTTCGTGATTCTTCGCTCTTGCATTTGTGTTTCATGCGTGATAAAATGGAAACATAAAGCAAAAGGAGGTTGAACCATGCAAAAGCAAGTCAAGGTTCTGATCGGTGACGACACGGCGGAGTACGGTGTATCCTGCGCCAGTGTCCTGCGTTCACAGGGAATGTACGCATATACACGGCCGAAGAACGGCAATACCGTTCTGGAGTCGATTCGGAATGATACACCGGATGTCGTTGTGGTGGATGCCATTCTGCCGCATATGGATGCCATTGAGCTGATGAAAAAAGCAAATACCGGAAACGGAAAACGTCCGGCATTTATCGTGACTTCTTCGTATGACAACAGTTTCGTTGAGCAGCAGGTCATGCAGAACGGCGCTGCGTATTTTATGCTCAAGCCCTTTGATCTGAATGTGCTGGGCGAGCGCATTGCGCTTCTGACGAATAAGCAGCCGCTGAGCGCGATCTCGACGCGGGCCGGGCAGGATCTCGCGATCACGATCACGGATATCATCCACCAGCTCGGCGTACCGGCACATATCAAAGGCTATCATTATCTGCGCTGTGCGATCGTCAGCGCCTATCATGAGCCGGAGCTGCTTGACAGCGTCACAAAGCAGCTCTATCCGCGTGTGGCAGGGGAGTTTCAGACAACGCCTTCCCGCGTGGAGCGTGCAATCCGCCATGCGATTGAGATTGCATGGGACAGAGGCAATCTCGATACGCTGAATTCCTTTTTCGGTTATACGGTCAATACCTGCAAGGGCAAGCCGACCAATTCGGAATTCATCGCGCTGATTACAGACAAGCTGCGGTTGCAGAATCATTCGTAAATTATGATGTGCAGAAGTACATCGCATATGGAGGTCAAAATATGGCAATGCAAAAAATTGATTTGAATGAATGGGGCAAGGATGCATTTGAGGCAATCGGGAAGCAATGGTTTCTGCTGACGGCCGGTACGGAGCAGGCGGGCTGGAACACGATGACATGCTCCTGGGGCGCGGTCGGCGTGCTCTGGAATAAGCCTTCCGTGACCTGCTATGTGCGGCATTCGCGCCATACCTTCGGTTTTATGGAGCAGCAGGATACGTTTACGGTCTCATTCTTCGGCGAGGAACATCGCAAAGCGCTTGCATTCTGCGGTTCGCATTCCGGCAGAGACTGCGATAAGGCTGCGGAAGCCGGTCTGCATCCGGTTGCTGTTGAAGGCGGCATGAGCTTTGAAGAGGCGGAGCTGGTGCTCGTCTGCAAGAAGCGCTTTGCGGCGGATATGGATATCAAGGATATCCCTGCGGATGCCGCTGCTGCGTTTTATGCCGACCATGATGCACACAGAATGTACATCGGTGAAGTCATTGCGTGCTATAAAAAGCAGTCATAACGGCATGATGAAGCCGCTCCGAAGATAATTGGAGCGGCTTTGCTTTGGGCATATCAATATCCGGAGAAAACAAAAAGCCGCTCAGTTCGCATGACACGAAACTGAGCGGCTTTCTTTGATTTGCGATCTTATCCGCGGTTCTTTGCGCCTTCCATGAGGCCTGCAAGAAGCTTCGGAAATCCGATCGAGAGATCGTTGCGGTTGATCAGACCGAGGTTCTCGGAGCCCTGGCCGAACTGGTTGTTATCCCAGAGGACGCAGGGGATGCCGTAGGAATCCGCAGTCGAAACATAGAACTTTGCCCATGCTGCACGGGTATCTTCATTGTTGCGGTTCGATGCGCCGAACTCGTCAATGATAACCGGAATGCCCTTGTTGAGGTAATATTTCTGGAGACGCTTCATCAGGTTGACGATATCCGCGCCGCCGTTTGCCTCACTCCAGTTCGGTGTGCCGCCTTTTTCCTCTTTTTCAAGAGCAAACTTATAAGGCGTATAGGCATGTGCTTCCGCGATGATGCGATCATCATTCGGCATCTGGACGCCTGCGAGCGTTGCTTCATCGCAGTTTGCAGCGTAGGAAGGCATCAGGACGAAACGCTTTGCATTGTTGCCGCCGGATTTACGGATCGTATCGAGTGCGGCAGCGTTGAGCTTGTTGACGCAGTTCATTGCATCCTTGCAGTCATTGCTGCTGCTGTCGATCCACCACTCATTGTTGTGACCGATCAGACGCGGCTCATTCAGCGTCTCGAAGATCAGGTGATTGTCGTAAGCCTCGAAACGCTCGGAGACCTGCGACCAGACGGATGTGACGAACTTCTCGGACTGTGCCCAGTGTGCAGAATCCGGATAGAAATACGGATGATTTGCCTGATCATTGTCGTGGTGGATGTTGAGGATGCAGTACATATCGTTGTCGATGACGTAGTTGACAATTTCCTGCACGCGGTTCATCCACGCATCATCAATCTTGTAGGTGCTGTTGTCCATTTTCTGTCCCCACGATACCGGAACACGGACACAGTTGAAGCCGGCTTCCTTGACCTTGTCGATCATCTGCTTTGTGGTGACCGGGCAGCCCCAGCAGGATTCTGCGGCGGTCGGAGAGGTGTAAGCAGTCGGCAGGGCATCGAGCGTATTGCCGAGGTTCCAGCCGAGCTTGATATGCGAGACAAATTCGGTTGCGGTCTCATCGTTATTCTGATTGGGCTTCGGCGCGAAGGAGCCGTCCAGGATGCCGCGCTTGAGGAGCGTGAGGTCGGCAGCGTTCAGGCGGTTGTTGTGGTCGAGGTCTGCATTGGCCGCAGCTTCGAGTGACGTGCTCTTGCTCGTGAGATAATCCGCGAGCGCGGTGACGTCGTTCTTATCGACGGTCTTGTCGCCGTTGACATCGCCCTTGCGCGTCATCATGCCGATCGTGCCGCCGTCGCCGGTCATATAGCCGAGTGCATTGAGCTGCATCTTATCGACGGATTTTCCTTCCTCGCCCCAGATCTGGATCTGGAGATTGCTGTTGAGCGGCTTGTCCTCGGGGATCTCGATGATGATCGTTGCCTTGCTGACTGCGCTTTTCATCCAGAGGCCGTCGCCGGCCCATGTGGTTTCCTCGCCGTCGGCATTGATGTAGGCATCGGTGGTGTAGCCGATCGCGGGCATTGCGGGCAGGCCGGATGAAGCATCCATGGTCACATCGAGCCAGACCTGCTTGATCGGCTCGGCTGCCGGAACGCCTGCATTGCCGGGTGCGACATCATACGGTTTGCCCTGCACGATCTCGACAGGCTTGTCGAAAACCTGTGTATAATCGCAGGTATTGATGTCCTTGGTGGTCTGCTCGGATGCATTCACGGGGAATGCAGCGAGCTGTGAGAGCAGCAGGAGCGCTGCTGCTGCGGTTCCGCCGAAGCGGAACAATCTGTTGTGTTTCATGAAATTTACCCCCTCTGAAACAGTATCAACCTTGTTTCATTTTTTGGACATTCGTCCAATTTTATTATATCAGAACCGGCTCTCTTTGTAAATAGTGCATATTGACGAAAATCACGGATTCAATACAACTTGTATTTGTCGTTCTATTGAAATTTCGGCAATTTAAGCTGCTGATCTCTGCAAAACAGGATACAATCGCACAGTTGCGGGTGCAAAAAAACAGCCGCCTGCCGTAAAATCGGACAGCAGGCGGTGTGCGTTATGAGTCAGTACAACGTTCCTCTTTCCGGATGTGAAATACCATGCGGAGCAAGCCTGCGAGCAGCTTCGGGCTCCTGACAACGACAACTTTCATCTGCCATGCCTCCTTTCGGTTGATATTGCAGTATATGCGGCAGCGGCCTGCGCGGTGAATCTGATGAAACGATACGCCGGTCTCAAATTTTTTTCTTCTCTCCATTGCATTTTTCAACACAATATGATATAATAAAACAGAATATGGATTGAAGGGAGGATATCATGATTTATCTGCTGGAAGATGATCAGAATATCCGCGATTTTACGATCTATGCGGTGCAGAGTTCCGGAATGGATATCCGCGGCTTTGCGCTTCCGTCAGAGTTCCGGAGTGCCGTGGCAGAAGCAGTTCCGGATATCGTTCTGCTGGACATCATGCTCCCGGAGGAGGACGGGCTTTCCGTTCTGCGCTGGCTGCGTGAGACACCGGCTACCAAAAAGCTGCCGATTATGATGCTTTCTGCACGCAGTACCGAATTCGATAAGGTGCTCGGACTGGACAGCGGCGCAGACGATTATCTCACAAAACCCTTCGGGATTATGGAGCTGCTTTCCCGTATCCGTGCGCTGATGCGGCGTACCTCGGAGGAGAGCGGCAATACCGAAGAACTGCTGGAATGTGAGGGAATCACGCTCAGCACCGCCCGCCATATGGTCACGGTGCATGATACCGAGATCGTCCTGACCGGTAAGGAATTTGACCTGCTGGCCATGCTGATGCGCAATCAGGGACTTGTCCTGAGCAGAGAGCGGATCCTGGAATCCGTCTGGGGCTATGGCTACGCCGGAGAGAGCCGGACCGTTGACGTCCACATCCGGACGCTGCGCTCCAAGCTCGGCGATGCCGGCAATGCCGTTGAGACTGTCCGCGGCGTCGGCTACCGCTTTCAGGATCATCATTCAGACACAACGGAGGCAACAGAATGAAAAAAACGTTGTTCCGCAAATTGCTGATCGCCATGGGGATGACCCTGCTGCTGTGCCTGCTGGTTTACCCGCTGCTGCTCCCGACGGAGAATTATTTCCGGCTCGTATTGCAGCTGCTGCCGCTGAGCATCTTTGTCGGGGCTGTGCTGGTCGCTCCGCTGTATTTTATCAGCGACAAGATGTCCAAGGGGATCGCAATGGAACTGAAAAAGCTGCGGCTTGATTCCAAATCGACTTTGCAGCAGTATCCGGAGCTGAAGCCGCTGGCGCGCCAGGTTTCCAGCCTGAAGGCGCAGATCGACACGCAGATGAATGAGCTGACCGGTCAGCAGGAGCAGCTCAAGGTCCTGACGGATAATATGCAGGAGGGACTGCTGCTGGTGAGCGCTGCCGGAAGAGTGCTCTCCTATAATCATGCTGCGCTGCAATTACTCGGACAGGAGGATACCGGCGAGGATTATTTCTCTGTCTATGATCTCAGCGAGGCAAAGCCGTTCCGCAGCCTTGTCAAGCAGGCGCTCGACGGCATCCGCGGCACGGCGACTATCACGGTTGATGATACTGCTGTGCAGCTGATTGCAAATCCGGTTGTGCGGGAGAACCGCCTGACCGGCGCGGTATTGGTGCTGCTCGATGTGACTGAGCGTGAGAAGCGCGATGCACTCCGCCGGGAATTTACATCGAATGTTTCGCATGAGCTGAAAACGCCGCTGACCTCGATCTACGGCATTGCCGATATGATGGAATCCGGCATGGTCAAGAAAAAGGATATCAGCGGATTTGCAAAGCGCATCCGCGATGAATCCGCACGCATGATCACGCTGATCGAGGATATCATCCGGCTGTCGCGCCTTGATGACGAGAGCTTTACCGAAGAAGTCCTGCCGCTTGATCTCTATGAGATTGCGTGCAATGTCAAGGAGCAGCTTTCCGCCGCTGCGGAGAGCAAGCATATCACCATGACGCTTGAGGGCGATACGGCACCGATGCACGGCGTTCCGGTGATCGTTGAGGAAATGCTCTATAATCTCTGCGACAATGCGATTAAGTATAATGAGGAAAACGGCGAAGTCAGTATGAAGGTGAGCTGCACCGGTCAGCAGGCGATCTTTACGGTTTCCGATACCGGTATCGGCATCCCGCAGGCGGATAAGGAACGCATCTTCGAGCGCTTCTACCGCGTAGACAAGAGCCATTCCAAGCAGATCGGCGGCACCGGCCTCGGTCTGTCGATCGTCAAGCACGGTGCGCAGTTCCACAATGCAACGATTGAGCTGGAGAGCCAGCTGGGCAGCGGCACGACGATTACGCTGTTCTTCCCGCGCAGCGCGGAGTCCACGGCGCTTGCAGAGCGAGAGGCGCTGTTTGATCCGCTGAACGTGGAGATCCCGGGTGAAGCGGAAGCGCCGATGATCCAGATCCGCGGCGGGGATGACGACACGGACGAGGCGGATGCATACGATGAGGAATTCGACGGGTACGACGAGGATTCGGAAGAATACGCAGAGTATAGTGAAGATTACCCGGAGGATAACGAAGAATATTCCGAAGAGTCCGACGATTACCCGG
>CAMNFV010000007.1 GCA_946537515.1 uncultured Ruminococcus sp. | reverse complement strand
CCGGGCGCTGCCCGCTTGAAATCAGGCGGAAAAGCGTGTATAATAAGAAAGAAAAAATTTTTTTGCCGGGTGTGTGATATTTTGCCGTGCTCAGTTGTTTTATTAGTGAAGACTTCAAAACGCCCCCGCGCACAACGCGCAAGGGAAAGGAGCATACTCCATGGAACAAGCTCAGATGATTACGATCTACGAACGCATGAAAAATACGATATACCGCACCGCGCTCGCCTACTGCCGCAATGTGCAGGATGCAGAGGACATCACACACGATGTCTTCCTCATCCGGTTCCGGCGTGAGGAACCCTTTCCTGACGAGGAATCCGAAAAAGCCTGGATGCTGCGCGTCACCGTCAACCGATGCAAGAATCTGCTGAAATCCTTCCGGCGACGATTTACCGTCCCGCTTGAAGATGCCTCAGAGGTCTGCGTCACGGATGCAGAGCATTCGATCTGGGATGCCGTCAACGCGCTCCCCGCACATTACCGCATTGTGATCCACCTCTATTATTATGAGGGATACACCGTCCGCGAGATCGGTGCAATCACCAAAAAAAGTGAAACGTCTGTTCAAACGCAGCTTTACAGGGCACGGAAGCTGCTCAAAAAACAACTCGGAGAGGAGCTTGAATTATGAACATGCAGGATTATCGTCATGCCGCAGATCGCGTACAAATTGCAGAACATTGCAAAGAGGAGGTTCTCGGCATGAAAGAGAATACAATTACACGCAAACCGGCGATCCGCATTGTGACGGGCATCACAGCTGCTGCTGCCTGCATCGCAGTCACAGGCGTCTGCGGCTACACGCTGATGCACATGAACAAGCAGGGCAAGGATCTCTCTGCCGCAACACAGATCGAAAGTCAGATCGAAGAAGAAACCCCGGAAGTGACAACGGAACCGGTACCCGAAGCAGTCGCCGTTGAAGTTGAAGCGGATGACCGCGAATTCCCGATGATCGACCGCATGACAGAAGAGATGCGCACGCGCACCTTTGACTGGGGTACGATTTGGCTGGAGGATATTACTGATATTACCAATGCAGACGGTCATTTTCCGGTTGTGCTCTGCGAAGTCAAACTCAATGATGATATTGAGATCGCGGATACGGACGTCATTGCGATGTCCTGCAAGGGCAATATGTACGATTATCAGATGCAGCACAAGGTCAGCACGGCGGACGGCACGGTTCAGGTCGTGGAGAAGACACCCGGGGAGGCGCGTGACCGTCTGATGATGGCGCTCTACCCGTTGCCGGTGGAAGGCGGCACAGCCGTCTGCCTGACACGCGGCGACGACGGCACCTACGCCGAACGGCCCGGCGACGACTTCCTGTATAAAGAGCCGATGCCGGAATATCTGCTCTATGAGCTGACAGTTGACCGCATCGCGATTCTCGATGAAAACGGCAATGAGAAGCGCGTCCTGCTCGATTCCGCGGATACACCGCTTTTCAAGGCGCGCAAGCTCGATCTGGAAGCTAAAATCAAAGCGGAAATAGAAGAAGCCTTTGAGAAAACGATCAATGACCTTGAGGCAGAGGAGGAAGAAGCGCCGATTATTGAAGAAGAAGAAGCACCTTCAACAGCGAATTTGCTGGACGCACCTGTGGAATATCAGTATGAATTCGGCAAGGTCACGGTGAATGATATCTGCTTCAATGACATATTCTTAGTCGTGAACTATACACTTGAACCTGCTGATTCGCTGAAAGAAAAATGCAGCGACGGCACTTGGCTGGAAACATCATTAGGAGCGACTTTTTACAATGCAGACGGAAAAAAGATCGCATTCACAGAGCAGAGGCCGCAAGTTTCGGTCATGCAAGCAGATGACGGCACATTGAAGTATGACTGTAAAGCTGTGCTCTATGACGCTGCCACAGACATAGAACGAGGGATCTGCGTTCCGGCAGGCAGCACGATGAAGCTTTATGTTTCCGATGTAGTGCTTTCAAGTGCCGACAGTGAAAAACACGTCTTTACTGAGAATTTAGTAAATGAGGCCGAAACGGCTTATGCACCGGTCGCAGAAGTCACCCTGCCTTATGATGCACCGCCCGCAATCAAAGAAGCCAACCTGCCTTACGGCACACCGTAAATCACGCTTTCCGAAAACAGAACAAGCCGCTCCGATCAGACAGCGCTGACCGGAGCGGCGTTTTCTATTCATTTATATCAGGAACTTACCCCGTTCCCGCCCGAATTTCATTGACAGCAAGGTAGTGATGATGCAAAATGCCGTGTACCGCTGTGCAAAATGCAGAATGCGTTGTCACGAATCTGAATGCCTTTCGGCGTGCGGACTTAAACTCAGCCGCGGAGCTGCTGTCCACCTGAAATCCAACCAAAACTGTTCAGCTTTCGCCTGTGATCAGCTCCGCCGTCCAGTTCAGCTCCTGAAGACGTTCCTCTGTCAGCCGGATCTCCTTTGCGACTGCATCCAGATCCTTTTGCAGCTTGCGGACATTGACCGTGCTTTCGATCCGGATCTCGGTCTTGGAATAGCGCGGTGCAAGATTGCTCGCTTCATCGAGAAAGCCGCGCATGATCCGCGATTTTTGCAGCAGCGCATCCCGGTGCGCGATCATTTCGGTGATCGTCTTGCCCTCGCTGACCGTCTGCGCATTGGTCAGATTGATCTGCGCAATCAGCGTTTCCTGTTCGGTAATCGCAGCATCCAGCGCTGCGAGCAGATCGGCCGGCGCTTCCGCAGGCTTCTCGCCCTCCTGCACACGGGCATTGTTATTCAGCCGCATTTGCAGCTCATTGATCTGTGTCTGCAAATCGGCACGGCGCATCAGCGCAGCAGCAAGTTTCATCGCGCACTCCTTTCGTTATTCACTCCACGGTGTCGGCGTATCGGGATCGAGCACACCCGGCACCTTCAGATCATAGCCATTGACTTCGATCAGCGCGTCATCGAGCTCGATGACCATGCAATGCCGCCCGTTGATCTTATCGAGCCGAACTTTATTCTTTGCCTGATTCTTGACGTTCACAACGATCTCCGGCGTCTTGATAACGGTTTTCGGTGCGACAAGACGCTCCGGCTTGAGAGAAGTTTCAACATGCTCCTCAAAGACCTTTTCCGTATCGACAAGCTTCTCCTCCGGCACACCCGCCTCCGCGAGCATCCGGTGCAGGATGCGGCCTGTGACCTCAGTCGGGGAATCGTCGGTCTTATTTTTCGCGACAATTTCCGTCAGCTTTTCATTGACCGCAGTCACGGTCTCATAGGTCAGATCATCCCCGAGCAGCGTGCCGAGCACCTGCTTCATATCGGCCTGATCCTCCTCGACCGTCGTTTCAACATCACACTCTAAGAACGCATCTATGAGCTTTTCATTCGGTGTATTCGGCGTCTTGGTATAATAAAGAACATGGTGGACATCCGTTGCGCGATCCGAGAAAACCGGATAGAAGAAGCCGTCCGCCGGCGCCTTGCTGATGACCGCATTCGGATTCTCCTGCCGCAGGATCTCATCATCAAACTGATTATAAACGAGCACACCCTCGGTCTTTGCGATCGGGCAGAGCGCCGCGACGATGTAGCGGAAAACCTGATCGGTGAAATCAGTTTCGAGCTCATCCATTTTATTTTTGCGCGGCGGATTGTACTGGCAATACGCAAGCAATACCGCATAGGGCGCATCGGAGTCGATCTGCTCCGCCATGGCACCGAGGAAGGAAAGCGCGACATCCTCCTGCTTCAATTCGGACTGGAGCAGATTTGCAAGCCGTGTCTGGGCGCCGTCCTCGCCGTATGCATGATTGCGGAACGGCAGCTCGGAGCTCTGCTTGCCGAGGTTGACATTGAGCACTTTTTTCATCGTATCATAGAGGATCTGGCTCTCCGGTGCCGGAATGCTCGCAGCATTGCGGATATTGACGCCGCGGACATTGCGCTGGCTATCGACAAACGCAGTCAGCACACGGTCCATTGTAAAATATTTTGCTTCCGGATTAAAATGATTCCGGATCTCATTGAGTTCCTTACGGTTCATTGGATTGTCTCCTGTTCTCTTTATTCAGCTGATAAACAAAAGGCAGCCGCCGGAAGAACCGGCGGCAGATGCCATTACTGTGCCATATGAGCCTTGAGCTTTTCAACAAGCTCGTCCGCGCTGACACCGTGTACCATGCATGCTTCCTCAAGCGACTCGCCGCGGGATGCCGGGCAGCCGAGGCAATGCATTCCCATTTCAAGGAAGAACGGTGCGGTAGAAGGATCGGAATCGAGAATATCACCGATCACGGAATTCTTTGTAATTTCCATTGGACTCATCCTTTCAAATAAAGAGGGCGCAGCCATGCCGCGCCCTGCTGGTTCAAAATTACTGCTGGTTCTTCAGCTGTGCATAGCACTCGCTGCAATAAACAGGGCGATCCTCACGCGGACGGAACGGAACCTGTGCTTCCTTACCGCAGTTTGCGCAGGTAGCAGTGAAATACTCGCGCTCAGTCTTACCGGCATTCTTTCTTGCATCACGGCAAGCCTTGCACTTCTTCGGATCATTTGCAAAGCCCTTCTCTGCATAAAACTCCTGCTCGCCGGCGGTGAATACGAACTCCTGTCCGCACTCATTGCATACTAAGGTTCTGTCTTCGTACATTTGAATTATCCTCGATTCTTGATATTTGGACCTCGACGGAATACCCCATCACAGTTGCTCATGTACCGCCTGCGGGCGATGCCCTGAAGCGAAATCGGGTTGCAGGTGAAATAACTTGCACGCGCTGGAAGAAATGCTGCCGGGCCATGGTAATGTGGAGAAGATGCCCGCTTCTCATTCGGGACAGCCTTGCCGGACTGCACGGGCCTGCTTACTCCGGTTCTGCGGAGCTGCCTGCTGCCGTAAACTTATTGCTCCATACGGCACGGAGCTTGCGTCTGGCACGCTGAATCGCGTTATCGACGCTCTTGGACGGGATCCGCAGGCGTTCCGCGATCTCATCATAAGACAGACCGCTGACCGAAAGCCAGAAGATCTCACGTTCCTGTTTGCTGAGGACATCTGCAAGTTTCGCATAAAGCTCGGAAACACGCTCTTTTTCAAAAAATGCCTGCTCCGGTGTATCCGCATCGTCTGCAAGCAATTCCTGAATGCTGTTCTCCGGATCATCCAGAGAAACATCCTGTGTGCCCGCAGAACGGGAAGCCGTTTGCTCCATTCTTGAAACATTGCGCATCCGGTTGCGGATGCAGATGACCGCATAGGTACGGAATCCTGCGCCCTTCCCCTGCTGAAACGAGGTCACGGCAGCAAGCAGCCCGAGCATACCCTCCTGTGCATAGTCCTCAGCATCTGCCGGATTCCCGGCAAACGACCGCGCCATGCTGACGACCGTTGAACGGTAGCGCTCCAGAAGGAGTTCAAACGCCTGCGGCTCACTCGCACAGAGAGAGACCAGTCCTTCATCCGGCATTGAGGTGAGCCTGTCAACAGAGAACGTGCCCATGCAGAAAAGCCTCCTCACGCAGAACAAGCACCGGTGCGCACTTCGCCGCACCTGTCAATCCGCAGCCTGCGCAGAACCGCAAACCGCAGAGTATGACCTGATATCATGATAACCGAAAGCCGTGCATTTGTCAAGTATTTTTCAGCCTCACACGCCGAAAACGGCATATTCCACAGCTTTCAACATATATTATTCGGCAATTAAACCAAATCCGGACCGGCAGCGAACTGTCCTCTGCCGTCACGGAACAGATTTCCGCCGTGAGAATCAATCGCGACGAGCAGCGGAAAATCCGTCAGCTCAAGCCGCTTGACCGATTCACAGCCAAGGTCCTCATATGCGATCACTTCACATTCGGTAATATGTGCCGCAGCAAGCGCACCTGCGCCGCCGACCGCACAGAAATATACCGCATGATTCCGCTCGATCGCCTCACAGACAGCCTGTGAACGTTCGCCCTTGCCGATCATGGCAAGCAGCCCCGCATCAAGCAGCATCGGCGCATAGGGATCCATTCTGCCGGAAGTCGTCGGACCGCACGCACCGATCGGACGACCGGGAGGCGCAGCAGTCGGCCCCGCATAATAAATCACAGCATCCTTCAGCGGAAACGGAAGCGCCTGCACACCGTCCGTGCGCATCGCCGCCGTCAGCCGTTTATGTGCAGCATCACGCGAGGTATAGACTGTACCGGACAGGATCACGCGATCCCCGGCGTGCAGGAGCTGCTGCTCCCGCACCATTGCCGGCAGATCGGATACATTACAATGATATTCCATTAGTTCCAGCCGTTATTATTCTCACCGGCACTCTCTGCGAGATCATCGAAATTGAACTCGCTCTTGCCAACCTTCTCAAAGGACTTGGAAGCGACCTCATCAAAGCTGTCAAAGCTCGGAACATCGTCATCATCACCGACAGTCGAACGCGCCTCGGAGATGACATTCTTCGCCTCAGACAGACGGCTGCCTGCCTGACCGGAGAGATTCTCAAGCACGAGAGAGATCTCGTTGAACTTCTTGGAAACGCTGTCGATCTCGCTGCGGAGCAGTGCGCGGACTGTTCTTGCAGTTTCGGTCGTAGTCTTGGTTCTGCGCTCTGCATCCTCGATGGAAGCGCGGACGGATTCTTCAGCATCTGCGACAGTTTTGATTGCCTGTGCATCTGCGTCATTGAGCTTCTTCTCAGCTTCTGCGTTTGCATTGCTGATGGTCTCATCGGCCTGCTTATTTGCGTCAGCGATCGTCTGCTCAGCCTGAGCATTTGCGTCAGCAATGGTCTTTTCAGCCTGTGCATTGGCATCGGCAATCGTCTTTGCAGCCTTTTCCTCTGCATCCTTGGTGATTGCATTTGCCTTCTTATTGGCCTCTGTTGCGACCTTCTTCGCAGTCATCTGTGCTTCCATGAAGAGTGCGCTCATATCGAAGCCGGTATCAGAACCGTTCTCCTTGAGATCCGCATTCTCCTGACGGAGCTGCTCAAGCTCGCGGTCCTTTTCCGCAAGGCTGCTGCTCTGCTCGGAGATGACAGCCTCATACTCTGCAAGCTTCTGGAGATCGGACTCGCTGGAAAGGCCGGCGGTCTCTTCGATCATCGCATTCTTTGCATCAAGCTCGGAGCGAAGCGTTTCAAGTTCAGCAGCAGATTCCGCCGCGCGTGCCTCGAGTGCCTCGATTGTCGCTGTGCTCTCGCTGATCTTCGACTGATATTCTGCAATCTGCTGTGCAAGTTCCTCGGAGCCCTCGCCGCCGCCGGAAAGTGCCTGTGCGGCTGCGGATGCGAGATCCTGACGAAGTGACTCATTATCCTCATTGAGCGTGGTGAGTCTGCTCTCCAGCTCGGCGATCTTATTATTGAGTTCGGTCTGCTCTTCCTGTGCAAGCACAAGTTCTGCCTGAACAGAAGCGAGATCGGCCTTTGCATCGGTTGCTTCCTGCTGTGCTGCTGCAAATGCCTCTTCAGAGACAACGCCTGCGCCGCTGCCGTCAATGACAGGGCGGTTCTTCAGTTCATCCTGTGCAGCACGAAGCTGATTCTTGGTGGTACCCAATTCACCGCGGAGACGGGAGAGTTCAGCTTCATATTCGGCTTTCATTTCATCGTTGGCACTGCCGCCGGACTGCGCTTTCTTTTTCAGTTCATCGCGCTCTTCCTGCAACGCATAAATCTGTGAATTCAATTCATCGACATAAGCTAAGACATCTTCCTTCACAAAACCGCCGCCGATTTTTGTGGTTCTCAAAACATTTGGCTGATCCATAAGTAACGCTCCAATCCTCCGCAATAAAAATGATAATGCACGGCTGCGGGATACACAGAACGCTTTTGCCTATGCTGTTCGCGGACACAGCATATTCCGGAAGCGCCTGATTCAATCGCACCCCACAAGTACTTATTATATGATAACATATTTTCGCATTTTTTGCAAGCCGCTATATGTAGAAATATCCGGGTGTTTTTCGTGCAATTTCACCATATATCTCTGCCATTTTCCGGAACAATCGACAAAAACGGAACCATTTATGCCATTTTTGCTTTCATTCAGGCGGTTTTCAGGACAATCGGCAAAAAGCGTGAAATGCGATAAAAAAACAGACCGCCGAAGCAGTCTGTTTTCACAATCTTATTTTTTATCGAGAATCTTGAAGATCTCGGAGAGATCATCGTCATCATCAAGACGCGGGATCGCAGCAGACTGACGCTGCTGGGAAGGCTTTCTCGGCTCGACGGATGCAAAGTTATCGACAAGCGGATTCTTAACTTCGATCGGATCCTTGCGCTTCTTTTCAGCAGGCAGCGGAACATCGTCAATGGTATCGGGTGTCTTGTCCTCATAACCGGCAGCGATGACCGTGATGACCATTTCGTCGCTCATGTCTTCCTTGAAGGCCGTACCGAGGATGACCTCAACGCCCGGCGCTGCGGTCTCGGTGATCTTCTGAGTTGCGGCATCGACTTCAGCAGAGAGCACATCTTCGCTCATTGCAATATTGATGAGCAGGCGCTTTGCACCGGCGATCGAAGTTTCGAGCAGCGGGCTGGAGATAACGGCAGAAGCAGCCTCATCAGCCTTATTCTTGCCGGCGCCGTGGCCGATTGCCATATGTGCATAGCCTGCGCCCTTCATGATCGTGGACACATCGGCGAAGTCGAGGTTGATATAACCGTCTTCGACGATCAGATCGGAGATCGACTTGACACCGGTCTTGAGCACATCATCCGCCATTGCAAAGCTCTGACGCATGGTGAGCGGCTTATCCAGGCCGACGAGCAGACGCTCATTCGGAATAATTACGAGGGAATCCACATATTTCTTTAATGTCTCGATACCGCGTTCTGCCTGTGCCATTTTCTGCTCGCGCTCAAACGCGAACGGCTTGGTGACAACAGCGACCGTCAGGATCCCGAGTTCCTGTGCGATCTGTGCAACAACGGGAGCTGCACCGGTACCGGTACCGCCGCCCATACCTGCGGTAATGAAGATCATATCCGCACCCTTGAGTGCATTGCTGATCTCATCGCGGTTCTCTTCCGCGGACTGTCTGCCGACTTCCGGACGGTTGCCTGCGCCTCTGCCCTTGGTCAGCTTTGCGCCGATCTGGATTCTGGTCGGAGCCTTTGAGTTCAGCAGCGCCTTTGCATCGGTGTTCACCGCAATATACTCAATGTTTTTCACATCAGCCTGTACCATGCAGTCCAGAGCATTTCCGCCGCCGCCGCCGACGCCGACGACTTTAATATTCACCTGCGGATCAAATGAATCTTCATAAACAAAATCAGTCATCAAAGTTCCTCCATTTCGACAGCCCAAGGTTCCGCTCGGGAGAGCCGCCTACAAACATACAATTATTCTATCACAGTTTTGATTTGATTGCAAGCGGATTTTTTCATTTTGTGCAAATTAACGAATAATTCGTTAGAATATTATGTCATTCTATGGCAGTTGACGTTGTTGTTTCGGTTGTTTCGGCGGCAGGCGGTTCTGTCTGCACAAGCGTGCTGAGCCAGGACGGCGCTGTGACCGGATTTTCGATGTTTTCCTGCGGCAAAACGGAGATCTGATTATTCTTGATCATCGTCAGTTTGTATTTCTTGGAAGCGTTCAGTTTATTGAGCCTTCCGAAGACATCGAGCGCGAGCCGGAGTTTATACTCCGCGTCATTCGCGCTGCCCATATGAAAGACCGCATTGTTGCCGATGTAGACAAGAATATCACTCTGATCTGCCATATCCAGCGACCAGATCAAAGGATCACCGCATTCGGAAACCGCAGCAGTCAGCGTCTTGAGGATGTTGTCGCGCTTTTCATCCTCCGAGCGCAGCACCATGCCGATCGAGCCCTCCGCCGGATTGTAGCCGGAGATGATCAGCAGGCCGGGATAGGGATCCTCTTTGAGCTCCTCAAGTACGCGGTTGGATGCGCTGACGAGCAGATAGCCGTAGCTCTGTGTGATATTTGCAACCGGCACGGCGCGTTCCACGGTGATTTCGACCGCATTCGGGAACTGCCGTTTGACGGTGACCGATTCTGCATAAACGACATTGGCACGAATGCGTTCCGCCGCGAGCATCGTATCCAGCCGGACCAGATTATCCTGATACCGGATGCCGCTCAGTTCGACAATCTGTTCATCCGGCGTATCGGTGCCGTTGATGACTCTGATCTCTGTGATATTGAAAAACAGCGTCATGGAAAGTGCCGCTGCCAGGCCGATTACCAGCACGATCACCAGCAGAATATACGCTCTGTGACTGCGTGTCCGGCGGCGCCTTCGCTTGCTGCTTCGCTGCCGTTTGACACTCTGCTTGACGACCTCCTGCATCCGCCCTCACTCCTCTCATGCAGTTTTTAGTAATTTATTGCGGTTGATTCTGTCAAAAGACCCGCTGACGTATCAGCGTGGATTTTCCCACAAGTTCAACAGAGTTTTCAACACTTAAATGCCGTACTCACGCGAAAACCGGCCGTTTTCCCCCGCTGAACGAATAGTTTTTCACTTTTTCAACCAAGTTTTCAACAATTTCAGTGATTTGCGGCGGAAAATGTACGCTCTAAGGCTGAAAACGTTCCGCGCTCTGTCCGGATGCCCAGAGTGTTGAAAGTCTCTGCAAAATGTTCATAGCCGCGGTCCAGATGATGCAGACCGGAAAGATAGTTCTCCCCCTCCGCACCCGCAGCCGCAACGGCAAGTGCCGCGCCGCCGCGCAGATCCATTGCTTCGACTGATGCACCGTGCAGAGCCGGTACACCCGTAATGACCGCTGTTCGGCCTGATACGCGGATATCTGCGCCCATTCGCGCCAGCTCGCCCATATGCTTGAACCGGTTCTCGAAGATCGTTTCCTCCAGCATACTTGTGCCGGCTGCCGTGCAGAGCACCGCCGAGATCAGTGCCTGTGCGTCTGTCGGGAATCCGGGATACGGCATCGTGCGTATGTAGCTGATTGCCCGGAGCGGACCTGTTCTGTCCAGAAAGATCGTGTTGCCGCAGACGCCGATCCGGCAGCCTGCCTGTTCCAGAACATCCAGACAGCTTTTCATATCTTCGGGAGCCGCATTCTTCAGGCAGATTGCCCCGCCTGCGGCTGCCCCCGCGCAGAGATAGCTCATCGCGGCAATCCGGTCAGGCATCACGCGGTATTCCGTTCCGTGCAGAAGCTTTCCGCCGCGGATGACGACTGTATGCGTTCCCGCACCGCGAATCTCTGCACCGCATTGATTGAGAAATCCTGCCAAATCCGTGATCTCCGGCTCACATGCCGCATTTGTCAGAACGGTCTCCCCTTCTGCATATACGGCCGCCATGAGCACATTTTCCGTCACGCCGACCGAAGGGATCGGCAGATGAATCTGCGCACCGGTCAGCTTCTCCGCAGTACAGAAAATTCTGCCTGCACCTTCGCGGATCCGCACGCCCATTGCGCGCATCGCATCCAGATGCAGATTGATCGGACGCGGGCCGAGTTCACAGCCGCCGGGCATGGTCAATGTACAGCGCTTCATGCTGCCGAGGATCGGCCCGAGAAACATAATGGATGAACGCATCGCACGCATATCCGAATCGGGAATCTCATAAAGTTCCGCGGACTCACGCACAATGCGGACGGTATTTCCCTCTGCGGATGCGCGGCATCCGAGCCGGTTCAGAATCCGGCAGGCCGCATAGACATCCGAGAGCTGCGGGACATTTTGCAGGACAGTCTCTCCGTCACAGAGCAGTGCCGCAGCCATCAAAGGAAGTGCGCTGTTCTTTGCGCCCTGTACGGAGATTTCACCGTGCAGCTGTCTGCCGCCGGTTATTTTCAGTTTTTCCTCTGTCATATTGCATCACCTCAAACGAAAAGGACGGTTTCACCGTTTGTCTTTAGCGTATGCAGATTTTGCAGATTCTGTGCAAAGACTGCAAAATTCTGTTGCATCAGGTCTGACGGATGCCCTCGATTGCCTGCCAGATACGGTCATTTGTATCGGTCAGGAAGAGCTTGCCTGCACGCTGATGCATCGCTGCACGCTTTTCCGGATCGTTGTAAAGCGATTCGATATGCTTTTTCATAACATCGGTCGTCAGGTCTTTCTGTTCTATGACGATCGCGGCACCCGGCTTGCCGAGCACCATTGCATTGTAATACTGATGATTTTCCGCCGCAGCCGGATACGGAATCAGAATCGACGCTCTGCCGACCGCTTCCAGCTCGCTCAGCGTCGATGCGCCGGCGCGGCTGATGACCAGATCGGCCGCCGCAAGACAGATATCCATATCGTGAATGTATTCCGTGACGCGCAGCCGCGGATCATCTGCAATGCCGCGCTTTTTGAGCTCGTCCGGCATAGTGTCTCTGCCGTGCTTGCCGTATGCGTGGATATGGTTAATCTGCATGTCCGATTCCAGATGCCACTGCATCAGCTCCGGCATCATATCATTCAGGCATTTTGCACCCTGACTTCCGCCGAAGGAGACAATCAGCATCCCCTCGGTAAAACCGAGCTGACGGCGCGCCTGTTCCCGGTTGACCTTTGTCATGCCGCCGCGGACAGGCAGTCCGGTCATGACTGTATGCGTACCCTGCGGGAAATATTTTTCCGCTTCCGCAAAGGTCATCATGACAACCTTTGCCTTTTTCGCCAGCAGCTTATTCGTCACGCCCGGAAATGCATTCTGTTCATGCACCGCCGTCGGAATGCCGAGCTGCTGTGCCGCCCGGATCACTGGTCCCGAAGCGTAGCCGCCGGTGCCGATTGCCAGACAAGGCTGAAATTCCTTCACGATCTTCCGGGCATGTCCGCCCGCTGTCATCAGATAGCGCACGGCCTTCAGATTCCGCTTGATGCTCTCCGGACTGAAGCTCCGCTGGAATCCTGCCGATTCGACAAACTCCATGCGGTAACCCGCCGCCGGTACAAGCGTTGCTTCCATGCCGTCCGGCGTACCGACAAACAGGAATTCCGCATCCTTGTCATGTTCTTTGATGATGCCTGCAATGGCGAGTCCCGGATTGATGTGGCCGCCGGTTCCGCCGCAGGAAATCAGATATCTCATAATGGTCTCCCGTCTATGTATAAAATGCGCGCGCAGGCGGCTTATCTGAATTCAGCCGTCCTGCCGTTTTGATTCCGGTTTCGGAATCCCGATATATGTACCGTATGCCGCTGCGATCAGCGGTGTATGCTGCGGAATCGTATGATGCGCCGCAACAAGTGCCTGATATTCGTCCTTTGTCACCCAGCGGAACGCATCCGTTTCCCCGGACTGCATCCGGAGCATATCGTCCGTGACATCCCGCCGCAGCAGAAAAAATGTGTGGATATACCATGCCCGCCGGTATGCACCGCAGGAGATTAAGTCGGATTCCGCTGCAAGAATGCCGGTCTCCTCAAAGAGCTCCCGGACAGCGCCCTGCCGCGGGCTCTCCCCTGCCTGGACACAGCCGCCGGTGATCTCCCAGCGGCCTGCATATTTTTTCTCGGGTGCCCGGCGTGTCATCAGAAATGTCCCGTCGCTGCGCAGCGTCATGACCGCCGTCAGCATCAGATATTTTCCCGGCGGAACTGTTGTCCCGCGCTCAATCTGTCCGCAGACATGCGTCCCGGTTTTATCGTAGAGATCCAGCACTTCTGTTGTCATCGGAGCACCCCCTTTCGTCAGTTCAGTCTGTTGTTCAGTTGAGTTTTGCGTGGCGCGAGATATTCAGCAGTACGCCCATTTCGGCAAGCTGCATCATCAGCGCCGTACCGCCGTATGAGAAGAACGGCAGTGAGATTCCCGTCGGCGGGATCGCTTTGCTGACAACGGCGATATTCAGCAGCGCCTGCATTCCGATATGCATGGTGAATCCGACGGCAACCAGCATACCGAATTTATCCTTTGCCTTTGCTGCGATATAGAATCCGCGGAAGATCAGCAGGCAGAACAGCAGAATGACCGTAACTGCGCCGACAAATCCGAATTCCTCGCAGAGAATTGCGAAAACATAGTCGTTCTGTGCTTCCGGCAGATACTGATACTTCTGCCGCGATGCGCCGAGTCCCAGGCCGAATACGCCGCCCGAGCCGATTGCGATCAGCGACTGACAGGTCTGCCAGGTCTGATCCTGCATATATTCCGGATCAAACGGATCGAGATACGAGAGGATTCGGTCCTCGAAATAATCGAAGCCTCTGCTGTACATCAGATAGAGAATGACAACTGCGAGCGCAGCCACGCCGATTGCAATCATAATGCCGAAATGCAGCGGTCTTGCACCGCCGACAAAAATCAGCGTCACGGCCAGCGCCGCGATAATCAGCGTACCGGAAACATGCGGTTCCAGCATCATCAGGCCGGCTACCGCACCGAGCATTACCATATACGGCACGATGCCGTAGAGAAACGTCGTCATGCGGTGTTCATTCCGGACAATCAGCGTCGCAAAGAACAGAACGATCGCGATCTTCATCAGCTCCGAAGGCTGGAAAGTCAGACCGCCGTCACCGCCGATTGCAATCCAGCGGCGTGCAAATGTGCCCTGCTTTGAGCCGATGCCCGGGATCAGAACCAGAATCAGCATGATAAACGCCGTGCCGAATGCTGTTCCGGAAACCCAGAGCTTCTCAAAAAACTGATAGGGCACAACGCTCAGAATGAACATCAGAACCAGACCGACTCCGGCAAAGATCAGCTGTCTTGTTGCGTAATAGGTGCCGCTCAGACCGTCCTCAATCGCTGCCGGATAGGATGCCGAGAACATCATCAGAATGCCGATGACCAGCAGCGCAATGACCGTTCCGAGCAGAACGCCGTCCATATCGTTGTCGATCAGACGCCAGCCTCTTCCGGCCGGCCGCACGCGCGGCTTTGTGCGCGAACGTGACTGTTTTGTAGTTGCAGCCGCCATGCTTTCATCAGCTCCTTTTCCGTGAGGATTATCTTACAGATACGCCTGCCAGATTCGCCGCTACGGCAAGTGCGCCGAATACCAGGCCGAAGAGCGAGAATACAACAACAATCTTGTATTCGCTCCATTTGCAGAGTTCAAAATGATGATGGATCGGGGACATTTTGAAGATCCGGCGTCCCTCACCGTATTTTTTGCGTGTATATTTGAAGTAGAGTGTCTGAATCAGGACGCTCAGCGCGTCGAGCACATAGACAATGCCGACAATTACGAGCAGCAGGTGCATTCTGCACGCAACGCCGAGCGCTGCAAATGCGCCGCCGAGATACATAGAACCGGTATCGCCCATGAAGCATTTTGCCGGATGCAGATTCCATACCAGGAAGCCGATGCAGCCGCCCGCAATCGTAATTGCGTAGAGCGAGAGCTCCAGTTCCCCGAAGGTTGCACAGAGAATCGTCATGCAGAGCATCGAAACAACTGTCACCGAGCCGCAGAGACCGTCAATGCCGTCTGTCAGATTGACTGCGTTGATGATATAGATCATGAACAGCAGCATGATCGGATAATAGAGCAGGCCGAAATTCAGCTTGATGAAGAGCAGGTCGATCGTCGTTTCATGATCGCCCAGCGCATACATTATTGCCAGAAATGCGCTGCAAAATACAATCTGGAACAGAATTTTCTGCTTCGGATTGAGGCCTTCATTGCGCTTCTTGACCGCCTTGATAAAATCATCGGTAAAACCGCAGGCGCCGGAATAAAGCAGCGAGAACAGCATGACCGTCAGCAGGCGGAGTGCATGGGTTGTCGTTTCGGCATCGGTCAGATCCGGACCGCCGCGGAACCGCCAGACTGCATAGCCGATCGCCGTCGCCGCAACGCTGCCGATGATGAACAGAAATCCGCCCATGATCGGCGTACCCTGCTTAGATTTGTGCCACGCCGGGCCCTCCTCCAGAATGGTCTGTCCGAAGTGGATGCGGCGCAGGAACGGGATCAGAATAAATCCGAGCAGCGCTGCGATCACCGCCGATGTCACCGCGGCGCTTAAAGTCAACCAGATAGGCATAAAAAATCAGAACCTCCGAATCAATCGCTTTTACAATTTCTCCGCAAAGATGCGCTTTGCCGCATCCGCGACCAGCTCGCGTTCATCCATATGCAGATGCACGCCGCCGGCAATAATCTGATAATCCTCATGTCCCTTGCCGGCCAGCAGCACGACATCGCCGGTCTTTGCCTGCTTCATCGCAAGGTAAATCGCCTCGGCTCTGTCCGGTTCGGTCTGATAGGGCACGTCGGAATCCTTGAGTCCGACCAGAATATCCTGAATGATCGCAAGCGGATCCTCATCGCGCGGATTATCCGATGTCACCATGACAAAATCCGCGATATTCGCAGCAGCCTTCGCCATTTTCGGACGCTTTGCCGCATCGCGGTTGCCGCCGCAGCCAAAGACCGCAATCAGACGGCCGACCGTGCATTCACGCAGGCTCGCGAGTGTTTTTTCGAGTGCATCCGGTGTGTGCGCATAGTCGCAGATCACCGTGAAATCAAGCGCTGTCGGGATAACCTCACATCTGCCGCGAACGCCGGTATAATCAAGCAGCAGATCATTCATCACATCCATCGGAATGCCGATCTTTCTGCCGACCGCGATTGCCGCGACTGCATTGCTGACATTGAACATGCCGGTCATGCGCATCGACATCGGAATCGTTTCGCCGTGCAGATGCAGCGTGAACTTTGTGCCCTCGGTGCTCAGCGAAATCTCATCTGCCATTGCATCGAAGCTGTCCGCCGGTGTCTGCCGGATGCCGTAGGTCATTTTATCGCAGCTGATTTCGGTAAAGAGTCGCTTTCCGTAGTCATCGTTGCCGTTGACGACTGCATAATCGCAGCGGTCAAAGAGCATCCGCTTGGCAAGATAATAGTTCTCCATTGTCCCGTGGACATCGAGATGATCCTGCGTCAGATTCGTAAAGACTGCCGCATCAAAATGCGTCGGGCCGATGCGGTACTGCTCCAGGCCGAAACTCGATACTTCCATGACAACGATTTCGATCCCCGCGTCTGCCATTTTCGCAAGCAGGGCAAAATAGGCATCAGTCAGCGGCGTCGTATTCGGAGAGGGCAGGATCTCATCTCCGATCTCATACTGCACCGTACCGATCAGGCCGACGCGGCGGCCGGTCTTTTTCAGCATTTCCTTGATCAGCGTGGCGGTTGTCGTTTTGCCGTTCGTGCCGGTCACGCCGACAAAGTGCATTTTCCGCTCCGGGTGGCCGTACCATGCGGCACAGAGATCGCCGTATGCACAGCGCGTATTGGAAACCGTGATCTCACGGTCGCCGAGTCCCAGCGGCCGCTCCGTAATGACCAGTACAGCGCCCTTTTCAAGCATCGCTTCCGCTGCATCGTGGCCGTCATATTTCGCGCCCTTGATACAGACATACACCATGCCTTTTTCCAGCACACGGGTATTATCCGTCACGCCGGTCACTTCCTGTTCCGGAAGATTCGTTTTCAGATTTTCCAGTAAAGTATGCAGTTTCATGATGTTCTCCGTTTCACAGACTGCGCATATGCAGTCCGGGTTTCATATTCAGCTCTGATCCTGTTGCAGTTGTCCCGCCGGGCGACATCAGGGGCCGCCCGGCAGGAACGAAAGGATTGAGCGCAGATAGCTTTTTATCCGGCGTCTTCATCGTGTCCGACATCGAGTGTGATGACCGTCCACGGTTCGACTTCTTCGCCGGGCGATACGCTTTGCAGCAGTACCCTCGCATCCTGATGCAGCGAGCCCTTGGAGACATAATTCAGTCTCGCATCGGTCAGGATCTGATTCGCTTCCGCAAGCGTACAGCCGATCACCGAAGGAACCGTCACAGGATCCGGATTCGTCTTATTGGTATACAGCACGACCGTGCCGCCCTTCGCAATGGATGTACCGGTAATCGGCATCTGTGCGAGCACAGAGGAGCCGTCGCCGATAATTTCACATTTCAGGCCGTAGTCTTCGAGCTTCTCCGTTGCCGCGGCAGTCGGTGTGTCGATCAGCAGCGGAACGCTGACGTCCTTATGTGCTTCCTCCTCTGCCGAATACTCCGGATAGATGCCCAGATACGGCAGCGCCTTTTCCAGTACACGGCGGGAATACGGCACGACAACCGTTGCGCCGTAGTAAGTGATATTCTTATTCGGTTCATCTGCCATGATCAGCAGAACGATCTCCGGATCATCCGCCGGTGCAAAGCAGCAGTAGGATGCGACATATTCTGCCTCCGCCTCATTGATCATGCCCTGCAGCTTCTGGGATGTACCGGATTTACCGCCGATCTTATAGCCCTTGATGTAAGCATTGCCGCCGTGGTTACCGTCAACAACAAATTGCAGCGCTCTGCGCATCTCCTCGGAAGTCTGCTCAGAGATGACCTGACGGCGGACGGTTTTGTCATGCGAAAGCACAACATTTCCCGCCTGATCAACAACCTTGCTGACGACATACGGCTGAAGCAGATATCCGCCGTTGACGACCGCCGCATAGCCTGTCACCATTTCGATCGGCGTCAGAGAGTTGCGCTGACCGTAGGAGCTTGCGGCAAGGTCAACAGGTCCCATGGAATCAAGATTGGAAATGGACTTTGTTTCGCCCGGCAGATCAATGCCGGTCTTTTCCGCAAGGCCGAACGCTTCAAAATACTGGCAGAAGAGCGTCCTTCCGAGCGTCTGTCCGATTGAGATAAACGCCGGGTTGCAGGAATTTCTGAGAATCATTTCAAAAGTCTGTGCACCGTGAACGCCGGTACAGTTGATCGGCTTTTCGCCCTCATACGGGATAATAGAACCGGTGCAGTTATAACTATACTTATAGTAATCAATAACATTTTCTTCAAGACCGGCGCTCGCCGTAAAGACCTTGAACACGGATCCCGGGATATAAGTCTCTGTCACGCATTTATTGCGCCATTGCCGATACCATGCGTCATTGCGCGCCTTTTCCTTCTCTTCCGGATCGCGGATATTCTTGACCTTTGCGGCAGTCTCTTTGTCAAAGATTTCGTAAGGCTCATTTGCATCGAAGCCGCCGACGCTTGCCATTGCCAGCACCGCACCGCTCTTTGCATTGAGCATAATGCCGCAGGCACGCTCCGCAACCTGGAACCGGCTGACCATTTCCGAAATCTCGCTTTCCAGATAGGTTTGCAGCGTCATGTCGATCGTCAGATAAATATCGTCGCCGTCCTGCGCCGGATAGGTCTTGGAATAACGGTATGGCATATCGTTGCCGCTCGCATCGCGTGCCGTAACATTCCGCCCGTCGATGCCGGAGAGATATTCGTCATAGGAGCTTTCCAGACCGTAGGCGCCGTGGCCATCCTTATTGGTAAAGCCGATGACCGCAGCTGCAAGTTCATTCTGCGGATAATAGCGTTTGGTATCGGATTCGCGGCTGATCGAGGCAAGCGAAATCTTGCGCGAGCTGCCCGGTACATGAATATCGCTGATGAATTCAATGATACGGTCAGCACGGCTCTTCTCAACCTGTTCCTTGATCACAACGTAATTATTCTGCTTTTCAAAATCCGCAGCGAGTTCCTCCTCCGGAACTTCGAGAATCTCCGAAAGATATGTAATCACCTGCTGACGGATCTCATCGGGCGAAACGATATCCGGTTTAGCGGTATCGCCGTTTTTCTCCGCTTTCTCAATCAGCTCGGTATTGCGCTGCTCGACGAGTTTCATTTCCTTCTGGAAGAGTCCCGGATCGAGGAAGATCTTATAGACGGTCGCGCTCTGTGCGACAACACCGCCGTTCGCATCATAGATCGTTCCGCGGGTCGCCGGCAGCGTGATTGTTCCGAACTGGCGCGAATTCGCCATATCGGTGTATTTGTCATGCTGAAAGATCATGATATGCGCAAGATTGACGATCAAACCGACTGCCGCGAGCAGAACAACTGTCTGCACGACAACATTGGTACGAACCTTCATGCTGGTCGAAGGGCCTTTGGAACGGTATCCGCGCTTCCAGACCTGCTTTCCGGAAGCCTTCACGATTCCGCGCGGATGCTTTTCCGTCTGATCCGGCATATCTCTCACCCCTTTCCGAATTTGCCGCAGCCGCTCCGCAAAAAGAAAAGGCGGAGCAATCTTGCTGCCCCGCCTGAGATCATGACAGGAGAGCAGCCTTGCCGCAACGGCACCCCATAAGCCGTTCTGCGGTTCATCAGCCGCAGGATCTGCGTTCTGTATGCAGAGGATCTGGTATGCATACAGTCTGCTCGCCTGTTACTTGCTATGCAGTCGGAGCCCTGCAGCGGGTATCATCCCGCCGCTGCCTGATGCAGAAAATATTCCGTCTTCCACATCCGTCGGCATTGCTGCTCCGTTTCCTTTGTTCTACACATCCTGAATTTGACCTGATATATATCTATGCAAGCCCCGCATCCGGCAGCAGTACCCGCCGGTGCGCTGATATTTTATATCTATGTTATTTTCCGCGCAAAAATTCCCAGATGCTCACGAGGTAATCATTGACCGTCACAAAGAAGTTATCTTCCGGTTCGGAGACCGTGACCGTATCCTCTGTCTGTAATTGAATGTACTCAATCTGAGACTGATTCAGCGGGCGGAGTCCGAGGACGTCCTCTGCATATTCCTCGATTTTCTTGACAGTCATCTTGCCTTCCATTTCAGATTTCATACTGATATTTCTGGCAGTCAGATCATCATATTCCGTCTGTAATTCTGCTATTTTGGTATAAACCTCATTCGTCTGCACACGGCCGTATATCACCGTGCCGATCAGAACGCCTGTGAGGATGCCGAGTGTCACAGCGCCGCCTGTTGTGATCCTGTTCGGACGCTCGGGAGCGCCTGACTTGGAATATCTGGCAGCTGTTGTTGCGCGGGTTTGCGGTTCGGATTGTTGCTTTGTCTTCTTTTTCTTTGATTTGACCTGCGGCCGATCTGTCTTCTCAGGCTTTTTCTCTTCCGGGAGTGCAATGTCGATCTCGGAGCCTTCGGAAGCAGGTGCAGCAGTTTGCTTTGCTTTTGTTTTATCTTCCGGTTCGGATTTTTTTCTGTGATCCGGATCCGGTTCCGGAGCGGGCATTTCACCGCTGCCGATCCCCGCCTGACGGCGGTTCTCTTCGGAAAGCGCGCTTCTTGATTCGCGCTCCTCACGGATTCTTGCCTGTTCCTGTGAACGGCGTTCCGCCTCGGTGATCTTTCCCGACTGCGGATCCGTTCGCTTGGTTTTGCGTTTCTTCTTGGCCTTTGAAGCCTTGCTCATCGCAAAATTTCGCAGAGTCATTAACCGGCGCTCCTCAGAGCTCAGGCTCTCCTCATCGGAGTAGGACGCTGCAAAATCTGTAAAATGCGTCACGAAGTCTTCCGCCACCGAGGTCACCTCCTAAGGGTATTTGCTATGCGCTGCGCCGACCGGCTGTTGTCTTTTTATGTCAGCCGGTCATTGCAGCATTCCAGGTCACACTCGTTTTGTGCCGTTCTTCTTATTGTAAGTTTCCGCAAATGCGAAAACCGGTCTTTCGTTCGTTGTTGCGGGTCGTGTCTGTTTCCGTGATGCCGCACGGGTTTGGAGAAATTGCGCTCTGCCGTGCTTCAGAGTTTTTCGATGCTGCGCAGCTTGGCGCTGTGAGACCGCGGATTGCGCGCGAGCTCTTCTGCCGTTGCTGTCAGCGGTTTGCGGTGTACAAGTCTGCCCTCGGGTTTATGGCCGCATACGCAGACCGGAAACTCCGGCGGACAAATGCATCCGGTACACCGTTTTGCGAAAGCCTGCTTGACAATTCTGTCCTCCAGACTGTGGAAGGTCAGGATCACGAGTCTGCCGCCCGGATTCAGCGATTCAAATGCCGTCTCCAGCGCCGCAGTCAGACAATTCAGTTCATCGTTCACCGCAATGCGGATCGCCTGAAACGTCTTTTTGCAGGGATTCTTTTCGCGTCTCATTTTTGCCGGTACGCCTTTTTTAATCAGCTCGGCAAGTTCTGATGTTGTCTCAATGGGTTTCTTCTCCCGTGCTGCAACGATCTGTGCAGCGATCTGACGAGAGAATTTTTCTTCTCCGTAACGAAAGATGATATCACTGAGCTCCCGTTCCGTCAGCGTATTCACCAGATCGGCGGCTGTCCGTCCCGTCTGTGACATGCGCATGTCGAGCGGTGCATCCTGATGATAGGAAAAGCCCCGTGACCCTTCGTCCAGCTCATGGCTGCTGACTCCGAGATCAAGCAGAATACCGTCTGCTTTCGTATGATGCTCTGCCAGTACCTTCCCCAGCTCCGTGAAGTTCGCGTGTACGATCACCGCCGGCATCCCGGCAAGCCGCACAGTCGCCTCCGCGATCGCGTCCGGGTCTTGATCCATCGCGTACAACTGTCCGCCGCACGTGAGCCTTTCTGCAATCGCAAACGAATGATTCGCTCCGCCGCAGGTGCCGTCCAAATACACACCATCGGGCTTGATATTCAGGTCGCTGAGTACCTCCTCCAGCATGACAGGCACATGATACACTCTGTGGTCAATCATATCTTATGCCTCTTCCTCTGCTGCGATCTGCGCACGCTTTGCAGCGTCCTTCTTGGCACGTTTGATTGCCTTCAGGCGGGCGCGTTCCTCCTCATAGGCCTTCAGTCTGTCCGCATCCCAGATTTCGGCATATTCGCCGATACCGATAATCACAACAGCGCCCTTCAGTCCTGCATACTCGATGAGTTCCTTATTGAGCGTGATGCGGTTATTCTTATCCGGTGCGGGATTCTGCGTTGCCCCTGCGAAGTCGCGGCGTGCGTCCTCAATTTCCTCGCGGTCGTCGCCCTGTTCGATACATTCCTTTTCGATCCGGCTGAGTTCATTCTCATATCCCTCCTGCGAGCGCATGATGAGGTAGCCTCTGTTGCGCTGATCCGGAGAAATAAAGAGAGAATCGCCGATCGCATTCCTGTAAGTTACCGGGTAGCTGATGCGGTTGCGCTGATCCAGCTGAACAGTTTGCCTTCCTGACATACAAACCTGTCCCATGGTTCAGCGCCTCCTTTCGCGAATGCGGCAGGAGACACCCCTGAACCGGCTCCGGAGAATACAAAGCCGCCTGATTCTGTTTGTTTACATCAGGCGTCACCTTGTATGCTTCGGAGCATCGGTACCCAGCGGACGGTACCGTCGTCCTGCTGCCTTCTTACTTTTGTTCCACACGTTTTGTTTTTCTTTCGGAGTGATTTGAGCTGCCTTTCGATGCCCGGAGATGTTCTTTCTGCCTTTTGCTCCCATCGAGTGTGTTTAGACTGCCTTTTACTCCCTGAATGTATTATATATCATTTGAATAAATAAGTCAAGAGTGTTTTTCGGGCAATTCCGCTCCGCAGAGAAATCAAACAAGTGTTTTGTTCATTGTGACAATCACGTATTTGCGTAATTTTCGCGAATTTACAATTCAAAGTTTCGCATACAAAAGCAAAAATACATCATGCATTTATGCGGAGTCGTTTTTTCCGTATCTGCGCAAAAAACTGCGCATCACATCAAAAAGTATATGATGAGATACTCCAAATTATGCATATGAATCTTGTTTATTTTTCGTCGTTTTGACGATTTTTTGTCAGGTTTTGGGAAATCCATATCCTGTGCAATCCGCTGAAAAGAAACACAAGATATAGTGTTTCGCGCGTGAAAGTGCCCGTCGTTCCCTAAATATTCCGGCGGCGGGGCGGGCAGGGCCGGCAGCCGTTTTGCTTCGCCTTTCTTTTGCATAGTGTGCGGCACATTTCGTTTCTCAGTTCAGCGGGTAGTACCCGCGCCCATTTTCTAAGGATCGCCGCTGAAAATACCGCCTGCCAGCGGCATTTCGTTCTCTTTTTGCAGCCTGCGGTTACCCTATGGGCAGTAAAAGGCAGCGGGCAGTGCCCGCCTCCGTATTCTAAAGCTCATTGTTGAGGAATCCGCCTGTCTGCGATACTTCGTTCCCTTTTTTCACTTATTTCGCTCCTTATTTCGCTCGTTGGGCAGAAATGGGCAGCGGGATATGCCCGTCACCCGAAACGGCGCAGCCCTCGCAGCGTTTACAGGCAGGCGCTTGGCCGCGTACCTAAGACGAGTATTCCCCCAACGATTTCATGGTTCACACTTCGGTGCAGAATCGGATCCGCGTTCTACGCGGGCGGGCGTATTTGCTCCCGAAACCGGAGAATTCCGATTTTTTTCAAGTTACCTCTTTACAATATCAAAAAAATCGTGTATAATAATTATTGTATATTTTGACTTCGGAGGTATCATCCAATGGAACTGAAATACAAGCGCGTCCTTTTGAAGATCAGCGGTGAGGCACTCGCCGGTGACAAGAAAACCGGATTCGATTTCGATGTCATCAATCCGATCTGCAAAGCCGTCAAGCGCTGCATCGACGCCGGCATTGAGGTCGGTATCGTCGTCGGCGGCGGAAATCTCTGGCGCGGCCGCTCTTCCGGTGCTATGGATCGCACCAGAGCCGATCACATCGGTATGCTCGCAACAGCTATGAATGCTCTTGCACTCGCCGATGCACTCGAAAGCCTCGGCCTTGAGACCCGCGTCCAGACCGCACTCACCATGACCAGCGTCGCAGAGCCCTATATCCGCGGCAGAGCCGTCCGGCACCTTGAAAAAGGCAGAGTCGTGATCTTCGGCTGCGGCACCGGAAACCCCTTCTTCTCGACCGATACGGCTGCGGCACTCCGTGCAGCGGAAATCGAAGCCGATGTTCTCATGAAGGCAACCATGGTTGACGGCGTCTACGATAAGGACCCGCACAAGTTTGACGATGCAAAGAAATACGAAACGCTCACCTTTACCGATGTTGTCAATAAGCAGCTCGGCGTTATGGACGCAACCGCTGCCGCGCTCTGCCGCGACAATAAGACGACCATGCTCGTTTTCGATCTCAGCAGACCGGACAATATCTTTGATGCCTGCATGGGCGAAAACGTCGGCACACTGATTATTCCGTGATGATCCCGCGTATACTATTATATAGATAGTATATATACCGGCAGTACATTTGCGAATCGTACAGAATACGAATCGTACATATCAATACTTTAAGGAGATGAAATCAATGCTTGATATTTTGAAGGAAAAACTCGATGCATCCGAAAAGAACATGAAGAAGATCGTGGAACGGCTCCAGAAGGAATACGGCTCGATCCGTGCCGGCAGAGCAAACCCTGCTGTCCTGGATAAGATTCCGGTCGATTACTTCGGCACCCCGACTCCGATCAATCAGGTCGCTGCTGTTTCCGTTTCCGAGGGCAGAATGCTGCTCATCGCTCCGTGGGATCCGCAGATGATCAAGCCGATCACCAAAGCAATCCTTGCTTCCGAACTCGGCATCACCCCGACTGACGACGGCAAGACCATTCGTCTTGTATTCCCGCAGCCGACTGAGGACCGCCGTAAGGAACTCGCAAAGACTGCAAAAAAATACGGCGATGAGGCAAAGGTCGCGATCCGCAACGAGCGCCGTGATCTCATGGACAAGTTCAAGAAGCTGAAGAAGGATTCCGAGATTACAGAGGACGATCAGAAGGCTGCCGAGAAGAAGGCGCAGACGCTGACCGACCGCTTTACCGAGGAAATTGATAAGATCGTCTCCGATAAGGAAAAGGAGATCATGAGCCTGTAATCTGCGCTCAAATACAGTCTGAGGAGTTATTCATGGCAAAGAAAAATGAACCGCCGGTACCGGCGGATATGATGCCGCAGCATATCGCCATTATCATGGACGGCAACGGCAGATGGGCGAAAAAGCGCGGTATGCCGCGTACCTACGGTCATGTGCAGGGTGCGCTTGCTTTCCGCAAGCTCCTGCGCTATGCAAATGATATCGGCGTGAAATACATGTCTTTCTATGCATTCTCGACCGAAAACTGGAAGCGTCCGGATGACGAGGTTCACGCGCTCATGGATCTGATGCGCAAATACCTCAAGGAAGCCTATGACCATTTCGATCTGCGCACGCGCTTCGTGCTGCTGGGCGATGAGAACGGCTTTGAAGCGGATCTCCGCCAGCAGTACATTGATATCCAGAAGGATACCGTGGACTTTGAACGCATGACGGCCGGCATCGCAGCGAACTACGGCTCGCGCAATGAGATCACACATGCCTGCAAAGAGCTTGCACAGCTCGTCAAGGAAGGCAAGCTTGAGCCGGAGGACATTACTGAGGATATGATCTCGCAGCACCTTTATACAAAGGATATGCCCGATGTCGATCTGATGATCCGTCCGGGCGGCGAACAGCGGCTTTCCAATTTCCTGCTCTGGCAGAATGCCTACGCGGAATTCTATTTCTGCGATACGCTCTTCCCGGATTTCGATTCCAAAGAACTCGATAAGGCGATCGTGGAATTCGCACGCCGCACACGCCGGTTCGGCGGACTCTGAACGTCATGAAACCCGGATTTGCAGCATAGGATACGATAAAAGCTCCCGCTGCTGTTCCGGAATCGCTTTGTTCTGTTTGATTTCATTTTCAGCGCGCCTGCCCGGCAGTCCTGTATTGGCGTACAGTCAGAAATCCTGCCCGGCAGCGGTTTCGCTGCATATTTGAATTGGATTGGAGGCGCGGCATATTCTGCCGCAGACACATATGGTTACACGTTTGATAACCGCAGCATTCGGCGTCGCAGTTGCGCTGGTTGTGCTGTTCTTACACAATACTCCCGTTTTGCCGGTCGCTGCAGGTGCGATTGCCGCTGCGGCACTCTATGAATTTCTGCGTGCCAATAAGCTGCTGCGCTATCATCTTTCAACAATCGCAGCACTTGCCTATGCATTTCTGCTGCCCTGCTTACAGGTCGGCATCGTTGCAAGATACCGCTCAATGATGATCATTGCCGCAATCTGCTGCGTGCTGTTCGACTATGTCCGTCATCAGAAGAAAATGCCGGAGAAAACCGTATTCACGTTCCTGACCGGCATGTTCCTGATTCCGCCGGCCATGGCTGCTGCTGTCACGCTCAACAAAACCCATGAGGTTCACGGTGTCGCATATCTCGTGCTCGCACTCTGCGGTGCATGGATCGCGGATACCGGTGCATATTTCATCGGTACGGCATTCGGCAAGGCAAAACTCTGCCCGGCCATCAGCCCGAAGAAGACGATCGTCGGATTTATCGGCGGCATCGTCGCGAACGTTATCTTCTTTATCGTGTTCAGCGCGATCTATTGCTCTGTCATGACGAAGAAGGGCATTCCGATGGGCATCAACTGGTTCGCTACCATTCTTGTCAGCATGGTCTGCGCGATTCTCGGTACACTCGGCGATCTCGCTGCTTCGACCGTCAAGCGTCAGCTCGGCATCAAGGATTACGGCGAAATTATGCCCGGTCACGGCGGCATTCTCGACCGCTTTGACAGCGTACTGCTCGTTCTGCCGTTCTTCACGGCATTCGTGCAGGCCACAAATTTCTTTGAATTAGGTTAAAAAAGGAGCTTCATCAAACATGACAGACAGTATCGCGATTCTCGGCTCGACCGGCAGTATCGGTACACAGGCGATCGAAGTTGCACAGATGCATAACATCCGTGTGACGGCGCTCGCTGCCAATACCCGCGTCGAGGAGCTGGTACAGCAGGCAAAACTGCTGCACCCCGAACTGCTGTGCATCGCGGATGAATCCCGTTATTCTGCTCTCAAGGAAGCGGCAGCCGGTCTTGGCTGCCGCCTTTTGGCAGGAATGGACGGTTTATGCGAGATCGCGCAGCATCAGAGCACCGGAACGCTGCTCAATTCCGTCGTCGGCATGGTCGGTCTGCTGCCGACGCTGACCGCGATCGAAGCGAATAAACCGATCGCGCTGGCCAATAAGGAGACACTCGTCGCAGGCGGCGCACTCGTCATGAAGGCCGCCGCAGACCGCGGTCTGCCGATCTACCCGATCGACAGCGAGCATTCTGCGATTTTCCAGTGCTTGCAGGGAAACAAGCGCGGCCAGCTCAAGAAGATCATTCTGACTGCTTCCGGCGGACCGTTCTTCGGCAAGACCAAAGCCGATCTTGCGGAGACAACCGTCGAACAGGCGCTCAAACACCCGAACTGGAGCATGGGCAATAAGATCACGATCGACTCTGCGACGCTGATGAACAAGGGCCTTGAATTTATCGAAGCACGCTGGCTCTTCGACCTCGCACCCGATCAGATTGAGATTGTTGTTCACCGCCAGAGTGTGCTGCATTCCGCAGTCGTCTATGATGACGATTCGATGATCGGACAAATGGGCGTTCCGGATATGAAGATTCCGATTCAGTATGCGCTGACCTATCCGGACAGACTCCCCTGCCCGACCAAGCCGCTCTCGCTGACCGACTACGGCACGCTGACCTTTGCAAAGCCTGATTTCGATACATTTGACTGCCTGACCGCCTGCATCCGTGCAAGCGAAATGGGCGGCACGGCACCGGTCGTTGCAAACGGTGCAAATGAGGCAGCCGTTGCGGCATTCCTGCAGCGGAAGATTCCCTTCCTGCGCATCGGTGAACTCGTCACGGAATCCATTGAAAAGATTCCCGCGAAGCCGCTCACCTGCTATGAGGATGTTGTTGCGGCGGACCGCAAAGCGCGCGAATTTGTCGCAGAGGCGATCGCATCCTGAAAGGGGGATGCTGCATGAACCGCAAACTGATTATAGTCTCCGCACTCGCGGCGCTGGTCTTTCTCGCCGGTATGATGCTGACGGAACAGCTGCTCGCGCCGCCCTATCTGATCAAAAGCCTCATCAAGCTGCTCCTGACCTGTACGCTCATCGGCATCGGAACGGCGGTGTCCAAAGTCGGGCTCAAAGAGAGCATCCGCTTCAAACCGATGCAGAAAGCCGGAAAGCTCATTGTCTTTATGATTGCCGTGATTCCGACGGTTTTACTGGGATTCTGGCTGCTCCGCGGCTTTCTCGATCTGCCTTCGATCCGGCAGAATCTCATGCAGAAGGAACAGCTCACGAAGCAGAATTGTCTGTTCGTCTTTGCGTACATCGCGCTGATCAATTCCTTTCTTGAGGAATCGTTTTTCCGCGGATTTCTGACGGAAAGCTTCCGGCGCGCAGGACTCCCGAAGGCCGGTACGCTGCTGAGCGCGCTTGCGTTTGCGGTTTATCATATCGGCATCGTGGATTCCTGGCTCAGCATTCCGATGCTGCTGCTCTGCATTGCGGCACTCTTCGCTGCGGCGCTCTTTTTGCAGTTCATCTGCGATCACTATGACAGCGTAAAGGCCAGCTGGCTTGTCCACGGCTGCGCCAATCTTGCAATCAATGCTGTCGGCATTCTGCTGATCTTCCGGTACTGAGTAAACCGGATTTACCGAAATTTTCACCTGCTGCATCAGGAAATATCATATTTTTCGGGTAAGCTATCATTGCATACTATTATCTATAACTGATGCGAAAGGAACCTGATCTATGACCATTCTTACTGTACTTGCGGCGATTCTCGGCTTCGGCATTATCATTATGATTCATGAGGCCGGACATTTCTTCGTCGCAAAAAAATGCGGCATCCGCGTGCTGGAATTTTCCATCGGCATGGGACCCGCAATCATCTCCAAGCAAAAAGGCGAAACCAAATATTCCTGGCGTCTGTTCCCGATCGGCGGCTACTGCGCCATGGAAGGCGAAGATGAAAACAGCGATGATCCGCGCGCATTCCGCAAACAGGCCGTCTGGAAGCGGATGCTCGTTACCGTCGCCGGCGCGACCATGAACCTGATCCTCGGATTCTTCCTGATCCTCGCATTTCAATGCCTGGATTCGCCGCTGACCTCGACGAGAATTGCGGCATTCCGCGAAAATGAAGACGGTGAGAGCATCTCGACCTCTTCTCAATGGCTTCAGAAGAATGACCGCTTTGTCTCGATCAACGGACTGAAAATCTTCACCTGGCAGGATATCTCCTATGCGCTGCAAAACGATACCTGTGATACATTTCAGGTCACGGTTGAGCGCGAGGGAGAGCTGATCACTTACGATGAAGTGACATTCCTCAACACCGAAACGAAAGGTCTGCTTGATTTTTATCTCTCACGCGATGAGAAGAATATCGGCACGATCCTGAGCCATACGGTTCATTATTACGGAACGACCGCCCGCCTGATCTGGATCTCGCTGGTCGATCTGATCCGCGGAAAATACGGATTCCATGATCTCTCCGGCGTGGTCGGTATCATCGACGCAACGACAACCGTTGTCAACATGAGCGAGACCTTCCGCGAAAAGCTCGTTTCGATGCTCGATATTCTCTCATTCATCACGATCAATGTCGGCATCTTCAATCTGATCCCGTTCCCGGCGCTCGACGGCGGCAGACTGGTTTTCCTCATTGTCGAAGCGATCCGGCGCAAGCCCTGCCCTGCGAAAGTCGAGGGCATGATCCACTTTGTCGGTCTCGCAGCACTCATGCTGCTGATGATCGCAATCACCTGTCAGGACATCACGAAGATCTTCACAAGATAAACGAATACGATGAAACGATTCAAATACCGGCATCGCTTCAATGGCCGCAATTATCCGCTCAATGCTGCATTTTTCATTGCGGCCATCTATCAGCCGGACGTCTGATTCTGTGGATGCGTTCCTGTGAAACAGGCAGTTCCTGACCCGAAATGACATCATGATAAACGAAATGAAGGAATGACATATGAAACGATTAAAGTATTTACACATTTTCAACGGCAGACAGTATCCGCTGATTGCTGCCTCTCTCGCTGCAACCATACTGCCGCTGATCTGGATTTCACTTGGCATTGATTTGGAGCCCGGTATCAGCATGGCGGCAATGTTTATTCTGGCACTCGTGGTCTGCTTTCTGATCGAACATCACCTCTCAAATGAGGAACGTCAGATCATTGCCGAAACGCCGATGCCGCTCTGGAAGCCGGTCAATTCGTTTGTCCGTTCAAGAATCATCACGAAATACGAGGGCTCTCAGTTCTCGCCGGTCGGAATGATCATCGGAAGCATCGCAATCGGTGTTGCAGTCTTTGTGGTCGGCATTCTTCCCGGGCGGCACAGCATCGAAATGAATGATCCGGCAGTCGTAATGCCGATTGCATTCTTTGCGGCTGTCATCGCCTTCGTTGTCATGTTCTTTTACAAGGGCAGAGGTGCAAACTGGCTTGATATCGACGATTCTGCGATGTATACGGTCATTCCGGTGCATCATTGCTATGAAGTCAAGCACTATTACAGACACCGTTCCATTTTTTCCGAAAACAATGCCTGGTATACCCATTTTCTTGTATTCTATCAGCCGGACGGCAAGTATGTTCTGAAGCTCCCGGACGGACATACCACCTGCTCCGCTGTTATCATCGTATTGTATCACGGTTCAGTCACATGGCTGCCGGTCGATGCATTCACCCCGGAGGATATGCTATGAAAGATGCACTCATCCGTGCGCCGTTTGTGCGTAAAATCACCAAAGATCTCACAGAAGACGAATCTGCACTGATTGCGGCAGCGGAAATGCCGCTCAAAGAGCCAATCTCTGATGAATTGCTCTGGGATACCCGCGGCAGAGTCACGCAAAACCAAAAGGTGCTGATTCAGGGCATCGGAATTGCGCTGGTTGTCCTGGTTGCCGGACTGCTGCTCGGTGCATTTAAATATGCCATTGCAGTCGGCCTGACCGCAGCAGTCTGTGCTGTCGCCCTGATTATCACGCATTCCCATACGAAAATCGACGAATCTGCGACGATGATGCGCATTCCGATCCACCATATCTCGAATAATCTGATCGGAAATTATGCCGTCTGCTATCTCCCGGACGGGAAGTATGAGCTTCGCCTCAGCGGTGACAGCAGCTTTGCAAATGCGCTGGATGTTGTGCAGTATAAAAAAATGACAACCTGGCAGGCAGTCAATCATGTTGAGAATGCGGCTGCGCTGAATACGCTGGAACTTGCGGAGAATCCGGAAGAATCTGCGGATGACAATACTGCGGAATCCCCAGCTGAAGCAGAGCAGGAAGAAATCTGACCGCTCCCGAACCGGAATCATATACATACATTACGGAAGGCAGCATCCCGATCGGATTCTGCCGGAAAGGACGTAAAATCATGAGAAATCTGCATCCTGTCAAGATCGGGCAATGTCTGCTCGACGGCAAGCATATCTATATTCAGTCCATGCTTAACACACGCTCCGATGACATTGCGGGTTCGGTAGCGCAGGCAAAAGCGCTTGAAGCGGCCGGCTGTGAGATTCTTCGCGCTGCGATCCCGAATCAGGACGCTGTTGCGCTGATTCCCGCACTCAAAGAAGCCGTTTCGATTCCGCTCGTTGCGGATATTCACTTTGATTATAAGCTTGCGCTCGCTGCGGCAGACGCCGGCATTGATAAAATCCGGATCAACCCCGGCAACATCGGCGCAATGGATCGTGTGAAAGCTGTTGCGGACAAGTGCCGCGAGAAGCAGATTCCGATTCGCATCGGCGTCAATTCGGGCTCTGTTGAGAAGGATCTGCTCGCAAAATACGGCGGCCCGACACCGCAGGCAATGGTAGAGAGTGCGCTGAATCATGCGAAGCTGCTCGAAAAATTCGATTTCAATGATATTGTCATTTCGATCAAATCTTCAAATGTGCAGAATATGATTGCCTGCTATCGGCTCGCTGCGGAATCCTGCGATTATCCGCTGCATCTCGGCGTCACCGAGGCCGGTACGGCGCGCATGGGACTGATCAAATCCGCGGCGGGCATCGGCTCACTGCTCTGCGACGGCATCGGTGAGACAATCCGTGTTTCGCTGACGGCGGATCCGGTCGAAGAGATCGCTGCGGCGCAGGATATCCTCAAGGCAATCGGCAAGCGCGGCGGTCCCCAGCTTGTTTCATGTCCGACCTGCGGCAGAACGCGCATTGACCTGATCAGCACAGCAAAGGCCGTTGAGGAAGCGCTCCGCGGCTGCGAAAAGAATATCAAGGTCGCAGTCATGGGCTGCGTTGTCAACGGCCCCGGCGAGGCAAGAGAAGCCGATATCGGCATCGCAGGCGGCGACGGCTGTGCGGTGCTGTTCAAGGGCGAGCAGATTCTCGGCAAGGTGCCGGAATCGGAGATCGTCCCGGCGCTGCTTGCAGAGATCGAAAAACTGTGAGCAAATTTGATCAGGTCAAGCGGCAGATCGACCTGCTCGATCCGCATGATCTGCTTGCATCACACGCGCCGCAGGATGAATATGACGCAGAATCACAGAAAATCAGCGCGCGCATTTCGTTTGCAGATTCCGCGGAGCAGATTGCAGATGTGATCGCGGAGGTCATGCAGGCGGCATTCGGTGTGCCGGAGTCCCCTGCCCGTTATCAGGAGACCGCGCGGAACATCCGCAGAGCGCTCGCCTATGAGCATTACGGACAGATTGCTGATCTGTTTGAATACGGCAGCGGATCCGACAGCGCATGCACCGAAAAAGCAAATGCGCTCATCCTGCAAACACGCGCCGAGACCGATCCGGAGATCCTCGAAATGATGTTTCATGCGCTGTATCAGCTCGTCACGAACCGGAGCTGTGCCGCGCAGCTTGATCTGCTGCCGCTCACGGAGGACTGGCAGCGATTTGATGCGATGTCGCTGGAATATCTGCCGGAAATTCTCGCGGCGACCGGCAATCCGGAATACACAGCGATCACCAGAGAAA